>NZ_CAJKOX010000015.1 GCF_905201705.1 uncultured Marvinbryantia sp.
TCAAATTCAGAAGCCGGGACCGGCCGGGCAGACGTCATTATAAAAGAGCAGCGGCACAGGCGTGCGCTTGTAATTGAGGTGAAATGGTCCGGAAAGAAAGGAAATGGGGACAGTCTGGAAAAAGAATGTGCGGATGCGCTTCAGCAGATTGAGAAGGAGCAGTATAAGAAAAACCTTGAGCTGGAAGGCTATAAGACCGTACTGTGTTATGGTGCTGCATTCCGTGGGAAAACCTGCCTGATAAAGCTTGCAGGCTGAGGCGGGATATAATATGCAGACACCTCTGTGGATTTACGGTATCAGCATCAAAATAAATCCGGCCAGCAGAAGCAGACAGGATACCCAGATTGCGCGCAGTCCCAGAACCAGGATGAGACGGCTGCCCACTCCGGCGCCAAGCGCAAAGAAAAAGATAATGCCGAAATAGTGCAGTGCTTTGGAAAAATCCTGCCGGTTGTGCGTGATGCGGCAGGCGCAGAGGGATTCCACGCCGCTGCGGATATTTCCGATACACATGGTGCTGGCAAAGGAATAGCCGTTCACTTTCCGGAAAGCCTGCACCTGCATGGCGCAGGAAAAGGATACCAGGGCGTTTGCCGGAAGATTCAGAGACTCCGGAAGAAATCCGACAAAAAACAGCAGAAGCACCTCCAGCATAAGGACAAGCTGCCGCCAGTGCAGCCGCCCCTCAAAGAAACGGTGAAACCGCCTCGTACGCCGGTCACATTGCCGCTGCCTGTCCGCCCATCCGGCTGTCATCTTCCGGCAGAAATGCCGGATCATCTCCGCCGCCGCCACTCCGAGGGCAAAGGAGAGCAGCGGCACGAGATAGCGGAGGGTTGTATGCCAGTTTTTTGCGAAAAGACTTTCACTGAGCAGAACAATATTTCCGGTCTGCGCGTTGGCAAATACGCTGCCGCGGGTAAGATACGTGTAGGCATCCTGCAGTCCGCCCGACGCGGACAAAAAAGCCGCTGTCAGAAAGGCTTCGGACATCTGTCCGTGAGAAGGTAGCTTTTTCTTCATGGTTACGCAGCCTTCCGTCCCGGAAATGTCAGCACCAGTGCGCTGTAGCTCAGCATAAATCCGGACAGATATGCCAGAAACATCTGTGAGGATGGCGCTGTAATAATTTTGTTCACTGTTCCGATAAGAAACCCGGCGCAAAGCGCGGCGAGCGCAGCACGGGTAACAGGATTAGCCGCTTTCTTACCGGAAATCTGATGGACAAGCTGCACGGCGATGGCCACGCAGAAAGCCAGAATCATAAGCAGTTCCATAATCTCTTCCATAACAATTCCCTCCATTTTTCTGCAGCGTCCTGTCCGCTGTGTCGAAGTAAACAGCACCAGGAGACGCTTGCACATTCGCAGCGCTTATACTATAATAGAAAACAAAGAATATGTAAAATGTATGTTTCGCATTTAATATATATCAAAATGACATGATAATGCCAGCGGCACCCATCTGGCAACGACCGGAGTGAAGCAAAGAGTTACTGTGAACGACGTGAACAGTAACAGCAAAGACGCACAGCGCGGAAAAATCCGCTGGCTTTATAGGAGGGCAACGTGTATATCAGCTACGATTATTACCGGGTTTTTTATTATGTGGCGAGATATCGCAGCTTTACGCAGGCGGCGAATATCCTGCTGAATAATCAGCCGAATGTCACCCGTACGATTAAGAATCTGGAGCGGGAGCTGGGCTGTACGCTGTTTGTGCGCTCCAGCCGCGGCGTTTCCCTCACGCCGGAGGGGGAGAAGCTCTACGCGCATGTCCGCATCGCGGCGGAGCATATCCAGGAGGGCGAGCAGGAGCTGCTGCTGGACAGGGGGCTGCAGAGCGGCGTGGTTTCCATCGGCGCCAGCGAGGTGGCGCTGCACTGCCTGCTGCTTCCGGTGCTGAAGCAGTTCCGGGAGCTTTATCCGGGCATCCGCCTGCGGGTATCAAATTATTCCACTCCGCAGGCGGTCGACGCGCTGAAAAACGGTCTGGTCGATTTTGCGGTGGTAACAACGCCGGCGGACACCTCCCCACAGATGAGACTGAGCGTTCTGCGCACCTTGCGCGAGCAGGCGATCTGCGGTCCGGCATTCGCCCATCTGGCGGGCAGAAAAATCTTTCTTGCAGAGCTGGCGCAGTACCCCGTCATCTGCCTGGGAACGCAGACCAAAACCTATGCACTGTATCACGACTGGTTTCTGCAGCATCATCTGACGCTGGCGCCGGATATCGAGGCGGCGACGGCGGACCAGATTCTGCCGATGGTAAAGAACAATCTTGGCATCGGCTTCGTTCCGGAAGAATTTCTGAAAAATGAAACAGAAGGGGAGGGTATCCGGCGGCTGCAGCTTGCGGAGGAGGTTCCGGAGAGGGCTATCTGTCTGATAAGGCATACGGAGCATCCACTGAGCATCGCTGCCGCCAAGCTGGAGCAGATGCTTCTGGAAAAGGAGAGGACATCATGATTTACAAAATATTAATTGTGGAGGATGACCGAGTGATTGCGGATAAAATATGTGAATATCTGGCTTCCTTCGGATACGAGGCGCAGGTGGCTAAAAATTTCGCCAATATCACGGCGGAATTTTCCTCCTTCCTGCCGCATCTTGTGCTGATGGATATTTCCCTGCCGTACTACAATGGCTATTACTGTTGCAGCGAGATCCGCAAAATTTCCAAGGCGCCGGTGATTTTTATATCCTCCGCCGCCGATGATATGAACATCATTATGGCGGTCAATTACGGGGCGGATGATTTTCTGGCGAAGCCCTTTGAGCTGACGGTACTGACCGCAAAAATCCAGGCAGTGCTGCGCCGCACCTACGATTTTGCCGGGCAGACCAGTATCCTGGAGCACCGGGGCGTGGTTTTGAATATGGACAATACCACGCTGCTTTATGAAGACAAGGTAGTGGAGCTGACGAAAAACGAGTACCGAATACTGCGGATCCTGATGGAAAATAAGGGGCGTGTGGTGAGCCGCGACACGATCATGGCGCGTCTGTGGGAGACGGACAGTTTTATTGATGATAACACGCTGACCGTCAATGTCACAAGGCTTCGCAAAAAGCTGGAGCAGGCGGGGCTTTACGATTATATTGTGACGAAGAAAGGAATTGGTTATCTTGTGGAGTAAATATCTGACCGGTTATCTGAAGCGCATCTACAAGGTGCTGCTGTGGTTTCTGCTTCTTACCGGCTGCTTCTGCCTTGTTTATTTTCTGTATGATCTGCCGGTCTCCGCTGCGCTTTACGCGGCGCTGCTTTCCGTCGCCTGCGGACTGCTTTTTCTGATATTCGACTTTCTGCGCTATGTATCGCATTGCCGCAAGATTGAATTTATGCTTTCGCAGGAGCTTCCGGTGCCGGAGGATTTTCCGCTTCCCTTCGATTATCTGGAGGAGGAATACCAGACGCTTATCCGGAAAATTTACAGGAACCGGATTGACGAGCAGGAGCGATCCGCCATACAATATGCGGATCTGATTGACTATTACACGCTGTGGGTCCATCAGATTAAGACGCCGATTTCCGCCATGAACCTGCTGCTGCAGACCGAGGAAAGCCCTAATGCCGGGGAAATGTCGCTGGAGCTTTTTAAAATCGAGCAGTATACGGAAATGGTGCTGCAGTATCTGCGGCTCGGCAGTACGGCAAACGATTTTGTCCTGCAGACGTATGACCTGGACGATATGATACGCCAGGCGCTGCGCAAATATGCCCGCATGTTTATTGGCAGGAAGCTGTCCGTCAATTTTTCGGAAACGCACCAGAAGGTGCTGACCGATGAAAAATGGATGGTATTTGTTATCGAACAGCTTTTGTCAAATGCCCTGAAATATACCAACGTCGGGACGATTTCCATCTACGGCGCAGAGGGAGGGCAGGGCTTTGTGATAGAGGACACCGGCATCGGCATTTCCGCGGAGGATCTGCCGCGCATTTTTGAGAAGGGCTACACAGGCTTTAACGGCAGGCGGGATAAAAAAGCAACCGGGCTTGGACTTTATCTGTGCAAGCAGATTCTCGATAAGCTGGGGCATCGCATAGAGGTGGCATCGGTACCGGGCACCGGTACGAAAATGACCGTTTTATTTCCGAATCTTTCAAAATTGTAAGGCTGGACGGGGAAATGTAAGCCAAAGCTATGGCAGCGCATTTCCCCGTATTGTATATTTAGCATAAAGACAGCGCCCGGAAGGTTACTGCGAACAAAGTGAACGGTACCTCCGAAAGCGTTTGCGGGCGGGCGCTGCAATCAGATAAAGGAGGATATACAATGCCATTATTAGATGTCACTCATTTGAAGAAAGTATATACCACCCGCTTTGGCGGAAACCAGGTCGTCGCCCTGAAAAACGTCAATTTTTCGGTGGAACAGGGCGAGTATGTCGCCATCATGGGCGAGAGCGGGAGCGGAAAAACCACGCTGCTCAATATTCTTGCCGCGCTCGACAAACCGACAGGCGGAGACGTGAAGCTGAACGGAAAAAGCCTTTCCGCAATCTCGGAGAAGGAGCTATCCGCTTTCCGGCGCACGAACCTCGGTTTTGTGTTCCAGGATTTTAACTTGCTGGACACCTTTTCCCTGGAGGATAATATTCTGCTGCCGCTGGTACTTTCCGGCTGCAATTACAGTCAGATGGAAGAGCGCTTAAAGGTGATTGCCTCAAAACTTGCTATCTGCGACATTTTAAAAAAGTTTCCCTACGAGGTATCCGGCGGACAGAAGCAGCGTGCTGCGGCAGCGCGCGCACTGATCACAAGACCGAAGCTTGTGCTGGCGGATGAGCCGACCGGAGCGCTGGATTCCAAAGCGTCAGAAAGCCTTTTAAAGCTGTTTTCCGACATTAACGCCGAGGGGCAGACGATTCTGATGGTTACGCACTCCACCAAGGCGGCGAGTTACGCAAAGCGCGTCCTGTTCATCAGGGACGGCGAAGTGTTCCACCAGATTTACCGCGGAGAGATGACGAGTGAGGAAATGTTTGAGAAAATTTCCAACACGCTGACGATTCTGCAGACAGGTGGTGAGCTTCATGCGTAGGGGACTGTTCCGCACGATGGCGTGGACCAACATTCGCAATAACCGCCGTTTTTACCTGCCGTTTCTTCTGACGGTCATTCTGATGACCGCGATGTTTTACAGCATGTGCAGTGTGAGCCGCAATCCGGCGTTCACAGAAAAAGCGGCAGCCGCAATGGTTCTTTCATTCGGTGTGTATGTGATCGGGATTTTTGCCCTGATCTTCATCTTCTATACGAACAGCTTTCTGATGAAGCGCAGGAAGCGGGAACTGGGGCTGTACCATATTCTCGGTCTGGAGAAGCGTCACATTACCGGCATTATGATATGGGAAACGCTGATACTGGCATTTGCCGGGATCGCGGGCGGAGTTGCTGCCGGACTGCTTCTGGATCGGCTGATGTTTCTGATAATTTTAAAGGTATTTCATTACCCGGTTTCTGTTGCCTACCATATCGATTTCTTTGCGCTTCGCACGACGCCGCTGGTATTTGCCGGTATTTTCGTGCTGGTAATGCTCTACAATGTGCATTCTATCCGCCGGGCGTCCGCGATCGAGCTGCTAAAGAGTGAAAATACCGGAGAGCGGGAGCCGAAGACACGCTGGTTTCTGGCACTGCTTGGCGTGATATGCATGGCGGCAGGTTATTATATCGCTGTCACGACCGACAATGTGGTGGAGGCCCTCACCATGCTCTTTATCGCTGTGCTGCTTGTCATGGTGGGCACTTACCTGTTGTTTCTTACCGGGAGCATTGCGCTTTTAAAAATGCTGAAGAAACGGAAAAATTATTATTACCGCACCAATCATTTTGTGGCTGTGTCCGGCATGATTTACCGCATGAAGCAAAACGCAGTCGGGCTTGCAAATATCTGCATCCTCTCAACGGGCGTGCTGCTGGTGCTCTCCACTACAGTCAGCCTCTATGCCGGGATGAAGGATATCGCCGACACGCGATTCCCGACGGAGCTTGCATTCACCTTCTATGAGAGCAGCCCGCAGCAGAATGCTGCAATGGAAAAGATGGTGGAGGAGACGGCCGCGGAGCTGGACGTGTCGTTTGAAAACTATCAGGCATACCAGTCGCTGAGCGTGACGTTTCTTAAGCGGGAGAACGAGCTGCTTCCCGATTCCGCGGTTGAAGACCGCGCCTCCGTTTCCTATGACGACCTTGCTGCCGTCACCTTTATCTCTGCGGAAACCTACGCACGCATGACCGGCGGGACGCTGTCTCTTGCGGACAATGAGACTGCGGTTTATCATGCCAAGGGAACGCTTGCGGATAGCTTCCGGTTAATGGGAGAAGAATTTACGATCGCTGCCGATCTTGATGAATTTCCGGTCAGCAATATGATGGCAAATACAGTGCCGTGCTGGTTCTGCATCGTTGTGAGCAGCGACGAACGGCTGGCGGAGATCGACCGTCTGCAAAAAGAGACCTTTGATTATTCCAGCGATATGCAATACAAGATACAATTTGACGTTTCGGGCGGCGAGGAAGAGGCAAGCGCTCTGTATGACCATATTCTCAGCAAGCTGGAGGAAGCGGAGGGAGTTCCGCGGTATCTGACGGAAAGCCGCTACGAATTCCGCCAGTCAAGCTATCTGATGTATGGAAGTATGCTGTTCCTTGGTATTTATCTGGGCTCATTGTTCCTGATGGCGACCGTGCTGATCATTTACTATAAGCAGATTATCGAGGGCTACGAGGACCGCGGCCGCTACGAAATCATGAAGAAGGTCGGTATGGATAAGCGGGAGATCAAACGCTCCATAAAGAGCCAGATCCTGATCCTGTTTTTCCTGCCGCTCGGGACAGCACTCATTCACTGTGTGGTCGCCTTTCCGCTGATGCGGCAGATCCTGCAGGCATTTTACATGAATAATACGCTTCTGTTTGCCGGAGTGACGGCTGTGGTAGCAGGAATTTTTTCCATCTGCTATGTTTGCGTGTACAGCATCACGGCGCGGAGTTATTATCATATCGTAAGCTAAAAAAATCTGAAACCTTTTGCCCTTTTTTTTCATCTAATGATTGTAAGACGAAAGCAATATTGCAAATCATACAAATCCGGATGAAAAAAGGGGCTGTTTGCCTCCAGAAAGGAGGGCTATAAAATGATACAGCTTGTAAAGCGCGCGATGAAGTCGGATACGGATGCATTTCTGGAGCTGATGGAGCGCAATTCTCTTGCAATGTATAAAGGTAGCCCGTGGAATTTTAAATAACGATGAGGATGCGGCGGACGCCATTCAGGATACCATCCTTACCTATTTTGAAAAGCTTCATACGCTGAAGAAGCCGGAGTATTTCAGAACCTGGATGATCCGTATTCTGATAAACGAATGCAACAGTATCCGCCGCCATTACAGCAATCTGAATCTGCAGGAGGATTTTGCGGATATTCCGCAGAGCGACATGTCTATCGCGGAATTTGAGTTTAAGGAAATGCTGGAGACCGTGGATGAAAAATACCGTGTCGTGCTGATTCTGCACTATGTGGAGGGCTTTAAGCTCTCAGAGATTGCCGCGATTCTGGAGCTGAATGAAAATACGGTAAAGACCAGAATTGCGAGAGCCAGGCAGCAGCTGCGGGAAGCCTATGCGGATACGCCGCCCGTTAGCTCACGGAAGGTTACTTATTATTCTGACGCAGACAGGAAAGGAGAAGGACAGAATGAACAGACAAAGCGATTTCACTTCATCAGAAACACGTTTGGATAAAACAATAGAGCAGGTACTGCAGCGGGATTTTGCGCTGCCTGACGCGGTAAAGAGGGCGCAGAGCGGGGCGTTTGATAAAATCCGCGCAGAAGCGCAGGCGCGCAACGGAAAGGAAACGAAAAAGGGACGCGGGCGCAGCAGGAGAAAGGCGCTTACGGTTGCCGGTACGCTGGCGGCATCGGCCGCCGTGTTCTCCACCATCTGTATCTCCAACCCGGCGTTTGCGGCAAATATTCCGCTGGTGGGACATGTATTTGCAGAAATCGGCAGTTCTCTTGGTTTTTCCGGCGATTATGAAAAATACGCGACATCGCTTCAGGAAGCGGAGAGCGGCGCCGCAGCGGAAGAGCAGACCGCGTCCGCAGTTGACGGACAGACAGCGCCTGCCGGAGCAGAAGCTGCGGCGACCGGTGCAGACGGCAGCTACAGCCAGACCTTTAACGGCGTTACGGTTACTCTTTCCGAGGTTTACTGCAATGACATGTCTTTAAATGTGGCGCTGGTTGTCCGGTCGGAGGAAGGCTTCCCCGACATCAGCAAAGATGAGGACGGAAATGCCTACCTGTATCTGAGGAACGGCACGCTTCTTACAGACTACTATCCGGAAGCAGTCGTCATCGCAGAGCCGGTAGAAGGAAGACTGACGGATGAGCATACCTTTGCCGGAGTTATGCGCTTTGACCTGAGCGATACCACAGAATCTGTTCAGGACGAGTATTTTGAAGCCCAGAATGATTTCTTTGCGGCGCAGCTTGGCATCAGCAGAGAGGAGCTGGATACTGCGGCGTCCGATGTATATGACCGGTTGAGAGAAATTCTTGGCACGGATGTGCTGAGTGCTTCTGTAATAGCATCTGCCGGCGGACCGGACATAAAAGATTACACAACTTATTATGAGGTTCCGGAGGATTTCTCTGTCACGCTGAAATTTGATAAGGTCGTTGCCGACCTGGCGGAGGCCTCCCTTCCTGCAATGCCGCAGGAGCTGGTAGATGAATATAATGCTGCTCTGGCGGAGCATGGTCTGGATATCGATGACTATGAGAATTTCACGGAGGAAGAAAAACAGATTGAGCACCAGCTATTTGAAGAGCAGCAGCGGAAGTATGACGAGCTTTACCCGGATGCCGGAATATTCCCGAACCGCTACGAAAACTGGTGGAAGGAGGGCGAATGGGATTTCACCTTCGGAGTAACGAAAAATACGGCTGATTCACAGGTGCTGGAAATCAATGATTTCGATGAGAGCGGACTTGGCGTGACCAGGGTTACAAAAACGCCGTTTGAGATTGTCATAGAAATGCAGAGTCCGGCGGAGAGCTCTTCTCCCTCCGGAATGGGATATTTCCTGACGGCTCTGGATGAAAATGGAAAGCAGCTTCCCTATGGTTCCGGTGGAACTACGAATACGTTTGCGGTGCAGGGGCAGGAAATCAGCCGGATAGATGTATATATCTGTGACTTTGAGGAATACATGAGCTCAAAAGGACAGCTCCTGTCCGGCGAAGGCGCGGATAACAGGGCATTGCTGGATGAAATGGCGCTGTATCATAAAGAAATTGTATTTGAGTAGTCCTTTACAGCATCCCGGAAATCCGGTATAGTATAAGACGGATGCGCGCCTCCGGCAGAGAATGAATCCGGCGGCGCGCATCCGCATCTGCATTGCAAAAATCTGCACGGGAGGAAAAACGGAATGCTGAATTATATTGTTCTTATCTATCTTGCCGCTGTCAATCTGCTTGCTTTTGGCACATTCGGACTGGATAAATACCGGGCGGTAAAAGGAAAATGGCGCGTGCCGGAGCGCAGATTATTTCTGCTTGCAGCGGCGGGCGGCTCCGTGGGAGCGCTGCTCGGCATGTATGTGTTTCATCACAAAACACAAAAGCCGAAATTCACCATCGGAATCCCGCTGATCCTGGCGGCGCAGCTTCTTATCATCTGTGTTTCTTTCACGCAGGCAGCAGCTTTTCACAATTGTGAAAAAGCAATTGACAAACAGGCGTGCACAGACTATACTATAAGTGTGTAATTGATAATTGCTGTATCAAGTGCAGAGCGGTCGTACATACTGCTTTGAAGAGGGAATTGGGTGAGAATCCCAAACGAACCGGTCACTGTGATCAGGGAGCAGACTCCAATATGTCATTGTGCCACCCATGGCGCGAGAAGGCGGAGCGAGCGCAGACCTGTCAGCCAGGAAACCTGCTTGATACATGAGATGTGCTCCAGGAGACAGCGCAACATCCAACCAAGCCGTATCCGCGGTTTGTGATCGTGACTGTATGGGTGAACAGTTACTTTTTTATTTGGAAATCTCAAGGCAACGAGACTACACAATATAATACCTCCTTCATACCGTCCGATGCAGAAAAATGCTGACATTTTCTGCAGCAAACGGAATGGGTTTCCCGGCAAGATCGCTTGCCGGGATTTTTTTTGTTAAATTAATATCTATGCCGTTAAATTAATATCTTTTGTTGTAATCATACACATAAAATGGTATTATGAAGAAAATAAATTGTGCAAAATATATAATACAAAGGAGGACGAAAGATGCTAGACCAGACTTTTTATCAAAAAGCGGATGAGATCATCGCGTTCTATGGTAAAAAACCAGCCTCACTGATCCCGATTATGCAGGACATCCAGGGAGCGTACCGTTATCTTCCCGGAGAACTTCTCACGTATGTTGCAGGTCAGATCGGTATCACAGAAGCAAAGGCATTCAGCGTCGCCACCTTTTATGAAAACTTTTCCTTTGAGCCGAAGGGAAAATATGTCATTAAGGTCTGCGACGGGACGGCATGCCATGTGCGGAAATCGGCGCCGATCCTGGAAGCATTTCAGAAAGAGCTTGGGCTGAGCGCGAAAAAACACACCACGGACGACATGATGTTTACGGTGGAGACCGTTTCCTGCCTCGGCGCATGCGGGCTTGCGCCGACGGTGATGGTAAACGAGGACGTGCATCCGAAAATGACACCGGAAAAAGCAATTGGTTTAATACGGGAATTGAGAGGTGACAAGCATGATTGAAAACAGAGAAGCTTTGATGCAGGCAAGTGAAGCCGCAAAACAGGAAATTGCCTCTTATGACTGCCGGATTCTCGTCTGTTCCGGCACCGGCTGCATCGCGACCGGTTCCCAGAAAATATACGAGGAGTTTTTAAAGATCGCAAAGGATGAGCCGGGTGTGCGGATTGATTTTACGCCCCATGATGAAAATACACATGTCGGCGTGAAAAAGACCGGCTGCCAGGGCGTCTGCGAGCTTGGTCCCTTGGTGCGTATCCAGAAGGGCAGCCAGGTAGTGCAGTATACAAAGGTACAGATTTCCGATTGTAAGGAAATTTTTGAGCGCTCCGTAAAAGGCGACGGTATCGTGGAGAGCCTGCTTTACAAACAGAATGGTATATCCTACAAAAGCCCCGATGAAATTCCGTTTATCGCGAAGCAGACGCGCATCGTTCTGGAAAACTGCGGCAAATTTGACGCGGAATCCTTCGATGAATATCTGGCGAGCGGCGGCTTTTCGGCGTTCCAGAAGGCACTGTTTGAGATGACGCCGGACGAAGTGGTCGACGTGGTCGACAGATCCGGGCTGCGCGGGCGCGGGGGCGGAGGCTTCCCCACCGGCAGAAAATGGAAACAGGTAGCGCGGCAGGCGGAAAAGGAGCGCTATGTGGTCTGCAACGGCGATGAGGGCGACCCCGGTGCATTCATGGACGGCTCTGTGATGGAGGGCGATCCCTATAAGCTGATCGAGGGTATGATGATCGCAGGCTACGCGGTCGGCTCGGAAAACGGCTATATCTATGTGCGTGCCGAATACCCAATGTCGGTGGCAAGGCTGAAACATGCGATCGCCGAGCTGGAAGCAAGGCATATGCTTGGCGATAATATCCTTGGCACAGACTTTTCTTTCCATATGCATATCAACCGCGGCGCGGGCGCATTTGTGTGCGGCGAGGGCAGCGCGCTGACGGCTTCGATCGAAGGAAACCGCGGTATGCCGCGTGTAAAACCGCCCAGAACCGTAGAAAAGGGGCTTTGGGCAAAACCGACTGTCTTAAATAACGTGGAAACCTATGCGAATGTCCCGAAAATCGTACTGGAGGGCGCCAATTGGTACCGCAGCATCGGCACGGAAGGCACGCCGGGAACAAAAACGTTCTCGCTGACCGGCTCCATCCAGAATACCGGTCTGATCGAGGTGCCGATGGGCACGACGCTGCGCGAGATCATCTTCGATATCGGCGGCGGCTTAAAGGACGGCGGCACCTTTAAAGCGGTGCAGATCGGAGGTCCTTCCGGCGGCTGTCTGACGGAGCAGCACCTGGATGTGCCGCTCGACTTTGAATCCATCAAAAAATATGGCGCGATCGTCGGCAGCGGCGGTCTGGTTGTTATGGACGACCACACCTGCATGGTTGAGGTGGCAAGATTCTTTATGAGCTTTACGCAGCGCGAATCCTGCGGAAAATGCGTACCATGCCGCGAGGGCACCAAGCGTATGCTGGAGATTCTCGAAAAAATTGTGGCTGGCAAGGGCGAGCTGGAGGATCTGGACCGCCTGGAGGAGTTTGCCGAGATGGTGAAGAATATGGCGCTGTGCGGTCTTGGAAAGAGCGCGCCGCTCCCGGTACTTAGTACCCTGCGTACCTTCCGCGAGGAGTATGAGGAACATATTGTGGACAAAAAATGTAAGGCGAAGGTCTGCCAGGCAATGCGCCGCTTTGTGATCAACCCGGAATACTGCAAGGGCTGCGGAAAGTGCGCGAAGAATTGTCCGGTCGGAGCGATCACCGGCGTTCGCAAGGAATGCTATCATATTGATCCAAATATCTGTATTAAGTGTTCAGCTTGTAAGGACAACTGTGCATTTGATGCCATTTATGTTGAAGCGTAGGGAGGAACGAATATGGGAACCATGATAATTGACGGTAGAAAAGTAACTTTTACCGATGAAAAGAATGTCCTGTCCGTTATCCGCAATGCAGGCATCGACATTCCGACACTTTGCTATCATTCCGAGCTTTCCACGTTCGGCGCCTGTCGCCTCTGTACGGTGGAGGACGACCGCGGAAGAACGTTTGCTTCCTGCTCGGAGGAACCAAGAGACGGTATGGTGATCTTTACCAACACCGGAAAACTGCGGAAATACCGCAAGCTGATCATCGAGCTTCTGCTTGCCGCACACTGCCGCGACTGTCTGACCTGCGAAAAGAGCGGGGACTGCAATCTGCAGACGCTGGCGAAACGCTTCGGCGTGATGGAGGTGCGTTTTGACAACTATAAAGAACGACGTCCTTTGGATTTCAGCTCGCCGTCGATCGTGCGGGATCCGAATAAATGTATTCTCTGCGGAAACTGCGTGCGCGTCTGCGAGGAGCTGCAGGGCGTCGGCGCGCTCGGCTTTGCACACCGCGGCTCGGATGCGATGGTGATGCCGGCGTTCGACCGGGAGATCGCGACGACGGACTGCGTAAACTGTGGACAGTGCCGCATTTTCTGTCCGACGGGTGCGATCAGTATCCGTCACAACCGCGGCGAGGTCTGGGATGCGCTTGCTGATCCGGATACACGCGTGGTGGCGCAGGTTGCCCCGGCAGTGCGTGTGGCGGTCGGCGACGCGTTCGGGCTGCCGAAGGGTAGGAGCGTAATGGGGAAAATTGTGAACGTGCTGCACCGCATGGGCTTTGACGAGGTATACGATACCACCTTCAGCGCGGATCTCACCATTATGGAGGAATCCGCCGAGTTTCTCGACAGAGTACAGAACGGCGGAAAGCTGCCGCTTCTTACCTCCTGCTGCCCGGCGTGGGTAAAATTTGTGGGCGACCAGTTCCCTGAATTTGAGGAGAACGTGTCGACCTGCCGTTCCCCGCAGGGAATGCTCTCCGCGGTCGTGAAGGAATATTTCCGCGATCCGGCAAACAGCGGTGGCAAAAAGACGGTGATGGTATCCATCATGCCATGTACGGCGAAAAAAATGGAAGCGAACCGCGAAAACAGCTACACGAAGGGCGAAAAAGACACCGATTTCGTTCTGACGACCACAGAGCTGATCGACATGATCCGAACGACCGGCATCGACTTTGCGGAGCTGGAGCCGGAGTCCTCCGACATTCCGTTTGGCTTCGGTTCGGGCGGCGGCGTCATCTTTGGCGTGACAGGAGGCGTAACGGAGGCGGTCATCCGCCGACTGGCGCCGGATCACACGAAGGAGACATTCCAGGCGATCGCTGAGTGCGGCGTGCGCCAGGAGGGATTTATCCGTGAATTTTCTGTTCCGTACAATGGCATGGAAATCAAAATCTGTGTGGCGAGCGGACTTGCAAATGCCCGCACCGTGATGGAGCAGGTGAAGAGCGGCGAGAAGGAATACCATCTGATCGAGATCATGGCATGCCGCCGCGGATGCGTCATGGGCGGCGGTCAGCCGCGGCTTGCCGGAAAGCGCACAAAAGCGGCGCGCACTGCCGGTATTTACCGCGCAGATAGTGTTTCCGTCATCAAGAAGTGCGACGAAAATCCGATGATCACCTCCCTGTACGAAGGATTTTTAAAGGGCAGGGAGCACGAGCTGCTGCATAATCACAGCTTCTGTGCGAAATAAATGTAGTAAAAAGATCAGGATTGGCACATATGAGGCAGGAAATCCGGAAAACGGACTCCTGCCTTTGTCTATGCGATTAGTTTTTCATTGACAAAGGCAGGTCTGAGTGATAATATGATTAGCGGTTAGCAAATACTAACCACAAGAGCTTTCCACTTGTGCGCTTGGACAGGAATAAGCTAAAAAAACACTTAAACATGTCTGCCTGGCTCGCTGCTGGCGGAAATAAAATTGTTGTGCTGAAGAAAGAAGAGGGAGAAGCTGCTGTGAGAATTTTGGTTTTTGGCGCTGGAGTGCTGGGCTGCAACCTGGCAAATAATTTATATCGTGCGAAAAAAGATGTGACTTTGCTGGCCCGGGGCGAGTGGGCAGAGCGGTTGAAGCAAAATGGTTTACATATGAAAAAGACCTTTCATCTGCGGGAAACCGTCAGCCGCATTCCGGTTATTACACGGTTAAAACCGGATGACGTTTACGATGTTATTTTTATTGTGATGCGCTATACCCAGTTGGATAGCATAATGGAATTCCTGCGGACAAACGGGACGAAAAATCTTGTATTTGTGGGCAACAATGTCCGCGCCGCCCACTATGCCGCATTATTGCCGGAGAAAAACGTGCTGTTCGCCTTTGCGTCCTCTGCGGGGCATCGGGAACCGGAGCGGGTTGCTTCCATCGACCTCAAAAAAATCACGATCGGGCAGCTGAAAGATGCGCCCTCCAACGAAGCTCTGATCGGGCAGATTTTCACAGGCACCGGATACAGGGTGACCTACGAACCCAATATGGGAGATTATCTGCTCTGTCATGCAGCTTTTGTACTGCCGGTGGCATTTGCCTGCTACTATGCGGACGGCGATCTGCACAGGCTCAAAGGGAATGCCGCCTATCTGGAACGGATTCTGAACGCCAATCTTGAGGGGTACCGCGCAATCGAGCGGGCGGGGCATAATATCCTTCCGGCCAGCGATGCAAACTATGAAAGCGCTTCTTACCGCAGGATCTGTCTGTTTTTCTTTCGGCTGATGTGCGCGACCGGTCTTGGGAAGATCTGTGCCAGTGACCATGCTATGAATGCCGTTGAGGAAATGAGTGCCTTAAACCGGGACATCAAAAAATACTTTGACGGGATCGGAGCGGAGTATTCTGTCTGGCAGTCGCTGGAGCAGGACGCCGGACGATATCTGAAATAGAGATTAATGAAGATAAGTGATACTGTTGCTTGACAAGCTGGGGCGGATTGGATAAAATTTGATAAATGATTGTATAAATGAGGAGGAGCATTATGAATAAAATTGCGATGAAAACCCCGCTTGTGGAAATGGACGGCGACGAAATGACCAGGATCCTCTGGAAGCTGATCAAGGATGAGCTGATTCTGCCGTTTGTCGATTTAAAAACAGAATATTACGATCTCGGACTTCAGAAGCGTAACGAGACGGACGACCAGATCACGATAGACAGCGCGCTTGCCACGAAAAAATACGGTGTTGCCGTAAAATGCGCTACGATTACGCCGAACGCGGCGCGCGTGAAGGAATACAATTTAAAAGAGATGTGGAAGAGTCCGAACGGAACCATCCGAGCGATTCTCGACGGCACCGTTTTTCGCGCGCCGATCATCGTAAAGGGCATCGAGCCGAACGTGCGCACCTGGAAAAAGCCGATCACGATCGCAAGACATGCCTACGGCGATGTTTACAAGGCAACGGAGATGAAGGTTCCGGGAGCAGGAAAAGCGGAGCTTGTATTTACCGATGAAAACGGAAACGAAACGCGCGAGCTGATCCATGAATTTAAGGGAAGCGGCGTGCTGCAGGGAATGCATAACCTCACCAGCTCCATCGAGAGCTTTGCGCGAAGCTGCTTTGCCTATGCGCTGGATACAAAACAGGATCTCTGGTTTGCCACCAAGGATACCATTTCCAAAAAATATGACCATACCTTCAAGGATATCATGCAGGAAATCTTTGACGCAGAATATGCGGATAGATTTAAAGAAGCAGGCATCACCTACTTCTATACGCTGATCGACGACGCGGTAGCGCGTGTGATGAAGTCGGAGGGCGGCTACATCTGGGCGTGCAAAAACTACGACGGCGACGTTATGAGCGATATGATCTCGTCTGCATTCGGATCCCTTGCGATGATGACATCTGTGCTGGTATCTCCGGACGGCTGCTATGAGTACGAGGCCGCGCACGGAACCGTTCAGCGTCACTATTATAAGCACCTGAAAGGGGAGGAGACCTCCACAAACTCCGTTGCCACTATTTTTGCCTGGAGCGGCGCGCTCAGAAAGCGCGGCGAGCTTGACAGCCTGCCGGAGCTGATGGCATTCGCAGACAGGCTGGAAGCAGCGACCATCGCTACCATCGAGGAGGGCAAAATGACAAAGGACCTTGCTCTCATCACCACCCTGGAAAATGTCACTGTATTAAACAGCGCCGACTTCATCCGCGCGATCCGGGAAAAACTTTAATACTACATCAGCGTCTCCCAGAGCTCATACAATTCTTCGAGCTTTTGGGAGATTTCATATTTCTCCTTATTCAGCTCCATACAGCGGGCAGCGTCGGAATAGACCTCCGGCTGCGCAAGCATTTCATCAAGCTCACCATCGCGCGTCTCCAGCGCCTGGATCTGTTCCTCTGTTTTTTTCAAATCATTCTGGCGCTTGCGCTCACGCGCCTGCTCCTCTTTTTGCTGCTTCCAGTCGCGCTTTACATCCGATTCACCTGTGACTGCAGGAGAGGCAATGGCATTCCCAAATAGCCCGGTACTGGTTTTCTCCGCTGCCTGCGGCGCATAGATGCGTGTCAGTTCTTCTTTTTTCGTCAGATAATAATCGTAATTTCCAATATAATTCACCAGCGTGTTTCCTGTCAGTTCCAGAATGCGGGACGCTGTCTTGTTGATAAAATAGCGGTCGTGCGACACATAAAGCACCGTGCCGGTGTACTGGTTCAGCGCGTTCTCCAGGATCTCTTTCGAAGTAATATCAAGATGATTGGTCGGCTCATCCAGGATGAGGAAATTTGCCTCCGACAGCATCAGCTTGGCAAGGGATACGCGCCCGCGCTCGCCGCCGCTCAGATCGGAAATCCGCTTAAATACATCGTCTCCGGTAAACAAAAAGGAAGCGAGCACATTGCGGATCTGCGTATTGGTCAGTGCCGGATACGCATCGGAAATCTCTTCAAACAACGTTTTCTCCATGTGGAGCACATGATGCTCCTGGTCATAATAGCCGATATGTACCTTGCTGCCAAGCGAAAAAGAACCGGCGTCCGGCTCACATACTCCGTTCAGGATTTTCAGAAGTGTTGTTTTTCCGGTACCGTTATCACCGATAATCGCAACCTTTTCGCCGCGCTTAATCTCAAAGTTCAGATCCGAAAAGAGTGAGAGAGAGCCAAAGGACTTTGCCAGTCCCTCCACTTTTAATACATCGTTTCCGCTGGTGATGCGCGGTTCCAGGCGGATCTTCATCTCGCTGGCCACCTCCGATGGCTTTTCCAGACGTTCGATCTTGTCAAGCATCTTGACACGGCTTTCGGCGCGCTTGATACTTTTTTCACGGTTAAAGGAACGGAGCTTTGTGATGACCTCCTCCTGATGCTTAATTTCCTGCTGCTGGTTGAGGTATGCCTTCATCTGTGCCTCGCGCATCTGCGCGCGCTTCTCGGCGTAGGCGCTGTAATTGCCCGAAAAAACGCAAGAGTGCCCGTTGTCCAGCTCGATGATCTTCGTCACGACCTTGTTGAGAAAATAGCGGTCGTGCGCCACGATCACCACGGCGCCCGGATAATTCTGCAGATAGACCTCCAGCCAGGCGATCGAGTTCATGTCGAGATGGTTGGTCGGCTCGTCCAGGAAGATGATGTCCGGCTTCTGCAGAAGCAGCTTGCCGAGCGCCACGCGCGTTTTCTGCCCGCCGGAGAGCGTATCAATATTCTTCGAAAACTCCTCCTCCGAAAAACCAAGTCCCTTTAAGATACCGATGATCTCGCTCTGATAAGCGTAGCCGTTTTTATTTTCAAATTCGGTGCTGAGACGGTTGTAGGTTTCCAGCGCTTCATTTAAGCGGTCGCCGTCCAAATGCTTCATTTCCTGCTCCAGAGCGCGGATACGCTCCTCCAGTGCGATCACGTCGCGGCGCGTTTCCAGAAGTTCCTCGTAGATCGTATTGCTGCTGGAGACCGCATCGTGCTGCGCCAGGTAGCCGATAGAAGTCCCCTTTGCGAAGACTGCCTCGCCCTCATCCGCTGACAGATCCTTCATGATAATTTTCAGAAGCGTTGACTTCCCAGCGCCGTTGATGCCGACGATCGCCGCTTTTTCCCGCTCCTCAATATGAAAGGAGACATCCTTTAAAATTTCATTTGTACCAAAAGCTTTTGATATATGACTGCATGTTAAAATCATGATTTTTTTCCTTTTCTGTGTTTTTCTAAGATAGTTTAGCATATTGCGTCAATTTCTACTAGCTTTTTTCAGAGAAATGCTGTAAAATATCTTAGATTTATCGGCTGAATATAAAAATACGGCTGCAGGAAAGTGCAGGAAAAGAATACACAGGAGGAATCTGGGGAATGAAAAAAGTTGTGAAATTTGGTGGAAGCTCGCTTGCCAGTGCGGAGCAGTTTCAGAAAGCCGGAAGTATCATCCGGGCGGAAAAGAGCAGGAAATATGTGGTGCCGTCTGCGCCGGGTAAACGCTTCGACGGCGACATAAAGGTAACCGATATGCTTTACGACTGCTATGAGACGGCGATCAGCGGAAAGAATTTCGATCAGAAGCTCGGAAAGATCAAGGAGCGTTATGACGAGATCATTGCGGGGCTGCATCTGAATCTGTCACTGGAAAAGGAATTTGCGCAGATTCACGATTATTTTGAAAAGGGCGCGGGAAACAATTATGCAGCATCCCGCGGAGAATATTTAAACGGTATCATCATGGCGGCGTATCTTGGTTTTGAATTTATTGATGCGGCGGAGGTTATCTTTTTCCGGGAGGATGGTACATTTGATTCCGAAAAAACAAATAAGATTCTCTCAGCAAAACTGAGAAAAACAGAGAACGCCGTGATCCCGGGCTTTTACGGGGCGATGACAAACGGCACCATCCGCACCTTCTCCAGAGGCGGCTCCGATATTACCGGCTCTATCGTGGCGCGCGCCGCGAAAGCGGATCTCTACGAAAACTGGACGGATGTTTCCGGTTTCCTTGTAACCGATCCGCGTATCGTGAAAAATCCGGAACCGATCGAGACGATTACTTACCGCGAGCTGCGTGAGCTTGCTTATATGGGCGCCTCCGTACTGCACGATGAAGCGATCTTCCCTGTGAGGAGCGAAGGAATCCCTATCAACATCCGCAACACAAACGATCCATCCGCACCGGGCACAATGATCGTGGAGAGCACCTGCCGGAAGCCGAAATATACCATAACCGGAATTGCCGGGAAAAAAGGATTTGCTGCAATAAATATAGAGAAAGACCGTATGAACACGGAAGTCGGCTTTGGGCGCAGGGTACTCAGCGTATTTGAGGATAACGGCATTTCCTTTGAGCATATCCCGTCCGGCATCGACACGATGAGCGTGTTTGTTCATCAGTCGGATTTTGAGGAAAAGGAACAGAAGGTGCTTGCAGGTATCCGCCGCGCCGTGTCGCCCGATTATCTGGACATGGAATCGGATCTGGCGCTGATCGCTGTCGTTGGACGCGGTATGCGTTCTACGAGAGGAACCGCGGGAAGAATTTTCTCAGCGCTCGCCCATGCAGATATCAATATCCGCATGATCGATCAGGGCTCCAGCGAGCTGAATATCATCATTGGTGTCAGCAATAATGATTTTGAAAAGGCAATTCAGGCAATTTATGATATTTTCGTAACCGTACGTCTGTGATTGACAAAATTTTCACATTGGTGTATAATTACAGCATTATTTAAAAGATTTCGGAGGGGGATTTTGTTGGAGGAAAAGGAAATTTCAAGGGCTGTCATAAAACGCCTTCCCCGTTATTACCGGTATCTTGGTGAACTTCTTGACGATGGCGTAGAGCGCATCTCATCCAATGAGCTGAGCGACCGCATGCAGGTGACTGCGTCGCAGATACGCCAGGATCTGAATAATTTCGGCGGTTTCGGTCAGCAGGGATACGGTTATAATGTAAAATTTTTGTATCATGAGATAGGAAAGATTCTTGGACTGGATAAAACCTACAACATGATTATTTTAGGTGCGGGCAACCTCGGACAGGCTCTTGCGAATTATGTAAGATTTGAAAAGCGCGGGTTTCGTGTGATCGGGATGTTTGATGTGAACCCACAGCTTATCGGAAAAAAGATCCGCGGTATTGAGATCCGTATGCTGGATGAACTGCCGGAGTTTCTGGAACAGAATGACATCCAGATCGCTACCCTTACGCTCCCGAAGGCGGCGGCGGAGGAAGTGGCGATAAAGCTGGTGGAATCCGGTATCAAGGCAATCTGGAACTTTGCTCATACGGATCTGAATCTGCCGGATGATGTGGTGGTAGAGAACGTCCATCTTTCCGAGAGCCTGATGCAGCTGTCATACAATATTACGAAATATCAGCGCGAAAAGAATACAAGTTAAGTGACGGGGCTTCTGCAAAAATTTGCGGCAGCCCTGTTTACGTGCCGCAGAAAGGAAAACAGAAATGGAATCCATTTATTGTCCGCAAAATCTGTCCGCGGTGCTTCCGCAGCGAAAGGCAGATTCGTTTAAGGGCACCTACGGGAAGCTGCTCGTTGTCGCCGGCAGCCGCAATATGTGCGGTGCGGCGTATCTGGCCGGAAAAGCGGCATACCGAACGGGCGCAGGTCTGGTTTATATTTATACCGAGGAATGCAACCGCGTGATCCTCCAGCAGCTTCTTCCGGAGGCTGTGCTGATCACCTACGATCCGAAAGACTGGACACCGGAGCCGCTTAAAAACTGTCTTGACAGCATGACAGCGGTAGCTGCGGGCTGCGGGCTTGGAACCGGAGCAGTCAAAAAGGAGATCTTAAAATACGTTCTGTCGGCAGATCACCTGCCGCGCGTGCTGGACGCGGATGCGCTTAACATTTTGTCAGCAGACGATAAGCTCTGGGAGCTTGCCGGCGCGCCGTTCATCATTACTCCGCATATTGGCGAGATGAGCCGTTTGAGCAGTCTGTCCTCTGCAGCGATCAAAAAGGATCCGGCAAAAGCGGCAAGAGAATTTTCCGCCGCTCACAGGGTAATCACGGTTCTGAAGGACGCAAAAACCGTCGTCTCCGACGGAACGGACTGCTCATGGAACACCTGCGGGAACAACGGTATGGCGACCGGCGGCAGCGGCGACGTCTTAGCCGGGATCATCGGCGGTCTGCTCGCGCAGAAAATGCCGCTCTTTGAGGCGGCAAAGCTCGGTGTCCATATCCATGCCTTAGCCGGGGACGCCGCCGCGAAAGAGCGCGGCACCTACTCTATGATGGCGGGCGACATTATAGAGCATATTTTATACGGTGTATCTTAAAAGAAATTTGCCTATTGGCTCGCATAAATAACCGACATTTATTATCTGTATCCAACATGCGGAAGGAGGATCATTATGAAAAATTACAGCAGAGTTTATGCCGGCATCGATCTTGATGCCGTTGCATTCAATTTTGCCTCAATGCGTAAAAACATTCATCCGTCGGCGAAGATGATCGCCGTCATCAAGGCGGACGGCTACGGACACGGCGCGGTTCCGATCGCGCGGCTCGTGGAAGCGTATGATTATCTCTGGGGCTTTGCCGTCGCTACCGCGGAGGAAGCGCTTCAGCTTCGAAGCGCGGGCATTAAAAAGCCGGTTTTGATTCTCGGCTATGTCTTTGAGGAGCATTACGCGGATCTTATCCGCGAGGACATCCGGCCGGTAGTATTCAAGCTCTCCATGGCGGAACAGCTTTCCATGGAAGCGACGCGCCAGAACAAAACGGCGGTTATCCATATCGGTCTTGATACCGGCATGACGCGCATCGGTTATCCCGCAACAGCGGAGAGTGTTCTGGAGATCATGCTGATCAGCAGGCTGCCGAACATAAAAATCGAAGGCATGTTCACGCATTTTGCGCGCGCGGATGAGACGGATAAAACCTCCGCGCAGGATCAGCTTGAGCGCTATCTGAAGTTTGCAGATAAGCTGAAGGAGACGGGGGTAGACATTCCGCTGCGCCACTGTTCAAACAGCGCCGGCATCATCGACATGCCGTATGCAAATTTAAACCTTGTGCGCGCCGGCATCAGCATTTACGGCATTTACCCGTCAGAGGAGGTCTGTAAGGAAAACGTGCCGTTAAAGCCGGTAATGGAGTTAAAGAGTCACATTACCCTCATCAAGGAGGTGGAGGCGGGCGTGCCGGTCAGCTACGGCGGCACCTTTGTCACGAAGCAGAAAACCCGCATCGCCACCATTCCGGTCGGCTACGCGGACGGTTATCCGCGCCAGCTCTCAAATAAGGGCAGAGTGCTGATCCACGGCAAGAGCGCGCCCATCCTCGGCCGCATCTGCATGGATCAGTTTATGGTGGACGTGACCGACATTCCGCAGGCACAGGAGCTGGATGAGGTGACGCTGCTCGGCACCGACGGCGAAGCATCCGTCACCGTGGAGGAGCTGGGAGAACTTTCCGGCAGGTTCCCCTACGAATTTGTCTGCGATATCAGCAAGCGCGTGCCGCGGGTTTACAAAAAGAACGGGCAGGTTTCGGAACAGAAAGATTTTTTCGACGTATATTAATTAAAACGAATATCTGATAAAAATTGGGAAATACTCCAGTCAGTATCAAAATGAAATGATGGAGTGTGAAGTGTGTGATTATCAGACGAGGAGATATCTTTTACGCAGACCTGCGTCCGGTCATCGGTTCCGAACAGGGCGGGATCCGTCCGGTCCTTGTGATACAGAACGATGTCGGAAACAAACATAGCCCGACGGTGATCGTTGCGGCGATCACCTCAAAAATGAACAAGGCAAAGCTGCCCACCCATATTGGAATCGAGGCGAGCCACTACGATATTGTGAAGGATTCCGTGATTTTACTGGAGCAGCTCCGCACGATCGACAAGAAGCGGCTGAAGGATAAGGTATGCCATCTGGACAGCGATGTTCTGCGCCGGGTAGACCGGGCGCTGATGATCAGTCTGGAACTGGATACATACCTGTCTTGACGAGCGCTCCGATAAATGTTATATTCTTTAAATGAAAGAAACACACAGGAAAAGAAAGGAAGAACGCGCGTGTTAAAATCTTTGAGCGGATACCTTGCCAGAAAGCTTGGCAAAAATCCGTCCGGATCTGATGAGTACGAGGAAGAGATCATTTCCATGGTAAACGAGGGGCATGAGCAGGGAGTCATCCAGGAGTCCCAGGCGCAGATGATCCAGAACATCTTCGAATTTACCGATAAAGAGGCGCAGGACGTCATGACGCACCGCCGCAACATCACGGCGATCGACGGCACCATGAACCTGCGGGATGCACTTACCTTTATGCTGGACGATACGCATTCCCGGTTTCCGGTCTATCTGGATAACCTGGATAATATCATCGGCATTCTGTTTTTAAAGGACGCCATGCGCTGGCATACCAGGGATCAGCACGCCTACGACGACTGGCAGATCAAGGATGTTCCGAATCTGCTGCGCAAAGCAGTGTTTATTCCGGAAACGCGGAATATCAGCCAGCTATTTAAGAATATGCAGATGCGCAAGCTGCAGATGGTGATCGTGGCGGATGAGTACGGTCAGACCGCCGGTCTGGTCGCTATGGAGGATATTCTGGAGGAGATCGTCGGGAATATCCAGGATGAATATGATAACGATGAGACCATGATCGAGAAGCTGAGCGACGGCGACTACCTAATCTCCGGGCTTGCCCCGCTGGATGAGGTGGGCAAAATGCTGGGGCTGCCGTTTGATGATGTCGATTTTGAGACGCTCAACGGCTATCTTATCTCCAAGCTCGATAAGATCCCATCGGATGACGACCGCTCTGAGATCATCGCAGACGGTTACAGCTTCCGCATTTTGAGCGTTGCCAACAAAACCATCGAACGGGTGCGCGTACACCGACTTCCCGAAGAGAAAGAAGAACAAAACGAAGAGACAAAATAAGGAGAGAAAACCATGTCAGGACATTCAAAATTTGCCAACATTAAGCACAAGAAAGAGAAAAACGACGCAGCAAAGGGAAAAATTTTCACGATCATCGGACGTGAGATCGCCGTGGCGGTAAAAGAGGGCGGTCCGGATCCGGCAAATAACAGCAGGCTGCGCGACGTTATCGCAAAAGCAAAGGCAAACAATATGCCGAACGATACCATCGACCGCGGCATCAAAAAAGCGGCGGGCGACGCAAACTCCGTTAATTATGAGTATGTTTCCTACGAGGGCTATGGTCCGAGCGGCATCGCGATCATCGTGGAAGCGCTCACTGACAATAAAAACCGCACGGCGGCAAACGTGAGAAGCGCGTTTACAAAGGGCGGCGGCAGCATCGGCACACAGGGCTGCGTATCCTACAGCTTTGATAAAAAAGGACAGATGATCATCGACAAGGAAGAATGCGATATGGACGCCGACGATCTGATGATGCTGGCACTCGACGCCGGAGCAGAGGATTTTTCCGAGGAAGAGGACAGCTTTGAGATCATCACCGACCCCGATGAGTTTGGCAGCGTGCGCGAGGCGCTGGAGAAAGAGGGCATTGTGTTCGCCTCCGCAGAGGTAACGATGATCCCGCAGAACTATGTGGCGCTCACCGATGAGATGGCACTTAAAAATCTGCAGAGAACACTCGACCTTCTTGACGAGGACGACGACGTGCAGAATGTTTATACAAATCTGGAGGAATAATTTATGGCGGAAAACACGTATCTGACTGCGCTTCACGGGATGGAAAGGGTCATCCCGGACGCCAGGCAGTTTGTTTCCATGTTTAACAGGAAAAGCTACGGCGACGCATTTCAGAAATATTATGAGGCGCACGCTGTCACCTTCGGGGCTGTGGAGACGGGCTATCAGAATGCGATCGATAAGACACAGTATCTGTTCAACATGGCAGAAGCAGCCGTCAGGCCTGCTGCTGCGGAGGTACAAAAGATGCCCGGCAGATCAAAGCAGGAGAAGGAGCTGATAGACAGCAACCTCAGCATGGTGGTGTATGTTCTTCCGGGTATCCTTTATTATAAAGGCGAGAGCGCAAAGCCGCTCACCGATGAGATCCTGCGGCAGTGGAAGGCGCAGTTTCCGAAAACGAATCTCTCGGCGGCTCCGTTTGAGGAGATCGAATCGGGCTTTCACAAAAAATGGTGCTATATCACTACGGCGGTCTGTGAGACCTTTGGCAAGCCGGATGACTGCTACGAGCTGACGCTGCTGCGCAATTACCGCGACAGCTATCTGCAGAGCCAGCCGGACGGTGAAGAGGTGATACGGGAGTATTACGACGTCGCGCCCACCATTGTGAAGCGCATCAACCGCCAGCCGGACAAAAAGAAGATCTATCGCGGCATCTGGGAAAACTATTTAAGTCCCTGTATCACGATGATCGAGAACGACGAAAAAGCCGCCTGCAAGGAGCTGTATACCGAGATGGTGCGCACCCTGCAGGAGCGCTACTTCTATACGGATAATACCAGGGGCAGCCGGTCATAAATGGCGCTGCGCCTGCACATAAGCAGTTATAAGCAACATACCGCAAAACAGCGTACAAAAGGATTTTCCGTGAAAATCGTTTGCAGGCTGTTTTTTGCGTATAAAGCCTGCTGTTTCGGAAATACTATGTGCATGATCTGATGAGGAGAAGGCACAATGGCAAAAAATGAGGAAAATAAAGACGAAAATAAAACAGAAAAATTAAAGGAATACGGGCAGGTGACATTAAATCACAAGATTCATCTGATCACCATTATCGGTGAGGTGGAGGGGCATGAATGTCTGCCTGCAAACACAAAAACGACGAAGTACGAGCATATTCTGCCGCAGCTTGCCGCGATCGAGGACAGCCGTGAGATCGAGGGCGTTCTGATCCTTTTGAATACCGTCGGCGGCGATGTGGAGGCGGGGCTTGCCATCGCGGAGATGATCGCATCGCTCTCCAAGCCGACCGTATCGCTGGTGCTCGGAGGCAGCCATTCCATCGGCGTGCCGATCGCCGTTTCCGCCGATTATTCCTTTATCGTGGAAACAGGCACCATGGTCATCCATCCGGTGCGCATGAGCGGTACCGTTATCGGCGCGCCGCAGACCTATGACTATTTCCGGCAGATGCAGGACCGCATTCTTGGGTTTATTTCTTCCCACTGCTGCGCCGACAGAAAGCGGCTGGAGGAGCTGATGCTGGACACCGGAATGCTCACGAAGGATCTTGGGACTATCCTCGTCGGCAAAGATGCGGTCGAAGAGGGCATTATCAATGAGGTCGGCGGCATCAGCGACGCTCTTAAAAAAATACACAGTTTGATTTAGCATTTGTATCTCCTGCAAAATTATGTTATACTAAATTAGATTTGCTTATGCAGGGGAGAAAATATATGTCTATAATACAAGCGATATTCCTGGGACTCATCCAGGGTGTTACCGAATTTTTGCCGGTCAGCAGCTCCGGCCATCTTGCGATCCTTCGAAATCTTCTTGGAATTGAGATCGCGGACGGACTTTTCTTTGATGTGCTGCTGCATCTCGGCACCGTGATCGTCATTATCTGCGTGTTCCGAAAGGATATCCTGCGGATGCTTCTGGAAGCTTTGCGTATGCTGGCGGATGTTGTTTACAATATTCAGATAAAGATACACAACCGCCGCGAGCAGGATGCAAAGCGCTGCCGCAAAATTGTACATAATAATTATCGGAAGTTTGTTGTCCAGGTGCTGGTCTCCACGTTCCCGACCGCCGTCATCGGTTATGCTGCGCGGGATCTGGTATCGATCGCCGAACAGACGCTCATCGTTCCAGGCGTTTGTCTGATCTTAAACGCCGGTCTTCTTCTGGTGGCGGATGTCTCCGAATCCGGGCGGAGGATACCCAAGGATATCAGCTATACGAATGCGTTTATGATCGGTGTTGCCCAGGGCGTTTCCACGCTTCCCGGTCTGTCGCGCTCCGGCACGACCATCGCCGCCTGCCTGCTGAGCGGTTTTGAAAAAAAGTTTGCCGTAAAATATTCCTTTATCATGGCAATTCCGGCGATCCTGGGAGCTGCGATTCTGGAGCTTTTCCGTGTTGATTTTTCCAGGCTTGCCCTGCCGCAGTTTTTTATCTATCTCGCCGGAGCTGTCGCTGCGGGCGTTTCCGGATATTTCTGTATCCGGAAAATGCTGGTGATCGTTCGAAGAAAGCGTTTTAAGGGATTTGCTGTATACTGCCTTGTCATTGGCATTGTCGCGATCGCAGGCTATTATATACAGCGCTGATATATATGAGGAGTGAAAAAATTTATGGAAACAAAAAATAAAAAGAGCGCGGAAAAGACGGAAGCCGCCGTCAGAAAAAACCGTGCGAAAAAAAAGGAGGACGCCGCAAAGACCGCCAGTGCGAAAAAAAAGGAGAACACTGCAAGGAAATCGGACAGCACGGCAAAAACGGGCGCTTCCGTCTCCGGAAACCGTAAAAAATCTGCCGGAAGCGCCGCGCAGGAGCCGGTCAGAGCCTCACGCCGCCGTGAGATCGATGTACCTGATATCCGTCGGGCGCCGGGAACCCCGGTACTTGCGGAGATTTGCTTATGGATTCTCATTGCGCTCTGTCTGATCCTTTTTTTAAACAATATTTTTGCTTTTGGCGTGACAGCGCTGGACGCTGTCAGCGGCTTCTTTTTTGGTGTCTTCGGCGTCTGCGCATATCTGGCGCCGATTCTTTTGGTCTTTCTGGCAGCGTTCATCGTTGCCAACCGCGCAAGCCTCCCGTCGTGGGTAAAATCGGGGGCGATTTTTATCTTTTTCCTGTGTATCTGTGCGTTTACGGAGCTTCTGTCGGGAAGCTTTGACGCAGCGCGCAGCTTCTCCGATTATTATGCGGCCGGAAGGGATTTTCGCGCCGGAGGCGGTGCTGCCGGAGCGCTTTTGTGCCGTATATTCTGCCCGCTGTTCGGGCAGATCGGCGCCTGGATATTGCTGATCGTGCTGATCATCATCTGCGCAGTCATCATCACGGAGCGTTCGCTGTTCGACGGTCTGCGCAAAGGCAGCAGCCGCGCCTATCGCCGGGCACGCGCGGATTCCCGGGCAAAAAAAGAGCTGCACGATCTGAAAAAAGAGAAAAAACAATTAACGAAACAGCGTCAGATGCAGGCTGAGATCGACAGGCTGCGCTCCGGCGAGGGAGAGGTGGAGCTTGAGGTGCGCAGACCGCGCCGCGCAAATGTTATTTCCGGCGTAACGGAGAACACAAGACTTGATCCTCGTCTTTCTGCTCCCGAAGAGATTCACGAGGTAGTTCCTCACATATATCGCCGCGGAGAAGCGGCGGACGCTCCTGCGGAACCGAAGGAGACAGTATCCAGACGCAGGCACGTTTCCGACGCCCAGGCCGGACAGCCGGGAGACGCCATGCAGCCGGAGAATACACAGCCGGAGGCGGTGCCGGCCGCAAGATCAAACCGTGCAAAGAAAATGGTGGATTCCGTCAACCCGCAAAAGCCGAAACAGATGGATCTAAACTTTACTATCCAGCGGGACGGTGTCTCCGAAAACGTTGAGATTCCGGCGTTTTCCGTGGCGGAGCTTTCATCGGAGGACAGCGGCAGTGCAGAAATCCCGCAGATGCCGGATACCACGCCGCCTGTCAGAAAAACGGCCGTGACGTGGCAGGCGGACGCCGCCGACGCCCAGGAAACGCAGGAAACGCAGGAAGCGTTTGCGGGCAGCCGTCAGATAAAAAACCCGAAATCCTCCCGTGCGGAGCAGGAAAAAGTGCTTGACAGCGTGGCGCAGGAAATTGCGCTCGCAGAGGAGCAGCCAAAGCCCGCCTATGTATTTCCGCCGCTTGACCTGCTTACGAAGCCCACCCGCGGACGCGGCGGCAGCAACACTGAGGTGAAGGAGACGGCGGCAAAGCTGCAGCAGACCTTACATAACTTCGGCGTCAATGTCAATGTGACGAATGTGAGCTGCGGCCCGGCTGTCACGCGCTACGAGCTTACGCCGGAGCAGGGCGTGAAGGTGAGCCGCATCGTCAACCTTTCCGACGATATCAAGCTGAACCTTGCTGCCTCCGATATCCGGATCGAGGCGCCGATCCCCGGAAAATCCGCCGTCGGCATCGAGGTGCCGAACAAGGAAAACAGCACCGTGCTGCTGCGCGAGCTGCTGGAGTCGGAGGAATTTAAAAACGCAAAATCCAATTTAAGCTTCGCCGTCGGCAAGGATATTGCCGGCAAGGTGGTGGTGGCGGATATCGCAAAGATGCCGCATCTGCTGATCGCGGGCGCTACCGGTTCCGGAAAATCGGTGTGTATCAACACACTGATCATGAGTATCCTCTATAAGGCGGACCCGGAGGACGTCAAGCTGATTATGATCGACCCGAAGGTGGTGGAGCTGAGCGTGTACAACGGTATCCCGCATCTGTTCATTCCGGTCGTCACCGATCCGAAAAAGGCTTCCGGTGCGCTGAACTGGGGCGTTGCCGAGATGACGGACCGTTATCAGAAATTCGCCGAGTGCGGCGTGCGCGACCTGAAGGGCTATAACGAAAGAATTGCGCAGCTCACCGATGTGCCGGAGGAGCAGCGCCCGAAGAAGCTGCCGCAGATCGTGATCATCGTCGACGAGCTTGCCGATCTTATGATGGTGGCTCCCGGCGAGGTGGAGGATGCTATCTGTCGTCTGGCGCAGCTTGCGCGCGCGGCGGGCATCCATCTGATCATCGCCACGCAGCGTCCGTCAGTGAACGTTATCACCGGTCTGATCAAAGCGAACATGCCGTCCAGGATCGCCTTTTCGGTGACGAGCGGCGTTGATTCCCGCACCATCATCGACATGAACGGCGCGGAAAAGCTGCTCGGAAAGGGCGATATGCTCTTTTATCCGCAGGGCTATCAGAAGCCCGCGCGTGTGCAGGGCGCGTTCGTCTCTGATAAAGAGGTCAGCAATGTGACTGATTTCCTCACGCAGAAGAACGACGTTACCGGCTATAAGCAGGAAATGGAGGACCGCATGACGCAGGTGGCGCAGGCGGCAGTCTCCCTTCCGGGAGCTTCCGGAGGCGGAAACGAGCTGGATTCCAACTTTGCCGAAGCCGGCAGATTTATCATCGAGAAGGATAAAGCGTCCATCGGTATGCTGCAGAGAGTGTTCAAGATCGGCTTCAACCGGGCGGCCCGCATCATGGATCAGCTTTCCGACGCCGGCGTTGTCGGACCGGAGGAGGGCACAAAGCCGCGCAAGGTTCTGATGACGATGGAAGAATTCGAGCGATATATTGATGAATATGTGTAAAAATTCTTGCAGTTTTTTTTTCTTTGCGGTATAGTTATTTTAAGTGCCTGTGCACATCATCATGGAGGAGGAAAATTTTTATGTACAAGATTTTGAAAGCAGGGAAACTTGCAGGCAATATCTACGAAATGGTAGTTGAAGCGCCAAGAGTTGCAAAGCATTGCCTGCCCGGACAGTTTATCATCGTAAAAGCGGATGAAGTCGGCGAGCGTATTCCGCTGACGATCTGTGATTACGACAGAGAGGCGGGGACCATCACGATCGTGTTCCAGCCGATCGGAGCATCCACCGAGAAGTTTACATACTTAAAGGCAGGCGATTCCTTCCGCGATTTTGTCGGCCCGCTCGGACGCCCATCTGAGCTGTGCGAGGAGGAGAACCTGGAAGAGACAAAGAAGAAAAAGATCCTGTTCGTTGCAGGCGGCGTTGGAACCGCACCTGTTTATCCGCAGGTAAAATGGCTGCATGAACACGGCGTGGACGCGGATGTCATCATCGGCGCAAAGACGAAAGATCTTGTCATTCTGGAGGATAAGTTCAAGGCAGTCTGCGGCAATCTGTACATCACCACCGACGACGGCTCCTACGGCAGAAGCGGTATGGTTACAAAGGTTATCGAGGACCTCGTAACGGCAGAGGGCAAGACCTACGATCACTGCGTGGCGATCGGTCCGATGATCATGATGAAATTCTGCTGTCTGACCACAAAGAAATACAATATCCCGACGATCGTCAGCATGAACCCGATCATGGTGGACGGCACCGGTATGTGCGGTGCATGTCGTGTAATGGTCGGCGATGAAGTGAAGTTTGCCTGCGTGGACGGACCGGAATTTGACGGACATGCGATTGATTTCGACGCAGCTATGAAGCGTCAGGCAATGTACAAGACAGAGGAAGGCCGTGCGCTGTTAAAGCTGCGTGAAGGAGACACACATCATGGCGGATGTGGAAATTGCGGAGGTGACAAATAATGGGAGACGTATTAAAGAAGGTTCCTGTAAGAGAGCAGGCGCCGAAGGTAAGAGCTGCAAATTTTGACGAGGTATGTCTTGGTTATAATAAAGAAGAGGCTATGGAGGAGGCTGCGCGCTGCATCAACTGCAAAAATGCAAAGTGCGTGACCGGATGTCCGGTAAACATTAACATTCCGGGCTTTATTCATGAGGTAAAAGAGGGCAATTTCGAGGAAGCATACCGGATCATTTCCGAATCCTCCGCACTTCCGGCGATCTGCGGCCGTGTATGCCCGCAGGAGAGCCAGTGTGAAGGAAAATGTATCCGCGGCATCAAGGGCGAATCGATCTCCATCGGTAAGCTGGAGCGCTTCGTGGCAGACTGGGCGAGAGAGAACGGAATCAAACCGACGGCTCCGGCGGAGAAGAACGGCAAAAAGGTTGCTGTCATCGGTTCCGGTCCTTCCGGTCTTACCTGCGCAGGCGATCTTGCAAAGCTCGGTTACGACGTAACCATCTTTGAGGCGCTGCATGAGCCGGGCGGAGTGCTTGTTTACGGTATTCCGGAGTTCCGTCTTCCGAAGCTGGACGTTGTGGCGAAGGAAGTGGAGAATGTAAAAGCGCTCGGCGTTAAGATCGAGACAAACGTTATCATCGGACGCTCCATCACCATCGACGAGCTGATGGATGAGGAAGGCTTTGAGGCTGTATTTATCGGCTCCGGCGCCGGACTTCCGATGTTCATGGGCATTCCGGGAGAGACAGCAAAGGGCGTATTCTCCGCAAACGAGTACCTCACCAGAAACAATCTGATGAAGGCATTCCGCGAGGACTATGATACTCCGATCGTGCGCGGCAAGAAGGTAGCCGTTGTCGGCGGCGGAAACGTTGCTATGGATGCAGCGAGAACGGCTCTCCGTCTCGGTGCAGAGGTACATATCGTTTACCGCAGAAGTGAAGCAGAGCTTCCGGCACGTGTGGAGGAGGTTCACCACGCAAAAGAGGAAGGCGTGATCTTCGACCTTCTGACAAACCCGAAGGAGATCCTGGTGGACGAGAACGATGCCGTTGCAGGTATGACCTGCGTGCGCATGGAGCTTGGCGAGCCGGATGCTTCCGGAAGAAGACGTCCGGTGGAGATTCCTGGCTCTGAGTTCACGCTGGATGTAGATACCGTCATCATGTCGCTCGGTACCTCTCCGAACCCGTTGATTTCTTCCACGACCATCGGTCTGGACACCAACCGCCGCAAATGCATCATCGCCGACGAGGAAACCGGCAAGACCTCCAAAGACGGCGTATACGCAGGCGGAGACGCCGTTACCGGCGCTGCAACCGTTATCCTCGCGATGGGCGCAGGAAAAACAGCTGCAAAGGGTATTCACGAATTTTTAAGCAATAAATAAAACAGGGTTCCATGGGTGCAGAATATCGAAGGTAGGATGTGCCCATGGACTTTTTTAAACTACTTGAGTAGTTACACTGAAACAGGAGGTTAAAAATGGTAAGACATATTGTAATGTGGAATTTTGCAGAAACACTCTCCGAAGAGGAAAAGAAGGCAGCCGGGGCGAAAATGAAGGAGATTTTAGAGCCGCTTAAGGACGTGGTTCCGGGCGTTGTATCGCTAAAAGTCGTTGTAAATGAGCTGCCGTCCAGCAACCGCGACGTCGCGCTGATCGGTGATTACGAGTCCGTGGAGGCATTGAATGGCTACACGGTGCATCCGGCGCATGTGGAGGCGGGCAAGTTTGTAAGAAGCGTTACCTGCAACCGCTCCTGCCTGGATTTTGAGCTGTAATGCGCATCACAGTGATAGCGGTCGGGAAAATTAAAGAAAAATACTTCACAGGCGCGATTGCGGAATATGCAAAGCGCCTGTCGCGGTATTGTAAGCTGGAAATCATTGAGCTTCCCGACGAAAAAACGCCCGACGGAGCGAGCGCGGCGCAGGAGCAGCAGATTAAAGAAAAAGAGGGCGACCGCATCCTGAAAGCGATCCGCGAGGACGCCTATGTGGTGGCGCTCGCTATCGAGGGACAGAAAATGACGTCGGAAAAGCTGGCGGCTTTCATCGAGAAGCGCGGCATCGCCGGGGACAGCCACCTTACCTTTCTCATCGGCGGCTCCCTTGGGCTTGATGAGCGCGTTCTGCGGCGCGCCGATTACCTGCTCAGCTTTTCCGACATGACCTTCCCGCACCAGCTCATGCGTGTGATCCTGCTGGAGCAGGTATACCGGAGTTTTCGGATCATTCATCACGAGCCATATCACAAGTAATTGAGTTCTTTTATTGAAAGAGGTATACGTTATGGAAGGCATTATAATCAGAGAAGCCTCAGCCAAAGATGCTGAGCAAATGATAGAATATTTAAAAATTGTTGGTGGGGAAACGGATAATCTTACATTTGGAGAAGCTGGATTCCCTGTCACAGTAGAACAAGAAGAGCAATATCTTGAAAATGTTCATGATGACAAAACATCGGTATATTTGCTTGCCTGCAAAAATGGTGAGATTATCGGAGATGGCAGTCTGACCGGTCTGCCGCGAAGAATGTGTCACCGTGCAGAACTGGGGATCACTGTGCGGAAAAAATACTGGAATTGTGGTATTGGCAGTAAGCTTATGGAAGGGCTCATTGAATATGCAAAAAAAAATGGGATTGAAATCCTTAATCTGGAAGTGAGAAGTGATAATGTAAACGCGATCCATTTATACGAAAAATATGGATTCAGGCATATCGGAACATCACCGGCCTATTTTAAGATCGGAGATGACTATGTAGATTTTGAATTAATGTTTCTTGACTTACGGCAGTCAGAAAATCGAAAATTATGATAAAATTAACCTGAAAAATTACGGAGGATATGACTTATGAATCTGGAGAATTTTAAATGGACACGCCAGCCTCAAAGTTATAGTATAAAAGATAACCGGATAGAAATCATTACCGCCCCGCACACGGATCTCTGGCAGAGAACCTATTATCATTTCCGCAACGATAATGCACCGGTGCTGCAGATGGAAACTGAAGAACAGTTTTTCAGTTTTACCGTAAAAACGAATTTTTCGGAAAGTCATCATCGCTTTGATCAGTGCGGAATCGTGATGTATCTGGACAGCGAAAATTGGCTGAAGGGTTCTGTTGAATACGAAAACGAAAAATTTCAGCACCTTGGCAGCGTTGTGACAAATGGCGGTTATTCAGACTGGGCAACTACGGCGATTCCGGCGGATATCAAATCTATGTGGTATCGTTTCAGCCGCCGTGAGGATGACTATTGTATCGAATGCTCGGAGGATGGTACAAATTTTACGCAAATGCGTATCTGCCACATGCATAAAGGAAATGGAAAAATTCGGTTTGGCATTTATGCCTGCTCGCCGGAAGACTCTTCATTCAGGGCTGTCTTTACAGACATGGAGCTTACACAGTGTCAATGGAAAGCGCATGATGGACAGCAGCCGGATTAGGTACCTTTCATGGCGCAAAGGATCTGGGAGAGTGATTTTTGAAGATGGAGGAGGAAGCAAATGGCTGAAACGCCGTTTTATCTGGAAATAAATGTTTTATCAGAAAGATTTTATGTGCGGAGGCTGCACGAAAACGACGTGGATATGATATATGATCTGAGCTGCGAAAATAAGCTTTTTTATCAATATCATCCGCCCTTTGTCACAAAGGAGAGTATTCTGGAGGATATGTCCGCCCTGCCGTCTGGAAAAAGCTGCGATGATAAGTATTATATCGGCTTTTTTGAGGATGCGTTTCTGGTGGCGGTCATGGATCTGATCCTGGATTATCCGACAGAGAAGATCGCCTTTATCGGGCTGTTTATGACAAATATATTATATCAGCATAAGGGGATTGGCTCTGAGATTATTGGGGATGTTGTCCGGCATTTGAAATCAATTGGATACCGGGAAATCCGTCTTGGAGTTGACAGAGGCAATCCGCAAAGCTACTCCTTCTGGTCAAAAAACGGATTTTCCGTAACAGGCGGGAAAGAATATATTTTGATGGGACGGACACTTTAAAAACTTTCCACGATATAATTATTACATATGGAGACAAATATGAACATACTTATCAGAAACGCAAAACCGGAAGACTATGAAGCAGTCGAAAGCATCATGCGGCAGGTGCATCGGATGCATGTCGACTGGCGGCCGGATATCTACAAATACAATGAACCGGTGCTTCCGCAGGAAATGTATGCGCAGGCACTGAAGGACGAGACTTTTTTCGTTGCAAAATACAATGAAGTGGTTGCCGGGATTTTGTTTATCCAGTACCAGCGTATCGAAAATCCGAATTTGCTTACAAGAAATATCATTTTTGTGGATTCGATGGCAGTCGATGAGAACTATCGCGGAAGAGGCATCGGACATGCCTTTTTCGATTTCCTTAAAAAGTTAAAGCTGCAGAAAGGATGCGACGGCATCGAGCTGCAGGTAAACGCCCTGAATAAGGCTGCCTATAAAATGTACACAGATTACGGATTCAGGGAAAGCTCTGTTAATATGGAATTGTTATGAAAATCCTGTGAGACATCTGCAAACAGGACTGGATAAACGGGTCATACATATAATCTTGAAACAGAAGGAGGCTTCTATGCACTACAAATATATTTTATTTGATCTTGACGGAACGATCACCGAATCGGGACCGGGAATCATAAATTCTGTGCGCTATGCCGTGCAGAAAATGGGGTATCCGGTACTGCCGGAAGAGACGCTGCGGAAATTTGTCGGACCGCCGCTGGCGGATTCCATGCAGAAATACTGCGGCATGACGCCCTCAGAGGCCAAAAAGGCGATCACGCTTTACCGGGATTACTACACGTCGAAGGGCATATTTGAAAACAGCCTTTATCCGGGCGTGGAGGATATGCTAAAGGCGCTGAAGGATGGCGGCAAGGTACTTGCGCTTGCCACCTCAAAGCCGGAGCTGTTTGCGAAACAGATCCTGGAATATTTCCATATCGACGACCTTTTTACCGTGATCTGCGGCGCGTCCATGGACGAAAAGCTGGTGGAAAAAGCGGCGATCATCACAAACGCACTGCAGGCGCTCGGCATTGATGAGATGCACAAAAAAGATGTGCTGATGGTCGGCGACCGCGAGCATGACGTGCTTGGCGCAAAGGCGAACAATCTGGATACGCTCGGCGTACTCTACGGCTACGGAGATCTGCCGGAATTACAGCAGGCGGGCGCCGCCTATCTTGCACAGACGGCAGGGGAAGCGGCGGATATGATTCTCGGCGCTTCCGGAAAATCACAGGAAACAGGTAAGTGAGCATCATGAATAACTTGCAGAAAGAAAATGAAATAGACGACTTCATCAGTCAATATCCCGTCTGCCAGTACGCCGTCCTTGATGCGGCGGAGGTTCCCTTTTCCGAAAAGGTGCGGCACATCTGTAAGACAGAATGCGGACGCTACGGGAAATCCTGGTCGTGCCCGCCGGGTGTCGGAGAAGTGGCGCAGTGCCGCGAACGGTGCTTAAAATACGACAGGGTACTGGTCTTTACCACGCTCGCCGAGGTAAGCGACGCTTCCATCCTTTCGGAAACGCTCGCCACCCGCGCAGGACATGAGGAAATCACGCGCGCCCTCGTAAAAGAGCTGAAAGCGCGCGGGGCAGTCTGCCTGCCGCTCTCCAGCGAATCCTGCCAGATCTGTGAGCGATGCGCCTATCCGGAAGCCTGCCGCCATCCGGACTATGCGATCCCCTGCATCGAAAGCTACGGCATCCTCGTCACGGAAATCGCCGAAAAATGCGGCATCGACTTTCTGTATGACGCGCACACCGTCACCTGGTTCGGACTGATTTTTTTCTCATATGAAAACCAGTGCTAATTTCCCGCACCCCTCATATACTGTTTAATAAAAAGCAAAGATAGTGGGGAGTTCGATGAAGAAGCTTGCCTCGGCGATGGGGATTCCGGAGGATTTGTCCGATAAGGCGGTGCTGCTGGAGATGACCGGACAAAACGCCCTGCGGGTGGAAAATTATCTGGGGATTATCGAGTATTCGGATTCGCGCCTGCTGCTGCAGTGCAAAAACTGCCGTCTGGAAATCTGCGGACGGCATCTGTTTATCGAGTCCTATGCGCGGGATGAGCTGCAGCTTCGCGGATGTATCGAACAGATACACTATTTCTGAAAGGAGAGATTTGTCTGGTCAGACAGCTTCTCCGTCTTGGAAAAGGGTATGTCAGGATTCATATGTGCGGCGGCTCCTGTGAGCGTTTCCTAAATCTCTGCGCCAACCACCGGATTTTCCTGTGGAACGTCCGTCCGGTGCAAAAGGGCTATGAGGGGAATATCTCTCTGAAGGATTTCTTTTTGCTGAGGCCTCTGGCAGCAAAATGCCGCACCCGCGTGAGAGTATGTAAAAAATGCGGGCTTCCTTTTTTTCTGAACCGCCACAGGAAGCGCAAGGTATTTGCCGCCGGGCTTCTTGCCAGCGGATTTTTCATTTTTTTCCTGTCCTGTTTCGTGTGGAATATCTCAATCGATGGAAATGTGAGCATCAGCCGCCCGGTGATAATGGAGTACCTGATGCAGCAGGAGATCGGCTATGGTACGCCAAAGCGCGCAATCGACTGCAAGCAGCTCTCCGCTGACCTCAGAAATGACTTTCCCAATCTGACCTGGGTGTCGGTAAAGCTCTCCGGCACAGAGCTTTCCATCAACGTGCAGGAAAATACGGATGCCGCCGGCGGGACGGGGCAGTATCTGTCCGCAGCCGGCCAGTCTGACGGTACAGCGGACGACGACCCTTTTGCAGCCGTCCCCAGTGATCTGGTCGCAGACGAGGGCGGTACCATCGTGAAGATGATTACCCGCGAGGGTACGCCGCTTGTAAAAGAGGGCGATGTGATCACGGCGGGTGACAGCCTTGTCAGCGGAGAGCTGGCGATTACCGACGACAGTGATACGGTCGTTTCTTATCGCTACTGCACGGCGGACGCCGATGTCTACATCCAGACTACTCTGCCGTATCACGATGAATTTCCGCTCATCCACGATACGCCGGAGTACACCGGAAGGAAGCGCTACGGTTTTTACATAAAGCTTTTTGGCAGGTTTTACGGCGTCGATCTTGGGATAGATGCCTTTGAGACGGCGGACATTATCGGCAGGGAGCGTCAGCTTTGCCTTTTTCAGGACTTTTATCTGCCTGTCTCGGCAGGAATCCTGCGGGCGCAGGAGTACCGGATTTTTGCCGGAGCATACACAAAAAAAGAGGCATTAGACCTTGCTGAAGCGAACCTGCAAAAATTTCTAACAGAAAATGAAGAAAAAGGGGTTCAAATATTTGAAAATGATGTTAGAATAGAAATAAGTGCGACCACCTGTCAGGCAGACGGTACCATTACCGTTATCAAAAAAACAGGCAGGCATGTGCGCACAGAAAAAACGGACCTCCGACAGGAAGGAACAGATGAATGAGTATTGTGGAAACAGTTGTGGAGATTCCGTCCCGGCTTGAGAGCAACGTGTTCGGCCAGTTTGACCAGCACGTGAAAAAAATTGAAAAGACGTTAAACGTCACCGTTATCGCGCGGGAGGGAACCATAAAAATACTTGGAAGTGCACAGGCGTCGAAAAAAGCGGCGGATATCCTTACGCAGCTTCGCCGCCTTGCTGAGGCCGGAAATGTCATTACCGACCAGAATGTAGACTATGCGCTCGCGCTTTCCTTTGAGGACAAGGAGAGCGCTATCGTAGAGATCGACCAGGATATCATCTGCCACACCATCAATGGCAAGGTGATCAAGCCCAAAACGCTCGGCCAGAAGGAGTATGTGGATGCGATCCGCAAAAAAATGATTACCTTCGGCATCGGTCCGGCGGGTACCGGAAAGACGTACCTTGCAATGGCGATGGCGATCCAGGCGTTTAAGAACGACGAGGTGGGAAGGATCATTCTCACGCGTCCGGCGATCGAGGCAGGTGAAAAGCTCGGCTTTCTTCCGGGCGACCTGCAGAGCAAGGTCGACCCCTATCTGCGGCCGCTCTATGACGCGCTCTATCAGATCATGGGCCCGGAGAGCTTCCAGAAAAACATGGAAAAGGGGCTGATCGAGGTCGCTCCGCTCGCCTACATGAGAGGGCGGACGCTCGACAATGCCTATATCATTCTGGATGAGGCGCAGAATACGACGCCCGCGCAGATGAAGATGTTTCTCACGCGTATTGGTTTTGGCTCAAAGGTAGTCATCACCGGCGATATGACGCAGAAGGATCTGCCGTCCGGCGCGCAGTCCGGGCTGGATGTGGCGGTGAAGGTGCTCGGAAAGGTGGAGGAGATTGCTTTCTGCACGCTGACCAGCAAGGATGTTGTGCGTCACCCGCTGGTACAGAAGATTGTACAGGCATATGAGGAATACGAGAAAAAGCAGCGCCCGGAAAGAGCGCCGCGCGTGAAAAATGTGTACGCCGGGAACCGGCGGGGAGGCGGAAGATGACGATTTATATGGAAAAGGAATGCGGCAGAGAACTTCCGTTTGACTGGGAGGCTGCTGCGAAAGAGGTTGTAGAGGCTGTGCTGGACTATGCGGAGTGTCCGTATGAGGCGGAGGTTTCCGTCACGCTCACGGACGATGCTGAAATCCGCGTGATCAATCGCGAGCAGCGCGGGATCGACGCTTCCACCGACGTGCTCTCCTTTCCGATGGTCGACTATGAGATACCGGGAAATTTTGATTTTCTGGAGGATGAGCCTGCGGACTGCTTTCATCCGGAGAGCGGCGAACTGATGCTTGGCGACATCGTGATCTCGCTCGACCATGTATACGCGCAGGCCAGGCAGTACGGTCATTCCCTGCTGCGCGAGTACGCATTTCTGATCGCGCACAGTATGTTCCATCTGATCGGCTACGACCACATGACGCCGGAGGAAGCGGCGGAAATGGAAGAAAAGCAGCGGGAGGTTCTGGAAAGACTGAATATCACGAGGGATTAAACATAATTTTTTTAAGGAGGAAGTATCATGAAAAAGAAAATTTTCACAGCAATGGCAGCGCTTGGCATCTCGGCAGTCTGCATGTTCGGAACAACGGCAGGAGCTGAGGATTCCTTCAATCCGTCCTGGCGGGAAACTCCCACGCGCAGCGGGGCGCTCCTGGAGACGCCGGACGCAAACGGGCAGGTGCGAAGCTTCCTTACCGGAAAGCTGACGGACGCATCCATCGCGCAGGTCCGCCCGATGTCGGTGATGATCAACAACATTATCGACGCGATGCCGCAGGCAGGCATTTCCAGGGCCGATGTGGTATATGAGGCGCCGGTGGAAGGGGAGATCACGCGTCTCCTTGCGATTTTTGAGGACTATGCAGATCTGGAAAAAATAGGGCCGGTGAGAAGCTGCCGCGACTATTTCATCGACTTTGCGATGGAATTTGACGCGATCTACACGCATTACGGACAGGCGGTTTATGCCTATGATCTCCTGAATTCCGATATGCTGAACAACATCAGCGGTCTGCAGTACCAGGACGGCGTCGGCGAGATTTACGGCTACGCCGGAGAAGATATTTTCTACCGCACGGATGATCGTCCGGCTCCGCACAACGCCTACACCAGCTACAGCGGACTGATGACGGCGGTTGAGCGCAACGGCTACAGTATGCAGTATGCGGACGATTACAGCGGACATTTTCTGTTTGCGGAGGACGGTGAGCGCGTTTCCTACACAGACGGCACAGCTGCCTACATCCGTCCGAGCCTTTACAGCAATAATCCGTACTTTGAGTATGACGCCGCGAGCGGGCTTTACATGCGCTTCCAGTACGGCGATCAGCAGATCGACGAGCTGACCGGCAGCCAGCTCGGATACGACAATGTAATCATCCAGTACTGCCCGGTGCGCGCGTATGACGACAACGGCTACATTGATATCGACACCCATTCCGGCGGTTCGGCAATTCTGTTTACGAACGGCACCTACCAGAATGCCACCTGGAGCAAGGACAGTAACTACGGCGTTACCAGATATTACGACGCTTCCGGAAATCAGCTGAAGATCAACCAGGGCAAGACCTGGATCTGCATTGTACAGGATACGAAAAACGGTGACACACTGATCCAGTGATCGCCGCGCGGGAGGAAACAGGCAAGTGGAAAGTAAGAAAAACAAATCAAATTTTTTAGTGCAGGGAACAATCCTGGCGGTCGCCGCGATCGTTGCGAAAATTATCGGTATGATCTACCGCATCCCGCTTTCCCGGATTCTGGGGGACGAGGCGTACTCTTATTATGGAACGGCAAACGAGATTTACACGATCCTGCTCATGATCTCCACCTTCAGCCTGCCGCTTGCGGTGTCAAAGATGGTATCGGAAAAGGTCCATCTCGGCGAGTGGAAAAATGCACAGAAAATTTTCCGCTGTTCCATGAAATTCGCGCTCGTGAGCGGGGCAGTTATGTCGATTCTCTGCTTCCTGCTTGCCGACGTTATTACCGGGACCATTATGAAGGTGGGAAGCGCAGCCTACGCGCTGCGCGTGCTTTCCATCGCGATTTTTCTGTTCGCGATCACCGGCGTACTGCGCGGATTTTTCCAGGGACATGAGACGATGGTCCCGACCGCCGTTTCGCAGGTGATCGAGCAGATCGTCCACGCGGTGGTTTCCATCGTGCTGGCGGCTGCTCTTTTAAACTACGGGCGCTCCCTTACCGGCAAGGATGAGACGTATGCCTCCGCGCTCGGCGCGGCGGGCGCAACGGCGGGCACGGTTGCCGGCGTTTTAGTGGCGCTCATCATGCTGCTTGTCGTGTACGTCTCCTTCCAGAAATCGTACCGCAGGCGGATGAAAAGCGATACGACAAAGCATCTGGAATCTGACCGAGATATTTATTATGCGATCATCATGACGATCCTCCCGGTTATTCTGAGCACGCTGCTTTACAACATCAGTCCGTCGCTTGATCAGGGAATCTTTAACAACATTCTGGCGGCGCAGGGCTACACCAGCCAGCAGTACAATACCATTTACGGTATCTATTTAAGCAAATACCGCGTTCTGATGAATGTACCGCTTGCGCTTGCTTCGAGCCTTTCGCCCTCAGTGGTGCCTACGCTCACCGCCGCGATGGTGGACGGAAATTATAAGGACGCGCGCTTAAAGGTGCGCTCTACCATGCGCTACACTATGATCCTCACGATCCCGTGCGCAGTCGGCATGGCGGCGCTCGCGCATCCGATCATGGCGCTGATTTATAACGACTGGCGCGCGCTTCCGGCAGGCATCATGCAGGCAGGTGCACTGATGATCGTGCTTTTCGCGATCTCCACGCTTTCTACCGCTGTGCTGCAGGGCATCGGACGCATGAAGGAACCGGTGATCAACACCGCGATCTCGCTTGTCATCCACGTGATCGTGCTTGTCGTTCTGCTCAAGCAGTTCCGGCTGAATATTTACGGTGTTGTCTATGCGAACACGCTGTTCGCCTTTATCATCTGTATTCTGAATGGACTTTGCATTAAGCGTCACCTGCGCTACCGTCAGGAGCTGCGCAAGACGTTCCTGATCCCGCTGATCGCGTCGGCGGTGATGGGCGTTGCCGCATATCTGATCCACTATGCGATCAACAGTCTGATGAACATCCTGTTCGTGGACTGGGCATCAAACATGGTCGCAACCATCATTGCGATCCTTGCGGGCGCGACGATCTACGTATTTCTGCTGATTAAGCTGCGGGGCATCCGTGAGAGTGAGATCGCAAACCTTCCAAAAGGAGAGCTGATGGTGCGCATACTGCACAAAATCCATTTCCTGTAAAGACTACAACGACTATCAGAAAAGGCAGGAAGAAACTGTGGACTACAGAGAACGCTTAAAAGAAAAAAAACGGATCATCATCAAAATCGGCTCGTCCTCGCTTACCCATGCAGCGACCGGGGCGCCCGATCTTACAAAGCTGGAAATTCTTGTGCGTGAGGTGTGCAACCTGCGCAACATGGGCAAGGAGGTAATTCTTGTATCCTCCGGCGCGATCGCCGTGGGGCGCAGCGCCATCGGCATCAAAGAACGCCCGGACAGAGTGGACGTCCAGCAGGCGTGCGCGGCGATCGGACAGGCAAAGCTGATGATGATCTATCAGAAGCTTTTTGCGGAGTACGGGCATATGGCGGCGCAGGTTCTGATGACGAAATATACCATGACCGACCCCGTCAGCAGGCAGAACGCTTTTAACACGTTCCGAGAGCTTTTATATCTCGGAGCGGTTCCGATCGTAAATGAGAATGACACGGTGGCGACCTACGAGATCCAGTTTGGCGACAACGATATGCTCTCGGCGCTGGTGGCATCGCTGACGGAGGCGGACCTTCTGATTCTGCTTTCCGATATCGACGGCCTGTTCACCGACGATCCGCACAGCAATCCGGACGCGCGCTTCATCAGTCTGGTAGAAAATCTGGACGAAAGCTTTTTTCAGATGGGGAAAAATACCAGCAGCAGCGGCGTCGGTACCGGCGGCATGAGCGCGAAGCTGGCGGCGGCAAGGATCGCCACCTCATCGGGCGCGGATATGGTTATCGCAAACGGCGCCGATTTTCACATTATACATAAGATCCTGGAGGGCAGGGAGCTAGGCACATTATTTGCCGGAAAAAAAGATCCCTGGTTCTCCCTGGTGGATTATCTTGGAAGAGATCATCACTAAATAAAGGAGACGGCTATGGGCATCACAGACGAAAAGATTGCAAGGATCAACGAGCTTGCGCGCAAATCAAAGGCGGAAGGGCTGACAGAGAAGGAGCGCATGGAGCAGGCGGCGCTCCGTCAGGAATATATCGCCGCGATCCGCACGAATCTGCGCGGTCAGCTTGACAATATCAACATCCAGGAAAAGGATGGCAGCATCACCAACCTGGGGGAAAAATACGGAGCGCGGTCGGACTATGGAAAAAAAGGAAATTAGAAAAGTAGTTTTTGGAAGACGACGGGAGGCAGATCCCCGGAAAATGCTGGCAGACAGTGAAATTATCTGCAAAAAAGTAATGGAGACAGAAGCGTTTCAGAATGCTTCTGCCGTTTACGTTTATATGGACTGTAAGGGAGAGGTGTGCATAAGGCCTCTCCTTGAAACTGCCTGGAGGCTTGGCAAAAAGACGGCGGCTCCGCGCGTGACGGGACCGGGAGAGATGCGCTATTATTATATTTCTTCCTACGACGACCTTGCTCCTGGCTATTATCAGATACCGGAGCCGGTCACGCAGGAGGAGGCGCACGATGAGACGGCGCTTCTGATCGTTCCGGGCGTGGCATTTGACAAAAACCGGCACCGCTGCGGCTACGGACAGGGCTTTTACGACCGTTACCTCGCCGCCCACACCAGCCACCCGACGATCGCACTTGCCTTCGATTTTCAGATCATGGAGGAGGTGCCGGCAGACGCGTTTGACAGACTGCCGCAAATACTGATTACCGAGAAGGAGGTATTTCAATGAAGCTTTCACTGAATGAGATTGGAATGCGGGCAAAGGCGGCAGAGCAGCCGCTGCGCACGCTCGGACGCACGACAAAGGACGCCGCACTTTTAAAGGCGGCGGAGGAGCTGATCGCAAAGACTGACATACTGCTCGCAGCAAATGAACAGGATATCAGAAAGGGCGAGGAGAACGGTATGCGGCCGGGCATGATCGACCGCCTGCGCCTGACGCCGGAGCGCATTTTAGGCATGGCGGAGGGGCTTCGGCAGCTCGCCGGGATGGATGACCCCATCGGGGAGGTCATCGGCATGAAACGCCGCCCGAACGGACTGCTGATCGGGCAGCAGCGCGTTCCGCTCGGCGTGATCGGCATTATCTACGAATCACGCCCGAACGTAACTGCGGACGCCTTCGGGCTATGCTTTAAGGCGGGAAACGCCGTTATCTTAAAGGGCGGCAGCGACGCGCTGCATTCGAATATCGCCATTGTGCAGGTCATCCGTGACGCGCTTGCCTCCTGCAGCGTAACGCCGGATGCGATCCAGCTCATTGAGGATACCGACCGCGAGACGACCGCCGCATTTATGAAGCTGAATGAATACGTGGATGTGCTGATCCCGCGCGGCGGAGCAGGACTGATCAGGGCGGTGGTAAACAACAGCACGATTCCCGTGATCGAGACCGGCACCGGCAACTGCCACATTTACGTGGATGAGAGCGCCGATCTTACGATGGCGGTCGATATCATTTTCAACGCAAAAACGCAGCGCATCGGCGTCTGCAACGCCTGCGAGTCGCTTGTCGTGCATGAGCACGTTCTTGATAAGCTGCTTCCGGCCCTGAAAGCACGTCTTGATGAAAAACAGGTGGAGCTGCGCGGCGACGCGCCGGTCTGCCAGGTGTTATCCGACGCAAAAGCGGCGACGGAGGAGGACTGGGGCACGGAATACCTCGACTATATTCTCTCCATCAAGACTGTTTCTTCGCTCGATGAGGCAATCGCGCACATCAACCGCTACAATACAGGGCATTCCGAGGCGATCATCACGCAGGATTATGCGAATGCACAGCGTTTTTTAAATGAGATCGATGCGGCAGCGGTGTATGTCAACGCTTCCACGCGCTTCACGGACGGCTTTGAATTCGGCTTTGGCGCAGAGATCGGCATCAGCACGCAGAAGCTTCACGCGCGTGGACCGATGGGACTTCTTGCGCTCACCTCGACGAAATATATTATCTACGGAAACGGACAGGTGCGCCCATAGCCGCGTGTATGTACCGGTTGATACGAACGCACGGAAAAAGCTTTACTGCAGTTTAGAAAGGGACAGAAAATCAGAAAAGAATGTACAATAAAATCAATCTGGATGAAATAAATTTAACACAGGAACCGCCTGCCGCAGAACCGGAGAGACAATACTACTTTATGGCAAAATGCCGTGCGCTTGTGCAGTCGCTTTCCGAAAGGCTTGGCAGGCAGGCGACGGCGTGCACAAAAACCTTCGGCTGCCAGATGAACGCCCGGGACAGCGAAAAGCTTGCCGGGATCCTGGAGCTTGTCGGCTATGAGATCACAGAGGATGAACACGCGGATCTTGTCATTTACAACACCTGCACGGTGCGCGAAAATGCCAATTTAAAGGTGTACGGCAGGCTTGGCGTCCTCGGAAATATGAAGAAAAAGCAGCCGCACAAGCTGATCGCGCTCTGCGGCTGTATGATGCAGGAGCCGACAGTGGTCGAGAAGATCCGCAAAAGCTACCGCTTTGTAGACCTGGTGTTCGGCACGCATAATATTTATAAATTCGCAGAGCTGCTTGCAAACTGCCTGGAAGGGGAAGGCATGATCATCGACGTCTGGAAGGACACGGATAAAATCGTGGAAAACCTTCCGGTGGAGCGAAAATATCCTTTCAAATCCGGGGTAAACATCATGTTTGGCTGCAACAATTTCTGCAGCTACTGCATCGTGCCGTATGTGCGCGGACGGGAGCGCAGCCGCGAACCGCGGGAAATCCTGCGCGAGATCGAGCGCCTTGCCGCCGATGGGGTGGTGGAGGTGATGCTGCTCGGACAGAACGTCAACTCCTATGGAAAAAATCTGCCGGAGCCGATGAGCTTTGCGCAGCTTCTCAGAGAGGCAGAAAAAATCGACGGCATTGAGCGCATCCGCTTTATGACGTCGCACCCGAAGGATCTATCCGACGAGCTGATCGAGGTGATGGCGTCGTCGAAGAAGATCTGCCGCCACATGCACCTGCCGCTGCAATCAGGCAGCAGCCGTATTTTAAAGATCATGAACCGCAGATACACGAAAGAGCAGTACCTTGCCCTGGTGGAAAAGCTGCGCCGTGCAATCCCGGATATTTCTCTGACGACAGATATTATCGTGGGATTTCCGGGTGAGACGGAAGAAGATTTCGAGGAGACGCTCGACGTTGTGCGCCGGGCGCGCTATGACAGCGCTTTCACCTTCATCTACTCGAAACGCACCGGAACGCCTGCCGCAGCCATGGAAAACCAGGTGCCGGAGGCGGTTGTAAAGGAGCGCTTTGACCGCCTGCTCACACTTGTGCAGGACATCTCGAAGCAGATGGCGGAAAGACTGACCGGACAGACGCTGCCGGTGCTGGTCGAGGAAATCAACAGCCAGGACGCCTCCCTTGTGACCGGCAGGCTCTCAAACAATCTGCTGGTGCATTTTCCGGGCGGTGCGGATCTGATCGGACAGATCGTGGATGTGCGCCTTCTGGAATGCAAGGGCTTTTACTATATAGGAGAGAGGTACTAACGTGGAACAAGTGACACCAATGATGCAGCAGTACCTGGAAACGAAGAAAAATTATCCGGACTGTATCTTATTTTACCGGCTCGGCGATTTTTACGAGATGTTTTTTGATGATGCGCTGGTCGCGTCAAAGGAACTGGAAATCACGCTGACCGGCAAAAACTGCGGGATGGAGGAGCGCGCGCCGATGTGCGGCATCCCCTATCATGCCGTGGACAATTATTTAAACAAGCTGGTCTCAAAGGGCTATAAGGTCGCGATCTGTGAGCAGATGGAGGATCCGAAGCAGGCAAAGGGTATTGTAAAGCGCGACGTGATCCGCATCGTCACGCCTGGCACAAACTTAGACAACCTCGCCCTGGACGAGACGAGGAACAACTATCTGATGTGCATCGTCTGCATGGCGGATAAATTCGGCGTTTCCATCGCCGATATCTCAACGGGCGCCTATCTGGTGACGGAGCTGGATTCGTCGCGCAAGCTTACGGATGAAATTTTCAAATTTTCCCCAAAGGAGATCATCTGCACGCAGGCGCTCCTGATGAGCGGCGTCGATGTGGAGGATTTAAAGGAGCGGCTCGGCATCGCCGTCTACACGCTGGAGGACTGGTATTTTGACGATGATCTCTGCCGACAGGCGCTGAAAAAGCATTTCCGGACGGAAAGCCTCGACGGACTGGGGCTTGGCGATTTTAACTGCGGTGTGATCGCGGCAGGCGCGCTTTTGCAGTATCTGATCGAAACGCAGAAGACGTCCATCAGCAATCTGACAAAGCTTACGCCCTACACCAGTGGGAAATATATGGTGCTTGACAGTTCTACCAGGCGCAACCTGGAGCTTTGCGAAACCCTGCGTGAAAAGCAGAAGCGCGGCTCCCTGCTCTGGGTACTTGACAAGACAAAGACGGCGATGGGCGCGCGTCTGCTGCGCAGCTTTATCGAACAGCCTCTCATCGACATCGACGAGATCGAGCGCCGCCAGGAGGCGGTTGCAGAGCTGAAGGCGAATGCGATCGCGCGTGAGGAGATCCGCGAATACTTAAATCCGGTGTATGACCTGGAGCGTCTGATCAGCAAGATCAGCTACCAGACGGCTAATCCGCGCGATCTGATCGCGTTTAAAAGCTCGCTTTCCATGCTGCCGCACATCAAATACATTATGGGCGATTTTAAGAGCAGTCTTCTTTGCAATGTGCGCGATGATATTGACGTGCTGGAGGACCTCTGTGAGCTGGTGGAGCGCGCGATTATCGAGGAACCGCCGATCTCTATTCGCGACGGCAATCTGATCCGCGACGGGTTTCACGAGGAGGTGGACCGTCTGCGCCAGGCAAAGACGGAAGGGAAAACCTGGCTTGCCGATCTGGAGGCGAAGGAGCGCGAAAAGACCGGCATCAAAAATATGAAGATCAAGTACAACCGGGTGTTCGGCTATTACCTGGAGGTCACAAACTCCTACAAGGATCTGGTGCCGGATTACTATACAAGAAAGCAGACGCTCGCGAACGCCGAGCGCTATATCACGCCGGAACTGAAGGAGCTGGAGGATATCATCCTCGGGGCGGAGGACCGTCTCGTTTCGCTGGAATACGAGTTGTTCTGCGAGGTGCGCGATAAGATTGCCGGAGAGATCCTCCGCATTCAGAAGACGGCAAAGGCGATCGCCGGGATCGACGTTTTCACGTCGCTGGCGCTGGTTGCCGAGCAGAATAACTATGTCTGCCCGAAGATGAACGGCCGCGGGCTGATCCAAATCCATGACGGACGTCATCCGGTCGTGGAAAAAATGATAAAGAACGATATGTTTATCGCAAACGATACGCTCCTGGACAACCACAAAAACCGTATTTCCATTATCACGGGGCCGAATATGGCGGGAAAATCCACGTACATGCGCCAGACGGCGCTGATCGTGCTGATGGCGCAGATCGGATCGTTCGTGCCGGCGTCGGATGCAAAGATCGGCATTGTCGACCGTATCTTTACACGCGTGGGCGCATCGGACGACCTCGCCTCCGGGCAGAGTACCTTTATGGTGGAGATGACAGAGGTGGCAAACATCCTGCGCAACGCGACGGCGGACAGTCTGCTCGTGCTTGATGAGATCGGGCGCGGCACCAGCACCTTCGACGGACTGAGCATTGCCTGGGCAGTAGTGGAGCATATCAGCAATCCGAAGCTTCTCGGAGCAAAGACGCTGTTTGCCACTCACTATCACGAGCTGACAGAGCTGGAGGGCAAGCTGTCCTCGGTAAATAATTACTGCATTGCCGTCAAGGAGCGCGGCGACGACATTGTTTTCCTGCGGAAGATCGTAAGGGGCGGCGCGGACAAGAGCTACGGCATCCAGGTGGCAAAGCTTGCAGGCGTGCCGGACAGCATCATCGAGCGCGCGAAGGAGCTGGTACAGGAGCTGAGCGACGCCGATATCACAGAAGCGGTGCACGAGGCGAAAACCGAGGGAAAGACTGCAAAGCCGAAAAAGAAAAAATATGACCAGGTCGATCTCGACCAGATGACCTTATTCGATACGGTAAGCGACGAGGACGTTCTGAACGAGCTAAAGGAGATCGAGATATCCACCCTGACGCCGATCGAGGCACTGAATGTGCTGAACCGGCTGCAGAGCAGATTAAAGAACCGCTGGTAGGGGATCCACAAAAGAAAATGGAGCATGATTCATTATGAGAGAAATTGCAGTGCTCGATGAGCAGACAATTGATAAAATAGCAGCCGGAGAGGTGATCGAGCGCCCGGCTTCCATCGTGAAGGAGCTGGTGGAGAATGCGATCGATGCCGGCGCGAACGCCGTCACGGTGGAGATCCGGGACGGCGGCATCTCCCTTATCCGTATCACTGACAACGGCTCCGGCATCAAGGCAAAGCAGGTGCCGGTTGCATTCCTGCGCCACGCGACCAGCAAGATCCGCAAGGCGGACGATCTTCTGGATGTCACGTCGCTTGGATTCCGCGGCGAGGCGCTCTCCAGCATCGCGGCGGTCTGCCAGGTGGAGCTGATCACGAAAACAGCGGATAGTCTGACCGGCGTGCGTTATCTGATCGAGGGCGGCAAAGAGAAAAGCCTGGAGGAGATCGGCGCACCCGACGGAACGACGTTTCTGGTGCGCAACATCTTTTACAATACCCCGGCGCGGAAAAAATTTCTGAAAACGGCGCAGACCGAGGCGGGCTATATCAGCGACATGGTGGAGCATATCGCGCTCTCGCACCCGGAGGTTTCGTTTAAGTTTATCTCCAACAACCAGACAAAGCTTCATACCTCCGGGAATCATCAGTTAAAGGATATCATTTATCATGTCTACGGGCGCGATATCGCGGCGAATCTGATCGAGGTGGACGCCGGAAACGATTCTGTCCGCATAAACGGTTTTATTGGAAAGCCGGTGATCTCCAGAGGCAACCGCAACTACGAAAATTACTTTGTAAACGGGCGTTATATCCGCAGCAGCATCATCGCAAAGGCGATCGAGGACGCCTATCATACGTTTATGATGAAGCATAAATATCCTTTTACGGTACTGCACTTTACGATTGACGGAAATCTGCTGGATGTCAACGTGCATCCGACAAAAATGGAGCTGCGCTTCGCGGAAAATGAACGCATGTATCAGCTTGTCTATGAAACAGTGCGCGGCGCGCTTTCCCACCGGGAGATGATCGTGCAGGTGGGTGTCGGCAAGGATGAGCCTCAGAAAAAAGAAGAGCCGAAAGGCAGGATCCCCGTGGCAGAGCCATTTGAGACGATGCGGCGCAGAATGGAGCAGACAGACTCCCAGGTGCGCGAGCGCCCGGCATATACGACAAATGTGCCTGCAGACAATGTTCCGCCTTCACCGGAAGCAAAGACAGAGCGTCCCCTGCCCGATCCGGCGCCGCAGACGGGACAGGAGACACTGCAGACAGAGCGCACAATTCCCAGGCTCGTTCCCCGGTTTTCTGCGCGGCCAGAGACAGCGCCGGTATCGGATGTACCGGCAGCAATGACGGCGCCCGCTGTGGCAGAAACGACGATAACGCCGGTACCGGAGACTCCGGTAAATTCTCCTGAAAATGCGGAAGCAATCTCCGGGGATATCCCGGAGTGGGAGAGAGCTGCGCTCAATCCGCAGCCATCTGCCCCCGCCGACTTAAAAGGCGAACAGATTAGCCTTTTCGAGGATAAGCTGCTCTCGAAGGAGCATGTAAAAGAGCATCGCATCATTGGGCAGGTGTTTGACACTTACTGGATCGTACAGTTCCAGGACAAGCTGTTTCTGATCGACCAGCACGCGGCGCACGAAAAGGTTCTCTACGAGCGCATGAAAAAATCTATGGCGAACCGCGAATTTACCTCGCAGATTTTAAATCCGCCGATCATCCTCACCTTGAATATGGCGGAGGCGGCGCTGCTTGAGAAATACCGGGAGCGCTTTAACGAGATCGGCTTTGAGATCGAGGAATTCGGCGGGCGTGAATATGCTCTGCGCGCCGTTCCCGATAATCTGTTCGGGCTTGCCGATAAGGAGCTGTTTCTGGAAATGCTGGACGGGCTTGCCGCGCAGACGGATGCACTCAGCATTGAAACGATCGATGACAAGATCGCGACCATGTCCTGCAAGGCGGCGGTGAAGGGAAATTCACGTCTGTCAACGGCAGAGATCCACGCGCTCATCGACGAGCTGCTTACTCTGGAAAATCCCTACAACTGCCCGCACGGCAGACCAACCATCATCTCCATGTCGAAATATGACCTGGAGAAAAAGTTTAAAAGGATTGTTTAGTATGACAAAAAAACCGTTACTGATCCTCACCGGTCCGACGGCGGTCGGCAAAACGGCGCTGTCCATTGCGCTGGCAAAGGCGGTCGGCGGCGAGATCATTTCCGCAGATTCCATGCAGGTGTACAGAGGCATGGACATTGGATCGGCAAAAATCACCCGCGAAGAGATGGACGGTGTGCCGCATTATCTGATCGACGAGCTGGAGCCGGAGGAGGAATTTCACGTTGTCCGTTTCCAGGAGCTTGCAAAAAAATATATGGAGCAGATTTACGCAAAGGGGAAGATCCCGATTCTGGTCGGCGGCACCGGCTTTTACATCCAGGCGGTGCTTTACGACATTGACTTTACACAGAATGAAGGCGATGGCAGCTACCGCAGGGAGCTGGAGCTGCTTGCAAAAGAAAAGGGAAACGAATATCTTCATGCGATGCTCGTCTCCGTGGACGAAAAGGCGGCGCAGGAAATCCACGCAAACAATGTAAAGCGCGTGATCCGCGCCCTGGAATTTTATCATGAAAGCGGAAGTCCTATCTCTGCGCACAACGAGGCGCAGCGGCATAAGGAATCCCCCTACAACGCCGCCTATTTCGTGCTGAACGAAAACCGGCAGACGCTTTATGCGCGGATCGACCGGCGCGTGGATGAAATGCTGGAAAATGGTCTGCTGGACGAGGTACGCGCCCTGAAAACGCGCGGCTGCACCGCCAAAATGGTCTCCATGCAGGGACTCGGCTATAAGGAAATGCTGGATTATCTGGACGGTAACTGCACCTATGAGGAAGCGGTTTACCGCCTGAAGCGCGACACGCGTCATTTTGCGAAGCGCCAGATCACCTGGTTCAAGCGTGAGCGCGACGTCATCTGGCTGCAAAAAGAGGATTTTGGCGGAAGCGGGGAGATCCTCGCCTATATGCTGGATTTTATAGAACATCAGAGAGGAATAGCATTATGTCACAAAATGCAATAGAAGAAATGTATGCGGAGCTTGGCATCAGCCGCCAGGTATTCGCTTTCGGACAGAAAATTGAGCAGGAGCTGCTTCCACGGTTTGCCAAAATACAGAAAACCGCGGAATATAATCAGTTAAAGGTAGTGCGCGCCATGCAGAAGTGCCGCGTCAGCGCGGAATGCTTCCAGTCCGGTACCGGCTACGGCTACAACGATATCGGGCGCGACACCCTGGAAGAGGTTTACGCAAACGTGTTCCACACCGAAGCGGCGCTTGTGCGCGCACAGATCACCTGCGGAACGCATGCGCTCGCCGTGGCGCTCGCCGGAAACCTGCGCCCCGGCGACGAGCTTTTGTCCATCTCCGGCAAACCCTACGACACGCTTGAGGAGGTGATCGGTATCCGCCCCTCAAATGGCTCGCTGGCTGAGTACGGCGTCAGCTACCGCCAGGTGGATCTGCTCGCGGACGGAAGCTTCGATTTTGACGGCATCCGGGCGGCGATCCGGCCGAATACAAAGCTGGTGGAAATCCAGCGATCCAAGGGCTATCAGACGCGCCCGACGCTCTCCGTGCAGGCGATCGCGGAGGCGATCCGGTTTGTGAAGAACGTCAATCCCGACATTCTGATCCTGGTGGATAATTGCTACGGGGAATTTGTTGAGGAGGAAGAACCGAGCGATTTCGGAGCCGATATGGTAGTCGGCTCTCTGATCAAAAACCCCGGCGGCGGGCTTGCGCCGATCGGCGGCTACATTGCAGGCACGAAAAAATGTATCGAAAATGCGGCGTACCGCCTGACCTCTCCCGGTCTCGGACGCGAGGTGGGCGCGTCGCTTGGCGTAAACCGCGATTTTTTCCAGGGACTTTTTCTGGCGCCGACCGTAGTGGCGGGCGCGCTCAAGGGTGCGATCTTTGCCGCAAATATCTACGAACGCCTGGGCTTTAAGGTTGTGCCGAACGGCACGGAGGATCGCCATGACATTATCCAGGCGGTAGAATTCGGCACGCCGGAGGGACTGGTTGCTTTCTGCGAAGGCATTCAGTTTGCCGCTCCTGTGGACAGCTATGTAACGCCGGAGCCGTGGGCGATGCCGGGCTACGACAGCGACGTTATCATGGCGGCCGGCGCTTTTATCCAGGGTTCTTCGATCGAGCTGAGCGCCGACGGACCGTTAAAACCCCCGTATGCCGCTTATTTCCAGGGCGGACTTACCTGGGAGCACGCAAAGCTCGGCATTCTGCGCTCTCTGCAGCGCCTTGTGGAGAAGGGCATTGTTTCTCTGGAGGAACTATGAAAAAAATAATCGTGATCGGCGCCGGAGCCTCCGGTATGCTTGCCGCGATCACTGCGGCGCGGCAGGGGGCTTCGGTTACCCTTTTAGAGGGGATGGAAAAGCCTGGAAAAAAATTGCTCATCACCGGAAGCGGCCGCTGCAATCTTACCAATCTGCGGCAGGAGAGCACATGCTACCGCGGAGCGGACGCCGAATTTGTCGGGAACGTTCTTAAGCAATTCACTGTCTCTGATACGCTCTCTTTTTTCCGGGAAATCGGGCTGCTGACAATCGCGCGCGACGGCTACGTTTATCCCGTCACCGGGCAGGCATCCTCCGTGCTGGAAGTGCTGCTGCTGGAGATAAAGCGTCTCGGTGTAAAACTGAAATGTACGGAGAAGGTGCTCTCTATCGAAAAAAACATGCTTTTCCGTGTGCGGACCGCCGGGTGGACATATGAGGCGGACGCGGTGATCCTTGCCGCCGGTTCTAAGGCGGCTCCTGCTACCGGTTCCGACGGAAGCGGCTATGCGCTTGCAAAGAAGTGCGGTCACTCACTTGTGACGCCGCGGGAAGCGCTCGTTCCGCTCACTATCCGTGAGAGCTGGATAAAAAAACTTTCCGGACTTCGAATGCAGGCGGCCGTCACCTTAGAGGGACACACTGAAAAAGGAGAGCTGCAGTGGACGGACACCGGTATCTCCGGCATCGTCGTTTTCCAGCTCAGCCGCTTCGCGGTGCGCGCGCTTGCAGAGCGCCCGGGCGTGACTGGCGGAAAAACAAAAAGCGTCCCCGTGCAGCTTGACCTGCTCCCTTCTGTTTCTGCTGAGGAATTGTTTAACCATTTAGCAAACCGAAAAGCACTGCAGCCGGACGGATGCAGCGCTGAGAGCCTGCTTGCCGGTGTTTTTGCGAAAAAAGCGATCGCGCCTCTTTTGCAGGCTGCCAAAATCAACCCCTCTGAAAAGGCAGCAAAGTTAAGCGATAAGGATCTTCACCGGCTGGTAACTACCGTCAAGCAGCTTACGCTTACTGTATCCGGCAGCAGATCCTTTGAGCAGGCACAGGTCTGCCAGGGCGGCGTATGCTGTACGGAAATACATCCGCAGACGCTGGAATCCCGGAAAATGCCGGGGCTTTATATTGTCGGGGAGCTGCTTGACGTAGACGGCATCTGCGGCGGCTACAATCTCCAGTGGGCGTGGGCGAGCGGCTTTGCGGCAGGCAGGGCGGCAGCAGCCCGGCAGTCCTGCTCGCAGGAATGAAACTTTGGAAAGGAACGTACATGAATAAAATTCGTATTTCACAGATAAAGCTCCCGGTGACTTACACGGAGCAGGATTTAAAGCAGGCGTCGGCAAAAGCGCTGCACATTTCTGCAGCGCAGATCAAGTCGCTTACCATCCGTAAGCGCTCTGTTGATGCCCGAAAAAAGCCGGATATCCGTTATATTTTTACCGTGGATGTTGAGACGGCAATGGATGCGCACGTCCTGTTGAAAAAACAGAAGAGCGCTGATATTTCCCTTGCGGAGGATATTGTCTACCAGTATCCGGTGCCGGGAAGCGAGCCGCTGCCAGATCGTCCGGTAATCGCGGGCTGCGGACCTGCCGGGCTTTTCTGCGGACTTCTGCTGGCGCGCTGCGGCTACCGCCCGCTTATTTTAGAGCGTGGCGAGGACGTGGATACCCGCACCAAAACAGTAGAAAATTTCTGGAAAACCGGAGCGTTAAAAGAAAATTCGAACGTCCAGTTCGGCGAGGGCGGAGCCGGAACCTTCTCGGACGGCAAGCTGAACACACTTGTAAAGGATCATGCCGGCAGAAACCGTTTTGTCCTGGAAACCTTTGTGAAGGCGGGCGCCGATGCGGACATCCTCTATGTAAATAAACCGCATATCGGAACCGACGTCCTGCGCACAGTTGTGAAAAATATCCGGCAGGAGATCGAATCACTTGGCGGCGAGGTGCGCTTTGGTCAGCAGATCACCGATTTTTCTGTAAAAAGCGGCCGGCTCACAGGCATCACGGTAAACGGCAGGGAAACGCTGGACTGCAGCGTGTGCGTCCTCGCGATCGGGCACAGCGCCCGCGACACCTTTGCATTGCTGGAAAAAAAGCAGATTCCCATGCAGGCAAAGGCGTTTGCGGTCGGACTGCGCATCGAGCACCCGCAGGAGATGATTGATTTCTCCCAATATGGCTTGCGGTTTGGCGCCGGGCAGCTTCCGGCCGCCGACTACAAGCTCACCGGTAAGCTGAAAAACGGCAGAGGTGTGTATTCCTTCTGCATGTGTCCCGGCGGATACGTTGTCAATGCCTCCTCAGAAAAAGAATCGCTTGCCGTCAACGGCATGAGCTACCGCGCGCGTGACAGCCGAAACGCGAACAGCGCGGTCGTCGTCACCGTCACACCGGATGATTACCCGGAGAAGGGCGTGCTCGGCGGCGTACAGTTTCAGAGAAATCTGGAGCGCTTTGCATACCGTGCAGGCGAGGGGAACGTGCCGGTGCAGCTTTTTGCAGACTTTCAGAAGCGGCAGAAGAGCAGCAGTCTCGGCGAGGTGGAGCCTGCCATTAAGGGAAAATGGCAGCTTGCCGACCTGCGCGCAGGACTTCCGGCTTTCCTTGCGGACTCCCTGGAGGAGGGCGTGCTGCTGTTCGATCATAAGATCAGGGGCTTTGCGCGCGGCGATGCCCTGTTTTCCGGAGTGGAGAGCAGAACCTCCTCACCGGTGCGGATATTGCGCGGCGACAACTTCACCTCCCCCTGCGCCGAAGGGCTTTATCCCTGCGGGGAGGGCGCCGGATACGCCGGAGGCATCACCTCGGCGGCGGTGGACGGCATGAAATGCGCGGAGGCGATCGTACGAAAATATTGTCGGCTGTAGCATGGTGCTCCCCTCATAGCCTAGCCGGGGAATTCTTCAGCCATGCAGACCACAGCCCGCCTTTTTCAAAGGCGTCGCTGCTGCGCAGCTTACGGCTGTGGTTGCTGGCTATACGCCATATGTCAAATCACAGAAACGTCTGCTTACATGCAAGCATGAGACAGCCATTTCTGTGATTTGCCGCATGGCTGAAGAGTTGGTCACAAATTTTTAAGGAATTGACGTATATACTTTTTTTTAAAAATGTGCTATCATGTGGTATGATTATAAGGCATAATTTGTTTTCCTGCCGGGAAAGAGTCTTTATATGCTATGAATCATACCACAATGAAACAGATACCGGACGACGAACGTCCATACGAAAAATGTCTGAAATCGGGCGCTTCCTCGCTTACAGACGCAGAATTGCTTGCAGTGATCCTGCGCACGGGAGCACAGGGGACGACCAGCGTGGAGCTTGCCAGGGAAATTCTGAACTGCTCCAAAACGCAGCCCGGGCTTCTCGGTCTTTATCATCTTTCCCCTGCCAGTCTTCGCAGCATCAAGGGCGTCGGCAAAGTAAAGGCGGTGCAGATCCAGTGTATCACCGAGCTGTCACGCCGCATTGCAAAAACAGCCGCCGCGGAGGGAAACACCTTCAACAGCGCGCAGGCAATTGCCGGGTATTACATGGAGGATTTTCGCCATCTCGCGCAGGAGCAGGTTTTTCTTTTAAACTTTGACACCAAGGGAGAGCTGCTCAGTGAAAAAATGATATCCATGGGCACCGTCAGTCAGGCGTGCGTCTCGCCGCGTGAAATTTTTCTGGAGGCGCTTGCATGCCGTGCAGTTTATGTGATCCTGCTGCACAACCATCCGAGCGGCGATCCGCAGCCAAGCCCGGAGGACAGACTTCTTACCATGCGGCTATGTGAGACGGGAAAGCTTCTGGGGATCCCGCTGATGGATCATATTATTCTCGGAGACAGATGTTATTTCAGTTTCCGTGAAGAGGGGATAATTAAATAGTTTACGAGGGATGAATATGTTATTTCACAATGCACTTGGGATTGATCTTGGTACAGACACCATCAAGATCTGCGACCGGAAAAAACGCATTACGGTTTGTGAAAAAAATATGATCGCGGTCCGGGGCGGCAGGGTACTTGCCATCGGGGATGCCGCATACGATATGTACGAAAAGACTCCGGCGGACGTTCAGGCGGAATGCCCGATGGTTCACGGAGTGATCGCCCAGCAGAAAAATGCCGAGGTGGTATTGTCCCGCCTCATCCGGCGCAGCCATCGTTTTCTGTCCGGGCGACCTGCCATTTATATCGCCGTTCCGCGGGATATTTCGGCAGTGGAGAAGCGCGCATATTATAATGTACTTACCGGCACTGTCCGGGCCGGGAAAATTTATCTGGTAGACAAGGGCATTGCCGACACCATCGGCGTCGGCGTTTCCATAGAATCCCCGCGGGCGAGTATGCTCGTCAACATTGGCGCCGGAACGACAGAGATTTCCGTCGCGGCAGGCGGAAAAATCCTGCTCAGCAAAACGCTCCCGATCGGCGGACATACGCTGGATGAAGATATCTCTACCATGGTGCGGCGAATGTATCACCTGAACATCGGCATGAAAACGGCGGCGGTTCTGAAAAACCGGCTTTCCTATATGATCGACGGCCCGGCGGATTCCCTCACGGTATTCGGGATCAGCACCATTTCCGGAGTTCCTGTCAGCGCAGAAATCACATCCATGGCAGTCAGCCGTGCCATTGCCGGTACAATAAAAACAATCACCGATGAGCTTCGCGGAATCATAGACCGGCTCCCGCCGCAGTTTCATCACGACATTCTGGAAGCGGGGCTCTGTCTTACGGGCGGTACCTCATTGATTCCAAATCTGTCCGACTATATGCGTCATGAGCTTAATATCCCGATTTCCATGGTGCGTGAACCGGGGCTTACCACCCTGCACGGCATACAGACGATCATGAACCATCCGGAGCTTTCAGAGTGTACGTTTTCACTGAAGGATCTGACCGGAACGACGATATAAAATACTTACAACACAGAGGTAGCTATGAAGAACCATCACATAAAGAGTAAAACGCTGCTGTTTATTCTTTCGATTGTCAGCGGCATCATCATTATACTGAGCTTTGTGCTTGACTTTTCGGTTAATCCGCTCAACTACGCGGCAGGATACGTACTGACGCCGCTGCAGTCCGGCGTCAATCAGGTGGGCGGCTGGCTTTCCGACAGGATGGATTATTTTGAGGATAATCTGAACCTGGCGGCGGAAAACGAGAAACTGCAGGCACAGGTGGACGAGCTTACCGTGGAAAACACGCAGCTTTTGCAGGACCGCGAGGAGCTGAACAGTCTGCGTGACCTCTACGCCCTCGACCACAAGTACGAGAGCTATGAAAAGGTCGGCGCCCGCGTGATCTCCAGAGAGAATGCCGGGAACTGGTTCAGTATGTTCACGATCGACAAAGGTGCGAACGACGGGATTGCGGTCGATATGAACGTTATCGCAGGAGCCGGGCTTGCCGGCATCATCACGGAGGTCGGTCCGAATTACGCAAGGGTGCGCGCGATCATCGACGATTACAGCAATGTGAGCGCGGAGATCTCCGAGACACACGACACCTGTATCATCGCAGGCGACCTCTCGCTGATTGATGAAGGCCGGGTAAATCTCGTAAAGCTGAACGACCCGGATTCCAAGGCGAAGGTCGGGGATACGGTCGTGACGTCCAACATCAGCGACAAGTTCCTTCCGGGCATTCTGATCGGTTATATCAGCGAGATCCATACCGACTCCAATAATCTGACGCGCTCCGGCTATATCTCACCGGTCGTCGATTTTAAGTCGATCAAGGAAGTGCTCGTCATCAAGAATTTAAAGCAGACCGCAGAATAGGAGGGCAGTGCAATGAGAACAAAGCTGATTCTGTTTGCCACCATGCTGGTCTGCCTGCTGCTGCAGTGCTCGCTGCTCCCGGCGATCTCCATCGCCTCCATCACGCCGAATCTGATGATCGTTTTTACGGTTTCCTTCGGTCTGATGCGCGGGAAGCGCTCCGGGCTGCTCCTGGGCTTTGTGTGCGGACTTCTTACCGATCTTATGCTGCCGGATCTGTTTGTCGGGCTGCGCGCCTTCGTCTATATGTTTATCGGATATTTCAGCGGTTACTGCTATCATATTTTTTATGACGAGGACATCAAGATGCCCGTGCTTTTAACTGCGGCAGGCGATTTTGTGTATGGCTGTCTCTTTTACATTACAAAATTTCTCCTGCGCGGCAGGATAGACCTGTTTTACTACATCCGGCGCATTATCCTGCCGGAAATGATTTATACGATCCTTCTTACGATTATTTGCTACCGCATTTTCCTGCTGCTGAACCAGAAACTAGAAAAAATGGACAAAAGGAGTGTAGGCAGTTTTGTTTAAACGTTTTCGAAAAAGAGTTGCAACATTATTAAATTCCAGATTGCTGATTCTCAGTGTCCTGTTTGTGGTGCTCGCATGTGTGCTGGTGCGCAGGCTGTTTGACCTGCAGATCGTCAACGGCGAGACCTACCAGGAGAGCTTCACCACGCAGATCCGCAAGGAAACGACGATTCCGAGCACGCGCGGCTGTATCTATGACAGTGACGGCAAGCTGATCGCATACAATAAGCTTGCGTATGAGGTGACGTTCCAGGACGTCGGCAGCTACGAGGGCAGGAATTACCGCGATCCTGATACGAATACCGAGGAATACCTGTATGCGAGCGACGTGCGCAATCTGACGATCAACGGTTATCTCTACCAGATCATGCAGATTTTATACGCAAACGGCGACGATGTCTATACCGGTGATTTTGCCGTTGAGCTTGACGATGCGGGAGAATATTCCTTTACAAAGAGCGGCTACAACCTGTTGCGCTTTAAGGCGGACGCTTACGGAAAGCCGTACACCACCATGCCGGAGGATGAGGAGGTCGATTCCACGCTGGTGCTGACGTCTGAGGAGGCTGCAGTGACGGCGGATGAGCTGATCGCGCAGCTTGGCGGCAAAGACATGTACGGCGTCACCACGCTGGCGGATTACCCGGCGGAGCTGCTGGCGGAATACGGGCTTGTGCAGAACATTTCCAAAGAGGACCAGTTGAAAATGATCGCGATGCGCAGTGCGATCAACCAGAACAGCTACCAGAAATATGTCTCCACCACGATTGCGCGCGACATTTCCGAACAGTCGATGTCCAGTCTGATGGAGAGCAAGGGCTATTATGTCGGTGTGGATGTGATTGAAAGCTCTATCCGTGTGTACAACAACAGTCCGTATTATTCCAATATCATCGGCTATACCGGACAGATTTCCGCGGAGGAGATCGAGTCCCTCAACGAGGAGCTTGGCAGGGAGGTATACGATATCAATGATATTGTCGGGAAGGTTGGCCTGGAGGCGTATTTTGAGACGCAGCTTCAGGGCACCGACGGCAAGCAGGTGGTTTATGTAAACAACCTCGGAAAGGTGCTGCAGGAAGATTCTGCTGTAGAGCCGCAGGCGGGAAATGATCTGTATCTCACGATCAAATCCGATTACCAGGAGGCGGCGTATCATCTGCTGGAGCAGTATATTGCCGGTATCATTTATGATAAAACATTGGATCTAAAAGAATTTGATAACGAGTCGGTCAGCACGGATGATATTGTTATTCCGGTATACGACCTGTACTATGCGCTTTTTGAAAATAATATACTGAGCGTCTCCCATATGGAATCCGGCGAGGCGACGGAGCTGGAGCAGCAGGTTTACCAGATGCTCCAAAAACGGGAAGAAGAGATTTTCGACGATCTGCTCGCCGAGCTTCTCTCTGATTCGCCGCGCCCGTACAGCGAACTGGATACGCCGATGCAGGTCTACATGTCCTACCTTGTGGATACAACGCTGCCGGAGCTTGGCATCTTAAAAACAGATTCGATCGACAAAACGGACGACACCTATATCGCCTGGACAAACGACGAGAGCATCAGCTTAAAGGAATATCTGACTTATGCGATCTCAAAGGACTGGCTGGACGTTTCCGGCATCATGGAGGAGAGCGAATTCTGGGATTCGGACGAGATTTTTACAAACCTCTGCGCTTATCTGGAGGAATATATCGCCGACGACCGTGCCTTCAGCAGAACCGTCTACCGCTACATGGTGGAGGATGACACGTTAAGCCCGCAGACGCTCTGCCGTCTGCTGTTTGACCAGGGCGTTCTGGAGATGGACGAGGCGGCATACAGCGGTCTGCAGGACGGCAGCGTTTCAGCCTATGATTTCATCCGCGAGAAGGTGTATTATCTGGAAATCCCGCCTTCCAAATTTGCGGTGGCGCCGTGCTCCGGCTCGCTTGTGGTGGTGGATCCGAACAACGGCAATGCGCTGGCGGTCGTTACCTATCCGGGCTACGATAACAACCGGCTTGCAAACGATATGGATGAGGAATATTTTGAGGAGCTGGTATCTGACGCCTCCAGCCCGTTCTATAACAAAGCAACACAGGAATTGACAGCGCCCGGTTCTACCTTTAAAATGGTAACAAGCGTTGCAGGTGTCATGGAGGGCGTGATCGGCGTGGATGAGGCGGTTAACTGTACCGGTAAATTTGAGGATGTCGACCCGCCGATCAACTGCTGGATCTATCCGGGGTATCATGGAGCGCTGACGCTCTCGACGGCGCTGCAGGAATCCTGCAACTATTACTTCAACACCATCGGTCTGCGCCTGGGCGACGTGGGCGATGCAGACGGGAATAAGGACGACGCCACCGGTATCGCAAAGCTCACAAAGTATGCCGAAATGTTCGGCCTCGGCGATGAGACCGGCATTGAGATGGATGAGAGCACTCCGCAGATCTCTGATAACGCGATGGCTCCCTCCGCAATGGGACAGGGACGCCACGCCTATGCGACCATACAGCTTGCAAGATACGTGGCAACGATCGCCAACGGCGGCACCTGCTACGATCTGACGCTGCTGGATAAGATTACCGATTCCGAGGGGCGCACTGTTCTGGAACAAAATCCGACAATTCACGGTTATGTGGAAGCAGACGATTATCTCTGGAACGCGATCAAGACCGGCATGAATCAGATGGTAAAAAATAATACGTATATCCAGGATGTTGGTATTGAAATGGCAGGAAAGACCGGTACCGCCGAGGAAACGGGCGTACCGAGCCACGCGCTGTTCGTCGGCTATGCGCCGTTTGACGAGCCGCAGATCGCGATCGCCTGCCGTATCACAAACGGTTATTCGTCCGGTCTGGCTGCGCTGCTTTCAAAAGATATGATACAGTACATCTTCAATCTTAAAGATAAAGATGAACTGATTACCGGTCACGCCTCCTACAACGGCGCGATCAGCGGCGCAAGAACTGACTAAGCAAAAAAGAGTGGTGTAGCGATGAAAAATAGTCCGGTAATAATCAAAAGCAATAAATATGGACTGGTTGTGCGTCTGGATGCCGATCTCCCGTTTGCCGAGCTTACGGAGGCGGTCGCCGCAAAATTTAAAGAGGCAGATAACTTTTTTAAAGACGCCAGGATGGCGGTGACATTCCAGGGGCGTGTGCTGACGAAGAACCAGGAGGATCGTCTGGTAAACGCGATCGTCATGAATTCCCACATCCATGTGATCTGCATCGTGGATGAGCGGCCGGAGGAAGCACAGTATTATGAGCATGCAATCCGGCTTGCCGGTGAAGCGGAGGCGCGGGAAGGACAGTTTTACCGCGGAAACCTGCGCGGCGGGCAGACGATAGAATCGGAGACAAGCATTGTTATTCTCGGCGATGTCAATCCCGGCGCATCAGTGGTGTCAAAGGGAAACGTCGTTGTGCTCGGCTCCTGCCGGGGCAGCGTTTATGCCGGAGCCTCCGGCAATCGCGATTGCTTTGTCGCCGCTCTTGTGATGAAGCCGGTCCAGATAAGGATCGCCGACAAAATGGCGCGCAGCGCTATTACAAAGCGCTCCGACAGCGCGGAATACGCGCTTGACCCCAAAATAGCTTACATAAAGGATAATCATATTTTTGTAAAGAACCTTGTGCGCAGCACGCTGGAGGATATGCTCGGCGCCGCCGCGCAGGAGGAGGACGCGCCAAAAGACGGCTGATACGTCCGTCTGCGTACAGTAAAACATAGGATAAGCAGGGAAATGCCCGGATTATGCTGTGTGGAGGAAGAAAAAAATGAGTGAAGTAATTGTAGTGACATCCGGTAAGGGAGGCGTCGGAAAAACGACAGCCACCGCCAATATCGGTACCGGACTGGCAAAGCTTGGCAAAAAGACGGTTCTGGTGGACACGGATATCGGACTTCGGAATCTGGATGTGGTGATGGGACTGGAAAACCGGATCGTATACAATCTGGTGGACGTCGTCGAGGGAAACTGCCGCTTAAAGCAGGCGCTGATCCGCGACAAGCATTATCAGAACCTGTTTCTGCTTCCGGCGGCGCAGACGCGCGACAAATCCGCCGTCACGCCGGAGCAGATGGAAAAGCTGACGGACGACCTGCGGCAGCAGTTTGACTATATCCTGCTGGATTGTCCGGCGGGAATCGAGCAGGGATTCCGAAATGCCGTAGCGGGTGCAGACCGCGCGATCGTCGTGACGACGCCGGAGGTTTCCGCGATCCGCGACGCAGACCGCATCATCGGCCTTTTAGAGGCGGGCGGCATGAAGCAGATCGACCTGCTGATCAACCGGCTTCGCCCGGATCTTATCAGCCGCGGCGATATGATGTCGGTGGAGGATGTCTCCGAAATTCTTGCGATGCCGCTGATCGGCGCAGTACCGGACGACACAAACATCGTGGTGTCCACGAATCAGGGGGAGCCGCTTGCCGGCACCGACACGCCCTCGGGACAGGCATTTTTCAATGTGGCGAGACGGATTTTGGGAGAACCGGTGGAAATTCCCGATTTTTCCAAAGGAAGCTCCTTCTTCCAGAAAATGAAAGACTTTTTCCGGAAGGGTTAGGAGGGTGTTTCCATGCGTACAAACAGGACTTCTTGTACCATTGCCAGAGACCGGCTTGAGCATATGCTGCTTTCCGAAAAGCTGCAGGTAAGCCCGGAGGTACTGACGCAGATGAAACGGGAGCTGCGCGCCGTCATACGAAGGTATATAAGTGCGGAGCACACCCGCCTGAATGTACAGATACAACTGATAAACGAGACAAAGCAAGGGGCAGAACATGTTAAAACAATACAAATTAAGGGATTATAAATTCAGATTAGTGCTTTGGACAACACTGCTCTCCATCATCGGCATCCTGGTCATCGGCAGCGCCGACAAGTCGCTGCAGGACCGGCAGATTGTCGGTCTGATCGGCGGACTGGTCATCATGGTGGTCGTATCGCTGATCGACTACGTCTGGCTGCTGCGGTTCTATTGGATTTTCTACGCGATCGGTCTTGGACTGCTGGCGGCGGTCCTTGTCGTCGGCTCCTCCGGCGGCGGCGCTACCCGCTGGCTGAACATCGCCGGCATTACAATGCAGCCGGCCGACCTTATGAAAATCTTTCTGATCATGTTTTACGCGCAGTTTTTTTCAAAGCACCAGGACGATCTGAGCAGCTTTAAAGTAATCATTTTTTCTGTAATTATTGTGGCGATACCGGCTGTCATGATCCAGCAGCAGCCAAACCTTTCCACTTGTCTCTTGACACTGGTTTTATTCTGTGTTATTTATTTTGTTGCGGGATTAAGTTATAAGGTCATTGCCGGAATCCTGGTGCTCATGGCTCCGGTGGCGGCGATCCTTGTCGGGATCGTCCTTCAGCCCGGACAGTCGCTGGTTCTGGAGTATCAGCTCATTCGTGTGCTTGCCTGGCTTTACCCGGATCAATATCCGGATGAAGCACGTCAGCAGCTCACCTCCATTATGGCGATCGGCTCCGGCCAGCTCTATGGAAAAGGCCTGGAGACGACGGCGGTGGAATCCGTCAAAAACGGGGATTTCCTTGCCGAGGCGCAGACAGACTTTATCTTTGCCGTTGTCGGGGAGGAGCTTGGCTTCCTCGGCTGCTGTGTTGTTATTTTATTAGAGATTCTGATCGTTCTGGAATGTATCTGGATCGGACGCAATGCGCGAGAATTTTCAGGTACGATACTTTGCTGCGGCATGGGGGCGCTGATCGGCATACAGAGCATCATGAATATTTGTGTTGCAACCGGTCTTATGCCGAACACGGGGCTGCCGCTGCCGTTTGTCAGCTACGGTCTGACCTCGCTGATGACACTTTTTATCGGTATCGGGCTGGTGCTGAATGTGGGGTTGCAGGTAAAAAAATATTGATGTGTTGCAAAAAGAAGGAGGCGGTTTTATATGAACATCGGATTAATTGCACATGATTCAAAAAAAGGACTGATGCAGAATTTCTGCATTGCATACCGGGGGATCCTCGGGAAAAATACGCTGTACGCGACCAATACCACCGGTCGTCTCGTTGAGGACGTCACCGGGCTGAACATCACAAAGTATCTTGCCGGACATCTCGGCGGTGTCCAGCAGATGGCGGCGCAGATCGAGCAGAATCAGATGGATATGGTGATTTTCCTGCGCGATCCGCTGCGCCCGAAGTCGCATGAGCCGGACATTAAGAATGTGGTCCGTCTCTGTGACACGTACAATGTTCCGCTTGCGACAAATCTTGCGACTGCGGAGATGCTCATCAAGTCCCTGGACAGAGGGGAGCTGGAGTGGCGTGAGATGTACCGATAATTCCCGGCGGGGAAGCCAAAAGGCGCTTCAGAGAGCGCGGAGAGCGCAGCGCCGCAATTCCATATTGCTGCTGATACTTGGCATCGCTATTGTTATTCTTATCGGCATTCTCGTGTTTTGGATCTTTTTCCGTTCGCACGAGATCACTATTGTCAATCCATATCAGATCACGGATAATATATTTGGTGTCCGCACCGAATCAGCCGCAGAGAATCGCGCGGTTCCGTTTACCGACGGTCTTTGTGTCACGGCGTCCGACGTTTCCTTCGACGGGATCAGCCTGGAATATGCCGAGGCCGGCGCGATGATGGATCTGTCGGCGGGCAATGTGCTGTTTGCCAAGAATGTTCATGAGCGTCTGTATCCTGCCAGTCTGACGAAGATCATGACGGCGCTTGTGGCGCTCAAATACGGCAATCTGGACGATGTGATCACCATTGATGAGATAGCGCTTGATATCGATCCGGAATCCTCGGTGTGCTATCTGGAGTATGGCGACCAGTACACCCTGCGGCAGCTTCTTTACGGTCTTCTGATCGCCTCCGGAAATGATGCCGGAAACGCGATCGCCTACCATGTGGGCGGCAGCATTGAAAATTTTGTTGCGATGATGAATGCGGAGGCAGCCGAGATCGGCGCGACCAACACACACTTTATGAACGCCCACGGCCTGCAGGATGAAAATCATTACACGACGCCGTATGATATCTATCTGATGTTCCAGGAAGCGCTCAAATATGACGTATTCCAGGATGCGATCAGCAAGCAGAATTATACCGTCACCTATACCGCGGGGGACGGGGAGCAGTATGAGCGTACCTGGTACGCGACAAGCTATTATTTTACCGGCGAGGCGTCGGCGCCGGACGGCGTGACGGTGTTTGGCGGCAAGACCGGTACAACGGATGAGGCGGGCGCCTGCCTGTCGCTTCTCTCAAAGGACGCCTATGGCAACTCCTATTTCAGCGTCATTATGAAATCGGACACCAAGGACGACCTTTATGAAGAAATGAATGAGTTGTTGTCAATTATCAACAAAAAGTAGTTGTAATTTATGAAACCGTGCATTATAATTGTACATATACGAAACTTAAGGAGGAGATTACAATGATACAGATCATAGCGGGGAATAAAGGAAAGGGCAAAACCAAACATTTACTTGAAAAAGTAAATACGGAAATCAAATCTGTACACGGTAATATCGTTTATTTGGACAAGAGCTCACAGCATATGTACGAGCTGAATAACAGAGTCCGTCTGATTGATACATCAGAATTTATGCTGACAAGTCCGGATGCATTTCTGGGATTTGTCTGCGGGATCATTTCGCAGGATCACGATCTGGAGCAGGTTTATCTGGACAGCTTCCTGAAGATCGCAAGTCTGGAGGACGCGGACGTTGCCCCCATGCTTGACAGTCTGGAAGCGCTTGGAGAAAAATATCAGATTACTTTCATCATCAGTATTTCTCAGGATGCACATGAACTTCCGGAAAACATGCAGAGCAAGGTGATCGTTTCTCTTTAATTCATTTTTACATAACAGGATTTATGCCGGATGAATCTTTTTGTCCGGCATTTTGAATTTATGGGAAAAGTCCACGATAAGGAGTATCTATGGCAATAAAACGAAACCGTGAACAGAAAAAAGTGGTAAAGCTTCATCAGCATTCCATACTGAATATCGGTACGATCACCTTCGGCATTGTTTTCGTATATCTTCTGATCTACCTGATCATGTATCTCACAAACGATCAGATTATCGCCTATGAGGTCACGGCAGGTTCTCTCTCCGGCAATTACCGCTATACGGCGATCGCGCTCAAAAGCGAGCAGCTTGTCACCTGCAGTGAGGCGGGACCGATCCACTATTATGTCCGCGAGGGAAGCAAGGTCGGTATGGGAAGCGGCGTTTATTCCATCGGAACCATGGATCTGGCCGCCGCCACAACGGGAGAGGATCTTACCGAGCTGGACGACAGCAGCTATTCCAGCCTGCGGAGCATCGCCTCCAATTTTGCCGGCAATTATTCATCCATCTCGTATTCAGATGTATACAATTTCAAGGCGGACGCCCAGACAGCGATGATCGAGCTGCTTTCGAGAAAGGTACTCGATTCCACGGAGCAGGGCATCAGCGCCGGGCTGAATCTGATACCCTCGGAGAAGGACGGGATCGTAGTTTATTCCACTGACGGCATGGAAGATCTGACAGTCGATGATATTACGCTTGATATGTTCAGCAGGAAGAATTATACAAGAGAAAATCTGCGTATGAACGAGACGGTGAAGGCTGGCGATGTGGTTTATAAGCTGATCACCAGCGAGGAATGGTCACTTGTCATTCCGCTTGACAAAAAGACGGCGATGGAGCTGGCTGACTCAAATATGGTCCGGTTCCGTTTTATGGAGGACGGTTCAGCATTCAACGCTGACTTCAGCATTATCCAAAATGACGGCGACTATTTCGGCAAACTGGATATCAGTAATTCCGTAATCCGCTTCGCCGGGGACCGTTTTGTGGAAATAGAGCTTTTGCTAAACCGCCAGAGCGGCTTAAAGATCCCGAACACAGCGATTGCCGAGAAGGTGTTTTATCGGATCCCGAAGGAATACGTGACGGAAAATGAGCAGACAGAGAACGAGATCACGCTCCGCAAGGAGACGTACGATACGGACGGTTCGGCAGTCGTACGCATCATCACCGCCACAGTTTACGATAAAACTGACAACGATTATTATGTAGATACCTCGCTGTTTGAGGAGGGGGACTATGTGCTGATGAAGGATTCTTCGAAGCGCTATCAGATTTCCGATACCCAGACACTGACAGGAGTTTACAATATTAATAAGGGCTATCCGATTTTCCGTGAGATTACAATTCTCGACGAAAATCAGGAATACTGCATTGTGGAAAGCAACAGCGCATACGGGCTTGCACAGTACGATCAGATCGCACTGGATGCTTCCACAGTGAAGGACGACACATTTGAAGAATAGGAGCAGATTAGCATGATAACGGAAAATTACAGATATGTGCGCGGCAGAATCGACGAAGCGTGCCGCCGCGCGGGCAGAAATCCGCAGGACGTCACACTGATCGCCGTGAGCAAGACAAAACCGGTATCCATGATCGAGGAGCTGCTGCCGGAGGGCGTTCTGGATTTCGGGGAAAATAAACCGCAGGAACTAAAAGAAAAATATGAGTTGCTGCCGAAAAACCTTCGTTTCCATATGATCGGTCATCTGCAGCGCAACAAGGTAAAATATATCATAGAGCGCGCCTGTATGATTCACTCCGTCGATTCTCTGCGCCTGGCGGAGACTATTCAGGAGGAAGCCGCAAAGCATGACCGGATCATGCCGGTGCTTGTGGAAATAAACATCGCGCAGGAGGAATCAAAATTTGGTCTGACCGCCGGTGAGACGGCGAATTTTGTGCGTGAGATTGCAAAATTCCCGAATCTTTGTGTAAAAGGTCTTATGACAATTGCCCCCTTTGTGGAAAATCCCGAAGACAACCGGGTTCATTTCCGAAATTTATACAATTTATTTATTGACATTAAGGCGGGAAACATTGATAATGTAGATATGTGCATTCTCAGCATGGGTATGACAAATGATTATGAGGTTGCCGTTGAAGAGGGCGCGACACATGTACGTGTGGGCACCGGAATATTCGGTGTGCGCAATTACCAATGACACGCTTTTGAATATAAATTTGGGAGAGGACATAGTATGAGCATTTTAGACAAGTTTTTAAATGCAATGAAACTGAACGACGACGATTACGATGACGACGATTTTCTGGATAGTGAAGAGGACGAATACGAAGAGCCGCGTCCGAAAAAAAGTCTTTTCCGTAAATCCGGCAGGGAAGAGCCGCTGGACGATTTCGATGATGATGACGACGAACCGGTTATGCGCAAATTTACCAAATCGACTGCAAAAACAGTCAACACTGCGCAGCCAAAGACGAAGCCTTCCGTATCCTCCGGGACATCAAAAGTTTCTCCGATCCGCACCAGGAAGAGTTCAAACGATATGTCTGTCTGCGTTGTGAAGCCGAAGAGTATGGAGGATGCAAGAGAGATCACGGAAACGTTGCTCGCGAACTGTACAGTGGTTCTGAACATAGAAGGGATCGATCTCGACCTTGCGCAGCGCATCATCGATTTTACATCCGGTTCCTGTTATGCGATCAGCGGAAATCTGCAGAAGGTCAGCAACTGTATCTTTATTGTTACTCCGGCGGCGGTAGATGTATCGGGCGATCTGCAGGACATTTTGAACGGTGCTTTTGATATACCGTCCATGAATTATACTTATTAAGCTATGAACCATGAGGAAGAATTATTTCAGAAGCGGCTGCTGGAGCTTGCAAAAAAGGCAGACAGCAGAAATATCGTCACATATACCGATTTTCTGAATTTAAACGAATTGAATATCTATCATCAGAGCGCCAGATTCCTCTCCTTTGTAAAATGTGTGGGATTTGGCGGCTATGAGCAGGCGGAGCGTCAGATATTAGCTTTTATTCCTGATGCTCTTTATTGCTGTATGGCGGATTTTGAGGAGGCGAAAGGTGCTGTTTCCTATCCGATCGCCTGTCTGCGCGTCACGCTGCAGAATAAGAAATTCTCTGAAAAGCTTACGCACCGTGATTTTCTCGGCGCGGTCTTAAACACCGGCATCGAGAGGAGCACTATCGGGGATATTCTTATTGACGACCGGACGGCGTGGATCTTCTGCCTGGAGCGGATGGCGGATTTTCTTTCAGGAGCCCTCACACGCGTTCGGAACACTCCGGTCGATGTCCGGCAGGTTCCGCTCGAAAAAATCGAATATGAGCCAAAATACGAGCTTCTGCAGGGTTCTGTCGCCTCGGTGCGGCTGGACAGCCTGCTTGCGCTCGCCTTTGGAGCATCAAGGAGCAGCCTTGTCGGTCTGATCGAGGGCGGGAAGGTGTTCGTCAACGGCAGACTCGTTACCTCAAACGGCTGTAAGCTAAAAGAAAATGACGTGATCTCCGCGCGCGGTCTCGGACGCTTCCGCTATCTGGGCGTCCGCTCCAGCACGAAGAAGGGGCGTCTGATCGCAGAAATCCAAAAATATATCTAAGGGAGAATACCTTTATGGCACAGGAAAAAGAACAGAAAAACGCATTGACGGTAAAGACGGACCGCGCAGGCGGCTACACCATCTATTTCGAACACGATTTCGGGCGTCTCGCTGAGGTGCTGGAGAGCGACTGCGGCATTTCCGGGCGCAAGCTATGCATTGTCACGGATACGACTGTCGAAGGACTTTATCTGCAGGAAGTGATAAAAGCGCTTGAAGGAAAGTGCCGCGCGCTGACGCAGTTTGTTTTCCCGGCGGGAGAGCAGAGCAAAACGCTGGACACCGTGCGCAGCCTCTACGAAAAGCTGATCCTGGAGCATTTTGAGCGCCGGGATATGCTGATCGCCCTCGGCGGCGGCGTTGTCGGCGATCTGACCGGCTTTGCGGCGGCTACCTATCTGCGCGGCATCGCCTTTGCACAGGTACCGACCACGCTGCTCGCACAGGTAGACAGCAGCATCGGCGGCAAGACCGGCGTCGATTTCGACAGCTACAAAAATATGGTGGGTGCGTTCCATCAGCCGTCGCTCGTCTATATGAACGCACATACGCTTTCCACGCTCCCGGAGGAGCAGTTTGCATGCGGCATGGGCGAGGTCTTAAAGCATGGACTGATCCGCAGCGCAGCTTACTATACCTGGCTGATCGAACACATCAGTGAGATTGCAGAGCGCGACGCGGATACGCTGCAGGAGATGGTGATGGAGAGCTGCAGGATCAAGCGGGCCGTTGTAGAAAAGGACCCGACCGAAAAAGGAGAGCGCGCGCTCTTAAATTTCGGCCACACCATCGGTCACGCGATTGAAAAGGTGAAATCTCCAGATCTGCTCCATGGACAGTGCGTGGCGCTCGGATGTGTTGCCGCCGCCTACATTTCCTTTAAGCGCGGTTTGCTCTCTACCGAGGAATTTTATGAGATCCGCGATATGAACGTCGGCTTTGACCTGCTGTTTTCCGTGGAGGATATTGACCCGCAGGAGATCCTTACCATCACAAAATCTGATAAAAAAATGGATCAGGGCAGCGTAAAATTTGTTCTTTTAAAGAAAATCGGGAAAGCTTTTATTGATACTACCGTGACCGACGAGGAGATCCTGGAAGCTGTGAACTTTATTCTGTATACGGAGACAAACGACTGATGGGAAAATTGGGGGATGAAAAAAAATCACAGGTTTCTGCGGCTTTTGTTCTGTTTCTTGTGCTGCTTGCCACAGATCAGCTTACCAAATACCTTGCTGTCCGGTATCTGAAGGGGGCGGCAGATATTGTTCTGATCCCCGGCGTCTTTCAGCTTTCTTATCTGGAAAACACCGGCATGGCATGGGGAATGCTCGACGGTATGCGCTGGCTGTTCCTGCTTTTCACATTGCTGATCGCCGGCGCAGTGGCGTTTCTCTGGCACAAAATACCGTTTGAGCCGAAATATCGTGCCTTCCGGGTACTGAGCGCAGTGTTCCTTGCCGGTGCGTTCGGGAACGCGATCGACCGGCTTTTCCGCGGCTATGTGGTTGATTTTTTCTATTTCAGCCTTATCAATTTTCCGGTGTTTAACGTGGCGGACTGCTATGTCACCGTATCTCTTGTGTTATTATTGATTATTTACCGAAATGAGGATTTTTCATGGATGAACAGCAAATCCTGACTGTGGAACCGGATGCTGCCTCTGTGCGGATCGATAAATATCTTTCCGACAGGCTGTCCGGCTCCCGTTCTTTTCTGCAGAAATTATTAAAAGAAGAGCGCGTATCCGTAGACGGTGTTCCGGTAAAAGCAAGCTATAAGGTTGCCGCCGGGGATGTCGTCTGCGTGAATATTCCTGCACAGACGGAACCGGACATTCTGGCGGAGAATATCCCGCTTGATATTCTCTATGAGGATGATGATCTGCTGATCGTCAACAAGCCGAAGGGGATGGTCGTCCATCCGGGCGCCGGGCATTACAGCCAGACGCTTGTAAACGCGCTGATGTATCACTGCCGCGACCAGCTCTCCGGCATCAACGGTGTGCTGCGTCCCGGCATCGTCCACCGCATAGATCAGAACACGACCGGCTCTCTGATCGTCTGCAAAAACGATCTCGCACACAATGCGATCGCCGCACAGCTTAAAGAGCACTCCATCACCCGTCGATACCGTGCAATCGTGCACGGCAATCTGACAGGGGACGGCATCGTAAATGCACCGATCGGACGCCATCCGACGGAGCGCAAGAAAATGGCGGTGAATGAGAAAAACGGTAAGCCTGCCGTCACACATTACTATGTGCTGGAACAATTCGGGAAGTTTACTTATATTGAATGCGTGCTGGAAACCGGCAGGACGCACCAGATCCGCGTCCACATGAGCAGCATTCACCATCCTATCCTGGGTGATGACGTGTACGGACCGGCGAAATGCCCGGTTCCCGGTCTGCAGGGACAGACTTTGCACGCACAGGTAATCGGCTTCGTTCACCCGCGCACCGGTGAGTATATGGAGTTTTCTGCGCCGCTGCCGCCATATTTTGAGGAGCTTCTTGTAAAATTGCGCGCCGGAATGTAATTTTTCATAAAACTTGTGTACATTTTCTATATTTAGTTGTATAATATAGCCAAGTACTAGTTTTGGGGGTTACGCGGCGGCGCGAAAGTGTCTGCTCGTGTAAAGAAAGGAGGATTTTTATGGCATGTAAATCAGTTATCACAATCGGAAGACAATATGGAAGCGGCGGAAGAGAGATCGGGCAGAAGCTCGCCGGGCGCCTTGGTATAAAATGTTACGACAATGAGCTTCTGGATCGTGCTGCAAAGGAGAGCGGCATCTGCCAGGAATTATTTGAAAATCACGACGAGAAACCGACAAACAGCTTTTTGTATTCTCTTGTTATGGACACCTATTCCATGGGTTACGCGTCAGCCGCACTTTCAGGGATGCCGATCAACCACAAGGTATTTCTTGCACAGTTCAATGCGATCAAGAAAATTGCAGACGAGGGTCCCTGCGTGATGGTTGGACGCTGCGCAGACTATGCACTGGACGATTATCCGAACCGCATTTCCGTATTTATCTATGGCAGCATGGATAAACGTATCCGCAGAATTGCAGATAAATACAATTTTACCGACGCGAAGGCGAAAGACGTCATCACAAAAACCGATAAACAGCGCGCAAGCTATTATAATTATTATACAAATAAACGCTGGGGCGATATCGCAAGCTACGACCTCTGCATCAACAGCAGTATTCTTGGCATTGACGGTACGGTAGAGATTCTGCGCCAGTTTATTGAAGAGCGCGAAGCGCTTAACGCAAAGTAGGAACATATCTGTAAAAAAGGACATGAAATAAATGAAATTTGTAATTCAACGTGTAACGGAATGCTCCGTGACCGTCGACGGACAGGTGATCGGCGCGATCCGGAAGGGCTTTCTGGTGCTGATCGGTGCCGGAAGAGAGGATACCCGCGAGAATGCCGACGCCCTGATCAAAAAAATGATCGGGCTTCGCATTTTTGAGGATGAAAACGGAAAAACAAATCTTTCCCTAAAGGATGTGGATGGAAGCCTTCTGCTGGTATCTCAGTTTACCCTCTATGCAAACTGCAAAAAGGGCAACCGACCAAGCTTTATCGAGGCAGGAGAGCCAAAGATGGCCGAAGAGTTGTATGATTATATCGTAGCGGAATGCCGCAGGCAAGTGCCGATCGTAGAAACCGGCTCCTTTGGAGCCGATATGAAGGTGGCGCTGGTAAATGACGGACCGTTTACGATTATTCTGGAAAATTAGTCTGCAAATTGCGGCGGAACCGTACGATCGCATGAGATTCATATCTCCAGGTATCCGGTTCCGCTGTCAAATAGCTTATAAGTTTACATAATGTAATTACGTCTACAATTCCCGCAGATGCACAGCAGAAGCAGCGCTTCGCCTGCGGGCGTCATCCATCGCCGCATAATGCTTTTTCGTGGTATTTACATCCTTGTGTCCGAGGACATCCGCTACCAGGTAGATATCGTTTGTTTCCTGATACAGACTGGTGCCATAGGTACTGCGAAGCTTATGCGGCGTAATTTTTTTTGTAGTGGTGATTTCCCGCGCATATTTTTTTACGAGATTTTCAACTGCCTGCACGCCGATCCGTTTCCGCTGCGTGGAGAGAAACAACGCATTTTCATTGCCTGCAACCGGCGTGATACCAAGACGTTCCTCCAGATAATCCCGCAGAGCCTTTTCAACTTCATCACCGAAATAGACAACCATTTCATTGCCGCCTTTGCGGACAACCTTGATACCGTTATTTTTAAAGTCGACATCGCCGATATCCAGGCCGACGCACTCAGACACACGGATGCCGGTTCCGAGAAGCAGGGTGACCAGAGCGAGATCCCGCAGCTTTGTTTTTTCCCAGTAAGCTTTTTTCTGACCGGACAGTGAATCGCCTGCATGTTCGATATAGTCAAGAAGTGAAGCCGTTTCGTCCGAATCCAGGCGCACAATCGCTTTATCATGGATTTTCGGCATATCCACGAGCACCGTCGGGTTCGTCTTTATCATTTCACGCTTAAAAAAGTATGCGTAAAATCCGCGCAGAGCCACCATTTTTCGCTTTAACGCACGTTCCCCGTTCGTTTTCAGACCGTCCTCAGACTGATAAACCTTTAAATACTCCAGATATTCCTCGATATCGACCGGTTTGATCTTATCGAGAATATCCAGCGAAATATCCGTCATTTCCTTACCGCGCAAAGCCGGATTTTCCTCCAGCAAAAACTGAAAGAATACACGGATATCATATGCATAGGAAATTCTGGTACGTGTGGATGTGGTCGGCTCAATAGCGCGAAAATAATCCCTGGCAAAGTCCGGCATCGTTTTTAAAATTTCTCGCATACGCAAGGTATTGTCTACTTTAACCTGTTCATGATACGTAAGCTGGTTTTTGTCCATATTATATATGGTTCCTTTCAAAAAAAGTGTTTTGTGATAAATGATTGAAATTTTCGTATAAATCTATTGGAAAAACTATGGTTTGTCGTATAGATCTATCCATATCTATAAAATACCACATCCACACTCCGGTTGTCAATCCCAATCCACCAATCCATTTCATTCAACCGCCGTCAAAACGGATTGGGATTGACAAATTTTTGTATACGTATTTTCTTTACACAACTGCCTCAATTAAAACTTTATCCCCAAGAAAAATTTCTCTGACGCCAATTTCTTTTTTCTTATTAAAATTAAAGCTAAGCATATATCCCTTCTTCAAATGAAAATAATCCAGGTAATCTGATAACTGTTTCTCACCTCGTTCATTATAAGCATTGCCGCGCCAGACCTTCATTTCTATAATATGTTGTTCTCCATGATAATAAATAACCACGTCCATACGTTCCCTGTTTCTTGTTTCAGGTTCTATGCTATAATTTCCGATACCATTAATAATGGGCTTTAAAAATAACAAAAAATAGCGTCTTCCGACATCCTCCAGAAAAGTTTCATCCCTGTCGCCATACAGATAATCAAATGTCTCTATAAATTTTTCCAATATTTTACGTACATTCAAATGACCGCCACTAATAAAATAATTTCTTTCCTGAACACCAGCATCATAGATTTTATTTCCGACAAACTCTTCTGAAATAAAGAAATTATAAAGTACCGTTTCAAATATACGATTAGAAATAACTACCGTATCATTTACATTTCTGATAAAACCGAACATAGCTGCTGTTTCAATATAACTGTTTGTTGATATATATGGAATAGACTTTCCATTAAATAACAGTTCATAAAGCACGGTTTTAAGCTCCGGATAAGAATACAGTTTATCTATCAGAGACTGATATAACGGATTATTTTCCTTTACAAGCATTTTCTCCGCTTCAAAAAAACCTTTTTCTGTCCAGGCGTCATTTTTATCTGGAAACTCTTTGCTCCCGGCAATACGTTCATCTAAAAATTTACACAGCCTGGATACCAGGTATGGGTACCCGGATGTATATTCGTACAACAACTCCGCTATCTTCTGCACATCCATCCCGGTATGATAGTCTGTCTCGTATTCCATCAGCATCCCTGAAATATCTTCTGCAGAAAAGCTCATGCTTACAAGAAAATCTGCCGCTATGTTCCAGGGACTATTTGTTTTATGATCATCCTCCGCTCGTATCTTTCTTTTAATATTTCGGACATCATAAACGCCTGCCAGAATTACAGACTGAAAAGTCGGCGTCACATCACTGTCCAGATAAGCTGCACGAAGCTGCGCCAGGAAATCAAGAAATACCTGATTATTTGTTGCCGTATCTACCTCATCTATAATCAGAACAATTCGTTTGTCAGACCTTTTACACCAGAGACGTAAAATTCGGAATAATGCCTGCAGCGAGTTTATTCTTGCAGAGCCATCCGTAAAAGCTTTTAATTCTTCTGATATCTCTTCCGGAAGCTGCACTGCCGCTTCCAGCAGCTCTTCCGCAAAAGCTGCTACAAAAGTTTGTTCATTTTCAAAAGAAAGGGAACTCATTCTCTGAAAATCAAGGCTAATTACATCATATTCTTTTTTCAGATGATGAGCCAGTGCCCGCAACGTGGTAGTTTTTCCATATTGTCTTGCCCGATTAATCGTAAAATATGCTCCATCATCAACCATACGACTGATCTCGTCAAGTCTCGATCCAAGATTGACCATATAGTGTCTGTCCGAACGGCATGCTCCATTTACATTAAAAACTTTCGCCACTCTCGTCTGCTCTCTCCTTTCCAAAGCTTCAGTTATCGCTTCTCTTCATAGCTTTAGTTTGCCATATCCTGCATCCAATTGCAAGCGATTCCCAAAAGTATTTTCCCGTCGCAGTCGTCATGGTCGTTATTTCACTCCGTTCGCAGTAACCTTCGCAAATCCATTTAAAATTCGCTTTGCGAATGGGATTTGCTTATACTTGAGGCTGGCGTGAACAATAACTACTGTCTGCACCAGCCTGGAACCCTCGCCTACTTTTTCACATCCGAGTAATACGGAATCGTCAGAACTTGCCCGTATTGCAAAGTTGCCCCCAGATGGTTAATTTCCTTTATCTCACGGATATATTCGTTGATACTCCGGTATTCTTCCGTAATATGCTCTGCAGCGATGTCCCACAGCGTATCGCCGTTCTCCACGCGAACCTCTGTATAATATTTATAAGTCTGTGGTCTTTCCGCCTGTGCACCAAAATTGTGAAACAGGATGGACACGGAAAGTGAAAGAACCACCATCGCACAAATGGATGCTATTCTTCTGTTTCTCTGAATCCGGCGTTTCTGAAGTATTCTCTCTTTTCTTGTTCTGCTCATAAGTATCTCCCTCACCTTTCCCCTTTGAAAAAATCAGAACCTGTGTTCGATAGCTTGATTATATAATCAGAACAGGTGTTTGTCAATATGTTTTTCGAACAAATTTTCGATATTTTAGATATAGGAAATACTGGCAAAGTATGATAGAATTCTGAATCCCTGCCCGCCCTTTATCCGCTGTGAGGAGGTCTCTGAAGAAGCAATTGAATCTGATTTTTTTGTCGGATATGAATTTAAGAAATATCTGTTGAAGGTTCAACAAGCAATTATTATTTATTGTTTAACACGGTAAATTTTCAAAAGCAGAAAAGAAATGACAATAAATGTTAAATTGCGTTGCTTGCGGCAACGGTCAGTTCAGCCTACAATAGAAGTAACAATCAAAAGAAAGGAGGCTATCCCCGATGCTCAGCGAAAACATTAAAGCTATCAGAAAATCAAAGGGGCTTTCACAGCAGGAACTTGCCGTCAGACTGAATGTCGTGCGTCAGACAGTTTCCAAGTGGGAACAGGGACTGTCAGTTCCTGATGCTGATGTGTTAATTTCCTTATCGGAAGTGCTTGAAACACCCGTTAGCACGCTGCTGGGAGAAACCGTTATGGAAACAGAGTCTGATACTTTAAAAGCCATTTCAGAAAAACTGGAGGTGATAAATCTGCAACTGGCACAGAGGAAGAGCATGAGAAGAAAAATTATTTACTGGTCGCTTATTTCGTTATGTATCATCCTGGTAATCGTTTTTGCAGTTTTACTGGAATTGGAAAGTCCTTATCTGGGTTGGAATTACAGTGACCCCGAAACCGCTGTTCTCGGAGTGTTATTTCACTCGTTTGAATGGCTGTTTATCAGATTCGCACCGATTATCCTTGTCGGTGCAATCGCCGGAATTATCTTAACACGAAAAAAAGAATAATCTTATTTTCTATCAAGGATACTACTGAAAAATTATATGTATATGGCAGGAGAACAGATTTTCTCCTGCCTTTGCCTGTATTCCGGCTGTAGGTAGATTGGTGTGCTGCATTTTGTTCACACCTCCTGCGTATAAACCTTTTTCCAAAAATCAATTAAAGCAATAACTTTTACGGTCATTTCACTTGCTCTGCTGATATCATTAGTTCATATTCTTTGCAGGGACTGGCTTTAGGAAACACCAGCCTGCACAGGCTGTAAAAATGCTTCCTTCGCCTTCTCAAGCCCCGGTCCCATAACCTCCATGGTGCGATCATAAGACGCCTGCGCTTCCTCACGGATATCGGCGATGCCCATGGTGCTTTCGATATTTGCCACATCGTCAAGCGGCAGAATGTAGTATTTTGAACCGCTTTCATCTGAGTAGCGGTATACCCAGGTAGGGAGCAGATCGACGTCCGTCAGCGAAACCTCCCCGCGGCTGTTCTGGTGCAGGTGCAGCGTAACCATTGCACCGTCCTCTGTGTGTCCGGTGGGCATCTCGTCCATCAGATACGTCCGCTGGTTGCTGAGCGCATTGCCCTCGGAATACACCACCAGCATCTTCTCTCCGGCTGCGTTCGTCAACACATCGATCGGCTGCTCGCAGTGCGGATGTCCGCCGATGATCGCATTGACGCCGAGATCACATAATTTCTGTGCGATCTCATCCTGGTACTGCGCCTCCTCCAACTGATATTCCGTTCCCCAGTGCATATTTGCGATGATAAACTGTGCTCCTTCCGCCTTCATCGCGCGGATATTTTCTTCCATCTCCGTATAAAACGGCGCCAGGTTATCATAATTGAAGGAATTTAAAAGCGGGGCGTCCGCCGTTTCCATAATCATTCCGTTGATGCTTTTGTCAGGACCGCCCGTTACATTCGTGGTCTCATAGACATAATCGATGAATCCTACTTTAATACCATCGATATAGGCTATGTAATAGTGTTTTTCCTGCTCATTTTTACGGATTCCGGTGTAAGCGATCCCCTTCTCCTCGTAAACCTCCATGGTCCGGGTAAAACCGTAGGACCATGCATCATAAATATGGTTTGTCGCGAGCATCTGCAGATCCACGCCGCTGCCTTTGATATTTTCAATGATCACATCCGGCGACTTGAAATTCGGGTAACCGGAATATCCAAGCTCTTCTCCGCCAAGCGCGCCCTCAAACTCACAGGTCATGTAGTCCGGCGCACTATAATATGGCGTGATGAATTTATAAATCGAGGAAAAATCATAATTGCCCTCCTCGTCCGGATAAGAATCGATAAACGGAGAATGCAGCAGCATACAGCCGGTACTTCCGACGGTGATATCCTTTTCCGCAAAGACCGGCTCTGTTTCCGTGACCGGCTGCTCTGTGACAGCTTCCGTCTGGCGCAGCGACGACAGCGCACCTCCAGCCAGACGCACGAGCTTTGAGATGCCAAAGCCAAGCAACAGAATTACCGCCGCCACGCAAAAGACAGCCCCTGCGCCCTTCAATACTGTCTGCAGCAATTCTTTTCTGCGGTACCGCTTAAACTCTTCTTCCGATAATGTTTTTCTCAGCTTTTCTCTTTTTCTTTTTGCTTTTTTGGCACGCAGCCGGTATTCGCAGTACAGATCCTCCAGCCAGTAACCAAGGTCTGCAAACCTGTCCGCGATTTTTCCCGCAATTCTTCCTGCCCGCTCTTTCCACTTCTGTTTCATAACTCACTTTATCTTTCCGGGGCGTTCCTGCGTGATGGCGCCTGCGTCAGCGCGCATGTCCCTGTGTACTTTATTTGTATTATCCGGCAATTTCCGGCAGTTCCCTTATATCGTGTATTTCATATGTGATGTTGATTCCGGCCGGAGCCGGTTTTCTTCCCGGATTGTACCAGCAGGTGTCCAGTCCGGCGTTGATGCCGCCCATAATATCAGCCGTCAGTGAATCCCCTACCATCAGCGCATTTTCTTTCCGAAAGCCCGGAATCTGCGCAAATACATAATCAAAATATCCCTTTTGCGGCTTCGGTATGCCAATCTCTTCCGACACAAAAATGCCCTTTACCAGCTTATCCAGTCCGCTTATGGCAAAGCGGCTGTACTGTGTGGCGGCAACGCCATTCGTCACAATATATAAATCGTGCGTCTCTTTAAGCTTTCTGCAGACCTCATCGGCGTGTTCGATCAGAAAGCCTCCCTTTCCCAGCTCTTCGTGATATGTGAGTCGCACCGCATCCGGGTCCGCCGTAATGTCAAGCGCCCTAAAAAGACGCCGGAAACGCTCAACAAGCAGGGTGTCCTTGTCGAAAACACCCTGCTCAAATTCTTCCCAGCATTTTTTATTAATGCCGGAATAAAGCGCTAAAATTTCTTTGCTGAACGGAAGCTGATGACGGCGCAGAGCGTTTTCCAGCCCCTGCGCCTCCGCTCTCTTAAAATCAAGCAGCGTCTCATCCGCATCCAGAAACAATGTCTGATATTTCATATATGCCTCGCAAAACCGCTGACCGTATCCGCCGGGTGCATTTTCCGCTTCCGGAATTCGCCGCCCGCCGGATGCACTCTCCTGCTTAATGGTGGAACAGGCGGATGCCGGTAAACGCCATCACCATGCCGTATTTGTTGCAGCACTCGATCACGGCGTCGTCGCGCACGGAGCCGCCCGGCTGTGCAATGTATTTTACGCCGCTCTTGTGCGCGCGCTCAATATTGTCGCTGAACGGGAAGAACGCGTCGGAACCGAGCGTCACGCCGTCCATCTGATCGAGCCATGCGCGCTTTTCTTCTCTTGTAAACACCTCCGGCTTCGTCTTGAATACCTTCTGCCATGCACCGTCCGCAAGCACATCCATGTATTCCTCGCCGATGTATACGTCGATTGCATTGTCGCGATCCGCGCGGCGGATACCGTCGATAAACGGAAGGTTCATTACCTTCGGGCACTGGCGCAGCAGCCAGTTGTCTGCTTTCTGCCCGGCAAGACGCGTGCAGTGTACGCGGGATTGCTGTCCGGCGCCGATGCCGATCGCCTGTCCATCCTTCACGAAGCACACAGAATTTGACTGTGTATATTTCAGCGTGATCAGCGCGATCTTCATATCACGGATCGCTTCTTCAGAAAGTTCCTTATTCTCCGTGACGATATTGGAGAGCAGCTCATCGTTGATCGGCAGCTCCTGGCGGCCCTGCTCGAAGGTCACGCCGAATACTTCCTTGTGCTCGATCGGAGCCGGAACATAAGTTTCATCAATTTTAATGACATTGTAATTGCCGTTCTTCTTCTGTTTCAGAATCTCCAGCGCTTCGTCCGTATATCCAGGAGCGATCACACCGTCGGAAACCTCGCGCTTAATCAGCATCGCGGTATCCTTATCGCAGGGATCGGAAAGCGCGATAAAATCACCGAAGGAGGACATTCTGTCTGCTCCGCGCGCCCGCGCGTAAGCACACGCCAGCGGGGATAATTCGCCGCAGTCGTCCACCCAGTAGATTTTCGCCAGCGTCTCTGTGAGCGGCAGTCCGATCGCAGCGCCCGCCGGAGAAACATGCTTAAAGGAGGTAGCCGACGGAAGCCCGGTCGCCTTTTTCAGCTCGCGCACAAGCTGCCAGCCGTTTAAGGCATCCAGAAAGTTAATATAGCCCGGCTTTCCGCAGAGCACCTCGATGGGAAGCTCACCCTCCTGCATATAAATGCGGGACGGCTTCTGATTCGGGTTACAACCATATTTTAACTGCAGTTCTTTCATGATCTTACGTCCTTTCTTTTGAAATCTATTTGTTTTTATTTACGATCCTTGTCTCATATTTTCCGGAAGCGATATCAATAAAGCGAACAAAGAGCGAAACCTTGTTGTCCTCGTTTAGACTGCTCCAGAGCAGCTCGGTAAACGCCTCGATATCGTTCGGGATCGCAACCGGCTTCGGCTCTCCGGAAAAGCTCGGCAGCGGATTGCCGTCACACTGATAGGTGTGGATAAAGTGGCCCTCCCCCGCTTTCGGATTTTCGTAGGCAAAGGTAAAGCGCTGACAGCTGTCCGGATCTCCATGATTGCTCTTTAAAATAGACATTGCGTAATTGTAGCTTCCGTTTTCGATGTGCATGATCCCGGAAATACGCGGCGTGTAGTTCGGCGCGTCCGGCTCAAATTCACGTGTACGAAGAGACTGCTCAAAGGTAAGCTGATGATCCATGCCGTCGTAGATGGTGTCTGTCTGGTCGCCGTTTGTCACGATGGTTTTATTACCGAGCACACGCACCGGTGCATAAATAATCAGGCTGGGGTCGGTAAGTTTCGCAGGATCAAACGCCTGCGTGCGGATGCCCTCGCCGTCCTCCACAAATACACGGTTGCGGCTGTTTTCGCTTCTTCCCATGATAAAGTACGCTGCAACAGCCTTCGTACCGTCCTCCGATTTTCCGATGACGATCCCTCTTCCGGGATACGCATTGTTCTTCAGTTCCTGTTCCAGTGATAATCTGCTCATAATCTGCTCCTTTCTGAATATATAAAAACCGCCTGAGGACCTGCTTCGTCAACAGCGGTCGCCCAGGCGGTCGGCATCAGGATAACGTTGTACTCCCCACAGGTAACCCTGCTTTTCCGCCAGTCGTACAACTGCTTTCTTGATTATAACGTATTTTTGCGGAATACTCAACTGGTTTTCCAAAATAATTAGGGTTGTTTCATGAAAGATTCCTTTTCAATATTGGTTTAATTCGCAAAAATATTATATATTATATTTTTTTGAAAA
>NZ_CAJKOX010000016.1 GCF_905201705.1 uncultured Marvinbryantia sp.
TAAAAATAATAAAAAGTCAATATATAAAAAATAATTATCATAAGATATATAGAAACATGGGAGAACATGAAAAATGAAGATATAGGGGACAGTGCGTGCCTGTAAGCGGCCGAAATTGGGAATTGCCAGACGGCCGAAATTGGGAATTGCCAGACGTTGACATCTTATTTGATTAATATTATAATACGCGTATGACCGTTTTCCGGGACAAACGCCCGGAATATGATGAATAGGCGGAGGAACTCTGGTTATGAAAAAAGTAATTGCAGGATTTTTGAAATACCGTTTCCTGCTCATGGAATTAGTAAAAAAGGGGATTAAATTAAAATACAGGCGTTCCTATCTTGGAATTATATGGACGCTGATCGAGCCGCTTCTGACGATGATCGTGCTTACGATTGTATTTGGTACGCTGCTTGGAAACAAGTCGGAGACGTTTCCGGTATATATTCTGACCGGCAGGCTGTTATATTCTATGTTTTCGGATTCCACGAAGGCGGCGATGCGTTCGATACGTTCAAACAGTGCAATGATCAAAAAGGTTTATGTTCCAAAGTACCTGTATCCGCTTTCCAGCGTGATCTTCAACTATGTGATATTTCTGCTGTCGCTGGTAGTTTTGTTTATCGTTGCGCTGGTAGTTGGAGTTTATCCGACATGGTACCTTCTTCAGGCGGTAGTGCCGCTGCTGAACCTGTTCCTGCTATCTCTGGGGATCGGCATGATTTTAGGCACATTTTCTGTGTTCTTCCGGGATCTGGAGTATATCTGGAATGTTGCGCTTATGCTGATTATGTATATGTGTGCGATTTTCTATTATCCGGAGAGACTGCTTGAGTCGGGATACAGCTTCATATTGAAGTATAATCCGCTGTACTGTATTATTGATAACTTCCGTTCGGCTGTATTTGGTTCCCCGATGAATACCGGATATTTGCTGTATTCCTTTGGGTTTGCTATTGCCGCTCTGGTGATTGGCTTTGGGGTATTTTATAAAAAACAGGACAGATTTGTTCTGCATATCTAGGAGAAAAGATGAGTAATACTGCGATAAAGGTTAATGATGTCAGCATCCGTTTTAATCTCAGCAGTGAGAAAACGGATAACTTAAAGGAATATGTGATCAAGCTTCTGAAAAAAGAGATTAAATATGATGAATTTTGGGCGCTGCGGGATATTTCGTTTGAACTGAAAAAGGGAGAGCGCCTTGGAATCCTGGGATTGAACGGTGCTGGAAAAAGTACGCTCCTGAAGATTATTGCCGGGGTATATAAGCCGACGGTGGGTACCGTGGAGAAGCATGGAAAGATTGCGCCGATGCTGGAGCTTGGCGCCGGATTTGATATGCAGTATACCGGGGCGGAGAATATATTTTTGTATGGTTCGGTTCTGGGATTTTCGCGTGAATTTCTGGAAGAGAAATATGATGAAATAGTAGAATTTTCGGAGCTGAATAAATTTATTGATGTTCCGCTGAAAAACTATTCTTCCGGTATGCGCGCAAGGCTCGGGTTTTCGATTGCCACAGTTGTAGAACCGGATATTTTGATCCTGGACGAGGTTTTATCCGTAGGAGATGCAAAATTCCGTAAGAAGAGTGAAAGAAGAGTCATGGAAATGTTTGATAAGGGCGTAACGGTTCTGTTTGTATCGCATTCGCTGGAGCAGGTTCAGCGCCTGTGTGATAAGGCGATGATACTGGAGCATGGACAGATGATCGCTTACGGAGATACGGCAAAGGTGTCAAAAATCTACGAGAAGAAAACCAGATAGAAGTGAGGAGATAGTATGGGAGTTTCACCAGAGACGCATTACGAAAATGCGAAAAATGAATTGGAAATCCTGGATGTGCTGATTCAATACCGGGATATTGCAGAGACATACCGTACTGCGGCTTCGGAGATGAAAGCGGCCGGGGACTATAAGGATGCCCCGGCATTAGCAAAAGAATATCTGCGAAAAGCGGAAGAGACGGAGCAAAATGGCAAAGAGCAGTTATATGTAAAGGCATGCGATCGGATGCAGCAGGCGCATTCCTCGATAGACCGGAAGCTGGCGATCGATTTGTTTGAGCGGATCAGTGGATATAAGGATGCCGACGCGCTTGCAGAGCAATGCCGGCAGAAGAACAAGAAGAGCAGTCAAAAATCCGGCATTAAAAATATGCTGGTTATTGCCGGATTGGGGATTTTGATTATTTGTGCTGCCGCATTTCTTTTTTCGCCGCAGCGAAAATATAACCAGGCGCTTGCTCTGATGGAGCAGGAGGACTTTTCCGCAGCGCAGGAGATATTGGATGGCCTGGAAGGATATCGTGACAGTGAGGAAAAAGTTTCGCTGTGCAAAGAAAAAATAGCTGAGCGTAAGCGGGCGGAGGGATTGAAGAATCTATCGAAGGCAAAGGTTGGTGCGGAGGCTGTTTTTGGACCATATACCTGGAAGGTCCTGGAGAAGGATGATGAGGCGATGATCCTGATCGCGGCTCACTCCGGGAAGGTCAAAGAGCTTACAGAGGTTGCCTACCATGAAAACGATGAAGATGTGACATGGGAGAACTGTTCGCTGCGGCCATGGCTGAACGGCACATTTCTGGAGGACTTTACGGAGGAAGAAAAGGCCAGGATCCTGCTGACAGATGTAAAGAATGAGGGAAGCAATCCATACGGAATTGACGGAGGGGCGGATACGCAGGATTATGTGTATCTTTTGAGTGCAGAAGAGGCGCAGAAATACGCGGAGGAGATAGCTTCGATAAATCTGAACTGGCTGCTGCGGACGCCGGGCAATGCAAAGGACACGGTTGCCTATGTAAGCTCGGATCATGCGGTAATGGAATATGGGTGTCCGGTAGATTGGGACAAGTTTGACATCTGCCCGGTGATCAGGGTATCGGTAAAATAAGGGATGTTAAATATCGGATGTCGGAATACTTTGAAGTTATAGTCGAAACGGCTGGAATCAGCAATATTATATTGCTGATTCCAGCCGTTTAAATGGATATGCTCCCATGTTCTGGCTTTGATAAGATTTAAAAAAATTATTTAATTGTTTTAGCAATAGTCTCAATTACTTTGGGCGCTTCTTTTACAATCACTTCCCCCGCTTTTTTGATAAGATTCGATATACCACCACGAAAGGACGGGCTGTTTGTTATACGGTTAAGGTCATTAATATTCATATGTTTCCTCCTCGATTATTTTTTTATTTTAGATATTAAACACTTTAATTTTGCATACAGCAGCAAAACACGGATGAGCCGGCACTGGGAGCGGTTCCCTGGTGTTTCTATTTTGGAAAGAAGCTGTTTTGTTTCCCGGGAGCTCTGCGATATCTCGCTGAATCTTCTAAGGTAGCAAAGAGCAGTGAATTTATAGTACAACAGAGGCGGAACCAATACTGTTCTTTCCGATGGGATCATGGAATGCTCGATAGCTTTAAGACCTTCATTGCAATATTGATCCACCTTTTTGTAGTGCTCAGTTTTTTCTCCTTTTTCCACCGCATTTTCTGACATTTGCCAGTGCAGCTTTGCAAGCAAAGTGTAGTTCAGGGAAACCAGTACATGATTTTTCAGTTTAAGCTGGTTTAAAACGATATCTAATGATTTGTGAAGCTGCCGGGCGGCTTCTTTGGCGCACTCCTGACCGGTACAGCTGCTATAGTACCAACCGAGACCATTTGACGCAAAGGCAATATCGGGATGAGGCGTTTTGCCGTATAATTCCGTAAGTAAAGCTGCTGCCTCTTCAAGCGATCTTAAAGTATCTTCGTTACTCTCAGACAGCTCGATCTGAAGGCGTCCAAGATTGACTTTTGCATGTGCATAAGCAGGTACTTTTGTCAGAGATGATTCCGTAATATCTCGATACTGCTTCTCTGCGGCAGTATAATCTCCTTTTTGATACAGGATATGTCCTTTGATGTTGCCAAGCTCCATCTGATACTCAAGTATTTCTTCTTCTGATAACCCCTCCTTTTTCATATTTTCGAGCTGTGCGGCTGCTTCTTTTGCTGCCTGCTCACACATGGCTGCAATTTCAAGATCTTCATACAGGTATGCTTCTGTCAGCCGGAAATGGAAATAGCGTATGGGAAAACAAGCTTTTAGCATTGCGGCGGGAGGTTTTATGCTGTCCAACATCTGCCGGACATACGGATAATCCCTTTTTGTTTCGTATAAAGATGCAAGAGCCAGAGAAGCGGATAGATGAAGCTCCTCACTGTAAGCGCTGTTATCTGCAACCTGTTTCAGATATTGCTGCGCAGTATTAAGATTACCGATGCGAAGGTGATATTCGCCGCATATGACATACAGAGAGCCTGTGGTCTCTGCGTTGGTAAAACGAATATCACTGAAATTTGAGAGAAGCCAGTGAGTATGCATAATGGCGTCTCTGTGCTGAAAAAGGGCATATGAGCCGGGAACAACGGACAATAATTCATCCTGCAGCATCCTGGACAGTTTTTTCAGGTAGGTATGTTTGGCATCCCGGGGAAATACCCGGCTTATGTTACTCTGAGTCATCTGGTTTATTGACATAGAGGAACTATATTCTTTATCGACCAGAGAAAAGCTGCGGATAATCCTCATTCCGTCATTAAAGCGCTCGCGTGTAAATCCGGTCAACTGCATCAAATATGGCGCCTGGATATAGTCGGGATTCAGGATAGAACACCAGTACAGCAGGCAAAGCGCATCTTTATATTGCTGATCTACTTTGGCGTGTTCCTGCAGATGGAGATAGATTTTTTGAAACACGTCCCATATTCCGTTTTTTTTTCCGCCTGAACAATTTCATGGAAATAGTGCTCAATATCTTCGCCTGTTTCCGTGATATAAGAAACAGCCTGATTCAGCTGCAGCGGATTCCCGCCGCAATAATGATTTAATTGAGACAAAATATCTATATCCAATTTACTCTGCAGATCAGGATTCCTGTTTATAAAAAGATGATATGCTTCTGTATCCGAGAGACCGCGGAGACTGATAACATGCATACCGGCTTTGAACAGATTGCTGCGGCGGGTGGTGATCAGATAGCGTCCCGATTCCGGAAGCGATGCAATGTAATCAAAAATCTCATCATCTGCTGCATTATCGAAAACGACAAGATAATGGCTCCTTTGACGGAGTGCCTCAGAAAACAGAGCACGGTAATCTCTTGGTATAATTCGGACGGTATCAGAAAACAGGCTGCCGTTCCATTTTAGGAAATCATAGAGACTCTGCTGAAAATTTTCTTCGGTGGTACAGTTCAGGAAAATGATATCCTCCTGTGCAGCCTCGCGGCAATGACGGAGAGCAAGGTGAGTCTTGCCGATCCCGTTTGCTCCGCTGAGTATGACAAATGGAGATCTGGAAAATGCATCCGTAATTTGCTGTAATTCCGAATCGCGTCCAATGGTTCCGATGAGCTGTGTAAAAATTCCTTCCGGCAAATAAGAGTGGCAAAAGCGGACCCCGGCAAGTTCTGCCAGCTCATGCAGGATCTGATAAAACCCGGAATAGTCATTGCCTTTTACGGTATACCAGATTGGTTTTACGCCAAGCTTCCATACCCTTTTCTGCTCAGCGATAAACAGGGCTTCATCAGTGGGGGCTTCCAGTATGGCATAATGGCAGATGTTAGGCTCACGTTTAAATAAATTTTCTAAAAGACCAACAACTTTATCTGATCTCAGGCTTGCGCCAATAAACAGCAGCATCTTATATTTAAGGAAAACAGAAAATAATTCCATGAAAGAATCGTCTGTGTCCCTGTACAGGGCATCATATTGCTCCTGTGTCAGTACCCAGGAATCTTTTTTATCTATATCACCGTGAATCTTCCAGAGACATGGCGCTGACTGTACCATGCGGTCCTGGATAAAGCCGACTTCTTTTGACAGACCTACTGTGAGCGCGGTGCCGCTTCTTCGGTATAGCCATTCCAGTACCTGATCCAGATTTGTTGTAATTATGGGACCGTGGAAAAGACGCGGTAACTCAAAAACTGCCGGATTTAATTTGTCCGGAGAGATTTTCCGGCTGTCAAAAATAGTTTGTGTCTTATCAAAAAAAGCCCTTCCATATTCCTCCTGGAGAAATTGAAGAACTGCCTCATAATTGCAGACCGGCTTTCCGAGCTGCTCCTGTACATAAGCACAAGTCTTTTCGTCGCCCGGTTCAATCAGGCATTCAATATATTTTGGCCATGTAGGAAATATGGCAGCAGAAATGCCGGCACCGAAAAAAGGGATGACCTGCTCCCTGCGAATTTTTTGTGCAAGATCTCGTAAATTTTCTTTATTATTGTAATTAAAATCCATCTGTTTCCTCTGACACGTTTTTAGTATAAACTAACTGTGGGCATTGAATTTCTTTACATTTTATATTTATTATAAAGCGTACTGTTACAAAATGCCTACCAAATAAGGTAGCAGCGGCATAAAAGTATTTTAAGTCTATAAAAGTTTAATAAAGGCTAAAGTATGGAAATATATGCCAATTATCCGTAAGATAAAAGAAAATTTTTACAAAGGAGAGGTGCATTATGAAAGATAAGATCGAAGATCTGCTCTATAGTGTGGGAGCATTCCAGCATTATAAAGGATATTCTTATTTTGTGCAGGCGGTAGATCTGGCAGCGAAAGAGCCGGATCGTCTGACAGATGTATGCAAGGAAATCTACGCGCCCATTGCAGAGAAAAATCATACGACTGTTTCAAATGTAAATAAAAATATCCGTACGCTTCGCGACCGTTTCTGGGAAAACGGAGGCAAAGAACGGCTTATTGAATGGACAGGCTGCGCTGCATGGGAAGAGCAAAAGCCGTATCCGAAGGAATTTATCGGAATTATGGTCCGTCTTTTGGAAGACGAGGCGAAAACGGATTGAGCAGGAGAATGACAATACGGGGAAAAAGAAGCTAGCGGCAGAGTTGTGGTGATAAATACAATTTTGCCGCTTTTCTTTACGCAAATTCCGCTGCTCACCTTTTAAATAGATTTCTTATTCGTTAAAACAATAGTATCATATGATATTTAAAATGTCAAGTAATTGATAAAAATATTTCAAAACAAAAAGTTACGATTCATATCAAGCCTGCAAAGCTGAAATAATATCTGGCGACATAACGCTGTGTGAAAATATTTTTTTGTGTGGAAAACCGTCATATCCTGTGGTATAATGCTTTCGAAATAGTTTATGGAAAACACAGAAGGGAAGTGCTGGCTATGAAAATGCTGTCTGTTGTTTTGCCGGCATACAACGAAGAAAAAATGATCGTCCGGGCTGCGCAGGAGGTAGGAAAGGTGCTGGAGAACGCCCGGATTTCTTATGAGCTGGTATTTGTGGACGATGGTTCGAAGGATGCGACCTGGAGACAGATCGAGGAGACTGCGAAAGAAAACCCGCATATCACGGGGGTTCATTTTTCGCGGAATTTTGGAAAAGAGGCGGCGATGTTTGCCGGGCTTGCCAACGCAAAGGGAGACTGCTGCGTTGTGATGGACTGCGACCTTCAGCATCCGCCGGAAACATTGGTGGAGATGTACCGTCTCTGGGAGCAGGGCTACGAGGTCGTGGAGGGCGTGAAGCGGACACGCGGAAAAGAGAGCGCGCTGCACAGGGCGAGCGCGGGAATGTTTTATAAGATTATCTCCAAGGCAGTGGGGATCGATATGTCACGCGCGTCAGATTTTAAGCTGATGGACCGGCGGGCAGTGGACGCGATCCTGGAGATGCCGGAGCGCAATGCATTTTTCCGGGCATTGTCCTCCTGGGTTGGTTTTCGTTCGGCTTCGGTGGAGTTTGATGTACAGGAGCGCACGGAAGGGGAGTCAAAGTGGTCAACCGGGGCGCTGATCAGGTATGCTGTTACGAATATTGTGGCATTTTCTTCCGCACCCATGCAGTTTGTTACCTTTGCCGGAATCGGGGTATTTCTACTCGGTATCATACTGGGGATACAGACCCTGGTGAAGTATTTCATGGGACATGCAGTGGAAGGCTTTACGACGGTGATCCTTCTTATTTTATTTATAGGAAGCATTATTATGATAAGCCTTGGTATTATTGGATACTATATATCCAAGATTTATGAGGAAGTAAAGGGCAGACCGCGCTATTTGATTTCCAGGAAAATTGATAGCCGGATAGAAAAGTAAGACGGATATGTTTGGAGGAAGAAACATGAAAGTTTTTGTGACAGGCGTCGGCGGACAGCTTGGTCATGATGTGATGAATGAGCTGGCGAAGCGCGGACATGCAGGTATCGGAAGCGATATCACACCGCAGTACAGCGGAATTGCAGATGGCAGCGCGGTGACGAAGATGCCGTATGAGCAGCTTGATATTACTGATGCGGCGGCAGTGGAGACGGCGCTTGCCGGGGCGGCACCGGATGCGGTGGTGCACTGCGCGGCATGGACGGCGGTCGATCTGGCGGAGGACGACGACAAGGTTGAGAAGGTGCGGCTGGTAAATGCGGTGGGGACGGCAAATATTGCCCGCGTGTGCAGGAAGCTGGACTGCAAAATGCTGTATCTTTCCACGGATTATGTGTTCGACGGACAGGGGACAAAGCCCTGGGAGCCGGACTGCAGGGATTACAGGCCGCTGAATGTTTACGGGCAGACGAAGCTTGAAGGCGAGCTTGCTGTGGCGGAGCAGCTACAGAAGTATTTTATTGTCCGCATCGCCTGGGTATTTGGAGTGAATGGAAAGAATTTTATCCGCACGATGCTGAATCTCGGCAAAAAATGCGATACGATCCGTGTGGTGAACGACCAGATCGGCACGCCGACCTATACCTTTGATCTTGCAAGGCTGCTGGTGGATATGATCGAGACGGAGAAATACGGCTATTATCATGCGACAAATGAGGGCGGTTATATCAGCTGGTATGATTTTACGAAGGAAATTTTCCGCCAGGCGGAGGCGATGGGACACGATGAGTACAGCGAGGAGCGAGTGAAGGTGTGCCCGGTGACGACAGAGGAATACGGCGTGTCAAAGGCGAAGCGCCCGTTCAATTCCCGGCTGGATAAGAGCAAGCTAAAAGAAAATGGCTTTACGCCGCTTCCTTCCTGGCAGGACGCCCTGCAGCGCTATCTGCAGGCAATCGAGATATGATGAGTCGGGGAGAAATGCGTTAGTACGAAAAAGGCGCAGGGGACGCAGAGAAGAACAGGAAGCATTAAAAACGGAGGAAAATCATGAGAACGTATCTTGTTACCGGGGGCGCAGGCTTTATCGGTTCCAATTATATTCATTATATGTTTAAGAAATATGACAACGAAATCCGCATTATCAACGTAGACTGCCTGACATACGCGGGCAATCTGGAGAATCTGCGTGATGTGGAGAAGCGTGAAAATTATACGTTTGTAAAGGCGGATATCACGGACAGCGCGGCGATCACAAAGATTTTCGAGGAAAATGATATCGACCGCGTGGTACATTTTGCGGCGGAGAGCCATGTCGACCGCAGCATTAAAAATCCGGAGGTGTTTGTGCGCACAAATGTGCTCGGCACGCTGGTGATGCTGAACGCGGCGAAGGCGGCATGGGAGCTGCCGGACGGAAGCTTCAGGCCAGACAAGAAGTTCCTGCATGTTTCCACGGATGAGGTGTACGGTTCTCTGGAGAACGAAGGGGAATATTTCTATGAGACAACGCCCTACGATCCGCACAGCCCCTACTCTGCGAGCAAGGCATCTTCAGATATGCTGGTGAAATCCTACATGGATACGTACAAATTCCCGGCAAACATCACAAATTGCAGCAACAATTATGGACCGTATCAGTTTCCGGAGAAGCTGATCCCGCTGATCATCAACAATGCGCTGCAGGGAAAGAAGCTTCCTGTTTATGGAGACGGCAAAAATGTGCGCGACTGGCTGTACGTGGAGGATCACGCAAAGGGGATCGACATGGTGCAGGAGAAGGGGCGCCTTTTTGAGACGTACAATATCGGCGGTCACAATGAAAAACAGAATATCGAGATCATCCATATTATTTTGGATACATTGCAGGAGATGCTGCCGGAGGGCGATCCGCGCAAAGCGCTTGTGAGCGAGGATCTGATCACTTATGTCACCGACCGCAAGGGGCATGACCGCCGCTATGCGATCGCGCCGGACAAGATCCGCAGCGAGCTTGGCTGGGAACCGGAGACGATGTTTGAGGATGGCATTCGCCGGACGATCCAGTGGTTCTTTGAAAACGAAGAGTGGATGAAGAATGTTACCAGCGGAGACTACCAGAAATATTATGACGAGATGTACTCGAACGCAAATCCGTAAGTGAGAGGGCGTTCGGGGAGTACCGGGAGGGAGTAAAATATGAAGGGAATTATTCTTGCGGGCGGCAGCGGCACGCGCCTTTATCCGCTCACAAAAGCAATTTCAAAACAGATCATGCCGGTTTACGATAAGCCGATGATTTACTATCCGCTGTCCACGCTGATGCTTGCGGGCATCCGGGAGATTCTGATCATCTCCACACCGCGGGATATCAAAGTGTTTGAAGAGCTGTTCGGGACAGGCGAGCAGCTGGGACTTTCGTTCAGCTACGCCATCCAGGAGGAGCCGCGCGGGCTGGCGGACGCCTTTATAATAGGAAGAGAGTTCATCGGAAATGACCGGGTGGCGCTCGTTCTTGGCGATAACATTTTCTATGGTCAGAGCTTTTCGCGTGTGCTGCAGACGGTAGCGGCGCGCGAGACGGGAGCGACCATTTTCGGCTATTATGTGCGCGATCCGCGGGCGTACGGTGTGGTAGAGTTTGATGAAAGCGGAAAAGCACTTTCTATCGAGGAAAAGCCGGAGCATCCGAAGAGCAATTATGCGGTTCCGGGGCTTTATTTCTATGATAATGACGTGGTGGAGATCGCGAAGAATGTAAAACCGAGCGCGCGCGGAGAGCTCGAGATCACCAGCGTGAACAACGAATATCTTCGCCGCGGTACTTTGCAGGTGGAGACGCTCGGACGGGGGTTCGCGTGGCTGGATACCGGAAACCACGATTCTCTGCTTGATGCCGCGGATTTTGTGGCGGCGTTTCAGAAGCGGCAGGGGTTATACATTTCCTGCATTGAGGAGATTGCTTTCAAGAGGGGCTTTATCTCAAAAGAGCAGCTTTTAAAGCTGGCGGAGCCGCTTTTGAAAACACCTTACGGACAGTATCTGATGGAAGTGGCGCAGGGCCTGTAGCCGGAATGTCACCTTTGGGGATGAAAGAGATGGGCTTTGGGAATCAGAAAGCCTGGCGGTATGAATGTATATGCAGAAACACAGGATTAAGGAATAGGACAATGGGCAAGATAACAGTAGAAACATGTGAGATAGAAGGCTTAAAGGTCATCACACCGACGGTTTTCGGGGATGAGCGCGGCTATTTTATGGAAACCTATAATTACAACGACTATAAGGCAGCCGGCATTGATATGGAATTTGTGCAGGATAATCAGTCCGCCTCGAAGAAGGGCGTTCTGCGCGGACTGCATTTTCAGATCAATTTTCCGCAGGACAAGCTGGTGCGGGTGGTTTCCGGCGAGGTGTTTGACGTGGCGGTCGATCTGCGTCCGGGGTCTGCAACCTATGGAAAATGGCACGGCGAGCTTCTTTCCGCCGAAAATAAAAAGCAATTTTTCATACCGAAAAATTTTGCGCACGGCTTTCTGGTGCTTTCGGATTATGCGGAGTTTGCTTATAAATGTACAGACTTTTACCACCCGAACGACGAGGGCGGTCTTATGTGGAACGATCCCGACATCGGCGTTGCCTGGCCGATACCGGAGGGGATGGAGCTGACGATTTCGGAAAAAGACTGGAAGTGGGGCGGCATCCGGGAATACACCAAAGCACGGGAGTGATATATTGAAGAAACAGGAATTGCTGATAAAGGAAATCTATCAGAGCCGCAGGCTGATTGCTTCTCTTGCGAAGAATGACTTTAAGAAACGGTATGCAGGCTCCTATCTTGGCACGATCTGGGCGTTTATCCAGCCGCTTGTCACGGTCTGCGTCTACTGGTTTGTGTTTGGGCTGGCGCTTCGCAACGGAGCGGAACGCAGCGTGCCGTTTGTACTCTGGCTGATGGCGGGGCTGGTGCCGTGGTTCTTTTTCCAGGAAGGGCTGATGGGCGGCACGAACGCACTGCTGGAATATAATTATCTGGTGAAAAAAGTAGTGTTTAACATTCGGATACTGCCGTTGGTGAAGGTGCTGTCGGCAGTGTTTGTGCATGTATTTTTTATACTGGTGGTAATTGTCATTTACCTCCTTATGGGTTATCCGCCGACATGGTACACTTTGCAGATCGCATATTACAGCTTCAGCCTGTTTATGCTGGTGCTCGGACTCACTTATTTTACCAGTTCGGTGGTGGTGTTTTTCCGTGACCTCGGTCAGATCATCAACATCGCGCTGCAGGTCGGAATCTGGGCAACGCCGATCATGTGGGCGTTTGAGGACCTTGGGCTTGACGGAATTATTGTGAAGCTGTTTAAGCTGAATCCGCTTTTCTATATCGTACAGGGCTTCCGGGATTCTCTGATCGATCATGTCGGCTTCTGGCAGCATCCGCTGCTGACGGTTTATTTCTGGCTGTTTACGCTGGCGGTATTTTATTTCGGGTTAAAGCTGTTCAGGAAACTTCAGGTGCATTTCGCAGATGTGCTGTAAATGCAGGAAAAAGAAAGCTCCCGTTTCACCGGAAAAAGACGGCGGATACCGGGAAAGGCGCAGTATGTCAGGGAAGCGTGACTGTGAGGAAAATGAATTCTGCGGCGATGCGAAGAACGCGGAAAGGGAAAGGCGAATGAGCGAATTTGCGATTCAGGTGAAAAATCTGACGAAGATTTACAAACTATACAATAAGCCCTCCGACCGTCTGAAGGAAGTGCTTGGCTTTAAGGTTGACGCACAGGATCACTATGCGCTGCGGGACGTCTCCTTTGATGTGAAGCGTGGCGAGACTGTGGGCATTATCGGGACGAACGGTTCCGGGAAATCGACGATACTGAAAATTATTACCGGCGTGCTGAATTCCACGCAGGGTGAGGTGGCGGTGGACGGCAGGATTTCCGCGCTTCTGGAGCTTGGAGCGGGGTTCAATATGGAGTATTCCGGTATTGAAAACATTTATCTGAACGGCACCATGATGGGCTTTTCAAAGGAAGAGATAGACGCGAAGCTTTCGGATATTCTGGAATTTGCGGATATCGGCGACTTTGTCCATCAGCCGGTGAAATCATATTCCAGCGGTATGTTTGTACGGCTGGCGTTTGCCGTTGCGATCAATATCGACCCGGAAATCCTGATCGTGGATGAGGCGCTTTCCGTGGGCGATGTGTTTTTTCAGGCGAAGTGTTACCGGAAATTCGAGGAATTTAAGGAGCAGGGACGAACCATCTTGTTTGTCAGCCACGATCTGAGCAGCATCGGGAAATATTGCGACCGCGTGGTGCTTTTAAATAAAGGGACAAAGCTTGCCGAGGGCGGCGCCAAGGAGATGGTGAATCTCTACCGGCGTGTGCTGGTGAACCAGGTGGAGGATACCGCGCAGGGCGGATCCGGGCAGGAGAAGCAGCTTCCGGGGAAAAAGCAGAAGGAATATCTGCATCTGAATCCGAAGGTGCTGGAATATGGAAACGGCATTGCCTCCATTGTGGATTTCTGCATCTACGATCACGAGGGCAGGGCGAGCGGCACCATCGAGAAGGGCGAGGAATTCCAGGTGATGATGAAGGTGCAGTACCAGGGGGACGTTTCGGAGCCGGTTTACGCGTTTACCATCAAGGATCTGAAGGGAACTGAGCTGACCGGCACAAACACGATGTATGAAAAGATACCGGTGAAGCCGCAGAAAAGCGGCGATGAGCAGACCATCACATTTACGCAGAAAATGCCGCTGGAGGCGGGGGAATATATGCTGTGCCTGGGATGCACGGGATATCACCAGGGGGAATTTACCGTTTTCCACCGGCTATACGACGTGTGTAATCTGACGGTGATCACGGACAAGAAGGCGGTCGGCTATTTTGATCTGTTTTCGGAGGTTACGGTGACGGGCGGAAAGTAGAAAACGAAACCAACACATTTGCGGGGGATTTTTATGGCAGAGTTTAATTTAACATATTATAAGGACGAGGATCGGTATTCGGACGGCAACATTGAGGAGGTCATGCTGGATATGGCAAAGCGGGGGATTTCCTACGAGGAGCTTCCGCGGGAGGACGTCAGCTTTCCGATCATCTATCATTTTTCCGCGATGCGCGAGAACATTCTGAACTGGTATCCGTTTAAGGAGGATGCGAGCATTCTGGATATCGGGGCGGGCTGCGGCGCGATCACCGGGCTTCTTTGCCGCCGGGCAAAAAAGGTGGTGGTTGCCGAGCTGTCGAAGCGGCGGGCATCGATTAATTATGAGCGCAACAAACAATATGAGAATCTCTGTATCATGGTGGGCAATTTAAACGATATGGAGTTTACCGAAAAGTTTGACTACGTTGTGCTGAACGGCGTTTTAGAATATGCGATGAGCTTTACGGAGGGCGACACGCCGTATGAGACGTTTCTGGAGAATATGGGGCGGTTCTTAAAGGAGGACGGCCGTTTTCTGATCGCGATTGAAAACCGGCTGGGACTGAAATATTTTGCGGGCGCGCCGGAGGATCACACCGACCGCTATTTCCTGGGGCTTGAGAATTATCCGGGCGTGGACAGCGTGCGCACGTTCAGCAAAAAGGAATTAAAGGAGCTTCTGGAAAGAAGCGGCTTCCCCTGCACGAAATTTTACTATCCGTACCCGGATTATAAATTCCCAAAGGAAATTTTTACCGATGAAACACTGGCGGCAAACGGCTTTGGCAAACCGTACCGCTCGCTCGATGGGAAGCGCATCCCGCTGTTTAACGAGAGTGAAGCGGCACATTCCCTGGCGGCGGAGGGAGTTGCCGATATTTTTTCCAATTCGTTTCTGGTGGAAGCCGGACGCGTGGAGAAAAAGACGGCGGAGGAAATTCTGTATGTGAAGAGCAGCAGCGAGCGCAGAAAGGAATTTCAGATTCTGACGAAAATTGTCCGCAGGGACGGCGAGAGAAAAATCCGCAAGGAGCCGCTGTGCGCGGAAGCGCAGCCGCATGTGCGCCGGATGATCGAAAACGGGGCGGTACGTTACGGCACGGACTACGAGAATCTGCCCGCGAAGGAGGCGGACGGTGCGCTGGAGTACGCGTTTGTCGAGGGGCGGACGATGTTTGACCAGATACAGGCGCTTGCGGACCGCGGCGACACGGAAGGAATTGTGCGCCTTCTGCGCGAATTCCGGGAAACCTGCTTTGCAAATCAGTTTGAAACGGAGGAATATGCGGACGGGAAGTTTTTGGAGCTGTTCGGAAGCGCCGGAAAAGCGGGCAGATGCGCCTGCGTGCGCCCGGCGAACCTCGATCTTATCTGTGATAATGTTTATCTGGAAAAGGACCGGAGGCTGGTGATCGACTACGAGTGGATTTTCGATACGGCAGTTCCGACGGACTTTATTATGTGGCGTCTGCTGAATGATCTGTACACGAAGCTCCCGCAGCTTCATAAGCTTTTTGCAAAAAAGACGCTGATGGATATTTTCGGCATCAGCCGGGAGGATGAGGATATCTACCGGAAATGGTCACTTTATTTTGTGTACCGCTATGTTGGTGCAGACCCGCTTGATAAATATGCGAAGCCGGAGATCGATTTTTCGCTGGAGAGGGTCTACCAGTATTACCATAAGGAAAGCCCGGTGGAGTGTAAGCTTTACTATGATACCGGAAAGGGTTTCAATGAGGAGGAAATCCTGCCGCAGACGCTGACCTTAAAAAACAATCGTTTCCGCATTGCCTTTGATTTAAAGCAGATTAAGAACATCAAAAAATTGCGGTGGGATCCGATGGAAGAACGCTGCTGGTGCATCATCGACCGCGTGCAGAGCAATTGCGCGGTGCGCCTTGTACCGCTTGGCAATTTCAGGCAGGAGGATAACTGCGTGATCTTCCCGCAGGACGATCCCAACTTTGCGGTGGAGGTCTTTGACGCCGGCGAGGTGGAGACGCTGATCATCGAGGGAAGATGCGCCCGTCTGACGGGAGCAGAGATGCCGGAGCAGGTGCGTGCCGTTCCGGAAAAGGCGCCCGCGCGTCTGGCAAAGAAGCTGTCTGCAAAGCGCAGACCGGCAGGGCAGAAGGCGCCTGCGCTGCGTATGCCCAAAATCCAGCCGGACGGCATCAGAAATCAGCTGAAGAAGGTGAAACGGGCAGCCTATAAGATTCCGGGACTGTGCAAGGTGTCCGGTCATGTGGACATGTTTTCGTTTGAGAAGCATGTGCTTTGCATGGGCGGCTGGGTGTTCGACCACCGCTACAAGATGCGCAACCCGCGGATCGTGTATTACGATCAGCACAAAAAGGCTGCGGAGCGCTCTTTCCATATGGTATACCGCTACGATGTTGCCGCTGCCCTGCAGAATCCCGACGCGTCCATGAGCGGCTTTGAGGCGAAGATCCGCATCTTTTCACCGCGCGACATCCGCGTGTTTATGGAGTACGACACGCCGGACGGCACCAAGCGCTATCCGATCGGCGTCGTGAAGGGAAGCAAGTCGCTGCCTGCTGACAGCGAGGTGGAGATCTCGGAGATCGTGGAGGCGGAGCAGCTCGGTGATCTGCAGTTCCTGAAAGAGAAAAAGCTGACGGATACCTTTGAGATCCCGCGAAAGGTAAAAGAGACGACGGTGGACATCATCATTCCGGTCTACAACGGCTATGATTATCTGGACACGCTGTTTGCGAGCCTGCGGCGTACAGAAATGCCCTACCGTCTGCTGATCGTGAACGACTGCAGCCCGGATGAGCGCGTGCTGCCGTATCTGAAGGATTACGTAAACGGGCACCCGGAGGCGGTGCTGCTCAATAATGAAAAAAATGTTGGATTTGTCCGTTCCGTAAACCGCGCGTTAAAGCGCGCGGAGCATCATGTGGTGCTGCTGAACACGGACGTGGAGGTACCGGCGTACTGGCTGGAGCGTCTGATGCTGCCGATCATCTGCGACAAAAAGGTGGCGACGACGACGCCGTTCACCAACAGCGGAACCATCTGCAGCTTCCCGAAGTTCTGTGAGAACAATGACCTGTTTGAAAACATGCCGCTCTGGATGATCGACCAGGCGTTTGCGCAGATCGTCCCGTCCTATCCGGTGATGCCGACGGGCGTTGGCTTCTGCATGGGCATGAATTTAAATGTTATTAAGAAGATCGGGTTCCTCGACGCAAAGACCTTCGGCAAGGGCTATGGTGAGGAAAACGACTGGTGCCGCCGGGCGGCGGACGCCGGTTATCACAATGTGCAGGCGGATAATCTGTTTGTGTACCACAAACACGGCGGAAGCTTCCTCTCGGAGGAAAAGAAAGCGCTGCTTGAGAAAAACTCACAGGCGCTGCTCGCAAAGCACCCGGATTACAACCAGGTGGTGTCCTCCTACTGCTGTAAGGATCCGATGTCGAAAACGCGCCGTCTTGCGATGCTGAAGCTTTTGAATTTAAATATCGACGCAAAGGCGATCGTCGCCTTCGACCATAATCTCGGCGGCGGGGCGACCGCGTATCTGGAGACGAAGCGCAAGGAGGCGCTGCAGAGCGGCTGCCGCTTTATCATCGTGCGCTTTACCGGTATGTACCTGGTGGAGTACAGCTATAAGCAGTATCAGATCCAGTTTGTCTCGGAGAATCTGAAGGATGTCTGGGCGGTGATCGGCAGAGTGGACGAAATCTGGATCAACGAGCTGGTGACGGTGCCGAAGCTCTACGATCTGATGGAGGAGCTGCTGCGCCGGAAGGAGATGAACGGCGCCAAAATGCGGATGCTGTTCCACGATTATTATGCGATCTGCCCGGCAATTAACCTGGTGGATGAAAACGGAGCGTACTGCGGAGCTGCCGGTGCGGGGCGCTGCAACGAGTGCCTTGCCCGGCATGAGCAGAACGCTTATCTGGAATACGAAAGCGCGGAAAAATGGCGCGCAAACTGGGAGCGGTTTCTGAAAGGCTGCGAGGAGGTGCGGGTATTTTCCGGCGCTTCCCAAAAGCTTTTAGAGAAGGTATATCCGACGCTCGACAACATCCGGCTGGTTCCGCACAAGCCGCACGTTATGCTGCCGCTTCATAAGACGGGAAAGACCGGGAAAACCTTAAATATCGGTTTTGTTGGCGCGATGGACTACAAGAAGGGGCTGCAGGTGGTGCAGCGCCTGGCTGCGGAGATCAAAAAGCAGAAATGCGATATCCGCCTCTGTCTGATCGGCTACACCGGCGATGAGGGTGAAAATAAGATTTTTAAAGAAACCGGAAAATACCGGCGCGAGCAGCTTCCGCGTCTGGTGCTGGAGAATGATATCGACCTGTTCTTCATTCCGGCCGTGTGGCCGGAGACCTTTTCCTACACGACGTCGGAGATCATGGCGATGAACATGCCGCTGGCAGTATTCGATATCGGCGCGCCGGCGGAGCGCGTGAAGGACTATGCGCGCGGGGCGGTGCTTCCGCTTGGTGCGTCTCCGGCGGAAATCCTGGAGAGCTTAAAGGCGCTTGCAAAGCGGTGCGGCATTTTTGAGCAGCCGGTGAAGCGCAGAAAGGTACTGTTCCTGATGGAGCTGGAGTCCTATGCGACGCGTTACCGGATCGAGCATTTCCGCGAGCAGCTTGCCGTCGCCGGGTATGCGTCCGACTGCCTGGAGCTTGAGAAGGATCTGAAGGTCGACCTGAAGGGCTATTCCAGCGTGGTGCTGTACCGTCTGACGGATATAGCGTTTACGGAAAAGCTGGCAGCGCAGGCGAGAGCGCTTTCGGTGCCGGTGTATTACGATATCGACGATCTGGTGTTTGATTATGATAAAATTTCTTATCTGGAATTTTTAAAGGGAAGAGATTATCAGAATTTCCGCCAGATGACGCAGCAGGTTCACCGCTGCATGGAGCTGAGCGACGGCTTTATCACCTCCACGGAGACGCTGGCGGAGGAATTGCGTGCGGAATTCCCGGAAAAGCCGGTCACGGTGCGGAGGAATGTGTGCAGCATGGAGATGCAGATCTTATCCGCGGAGGCTTACGAGAACCGCACGGAAGAGGGAGAAATCGTCCGCATCGGTTATTTCAGCGGCTCGCACACGCATGACAGGGATTTTGCCGTGGTGGAGGAGCTGCTGGTGGAAATTATGCAGAAATATCCGAACGTGCATCTGGTGATGGGCGGTGTGTTCGACACGGTGCGCTTTGACAGCTACCAGGAGCGCATCACAAAGCTGCCGTTTATGGACTGGCAGAAACTGCCGGAAGCGATCGCGAACACTGACATCAATCTGATGCCGCTGGAGGATACGCGCTTCCATGCGTGCAAGTCGGAAAATAAATGGATGGAGGCGGCGCTGGTGCATGTGCCGAGCATCCTGAGCGCAAATGAGGAAATGCGCCGCGTCATCAAAGACGGCGAGGACGGCATTCTCTGTGCGGATGAGCAGCAGTGGCGCGAGGGGCTTACCCGCCTGATCGAGGATGGGGAGCTTCGCAGAACCATCGCGGAAAACGCGCACCGCACGGTGCTGGAGCGCTACACGACGGACGGCACCGGCAGGGCGGCGATAAAGCTGGTGCTGGGGTATCAGCAGCATATGGACAGATCTGAGAAGAACGACTGATCATGAAGGTACGAAATAGTTAGGAGTAATTTATGACGGAGACGGGAGCAAGCAAAAAGACGATCGCGCTGCTGGCGGCGGCGCTGCTGATATCCTGCGTGTTTATTTTCTGGCGGTTTATATTCGGGGATTATGTGCTCGCCTATACGGATGTGGGCGTGGACACGTACGACCAGTATCTGATGCATTACCAGACCATCATCAATCATCTGCGCGAGGGCAGCTTTTCCCTCTGGGATTTCAACAACGGCTACGGGATCAATATGTTTTCTTTAAATATGTTTGATCCGTTTCTGATGCTGCTCTACGCCTGCGGAGTGATATTCGGACCGGAGATGATCTATCAGCTTCTGGTCTACGTGCAGATTCTGCGCATCGTGCTTGCCGGGCTGGCGGTTTACGGATTTCTGTCCTGCTTTGCGCTGTCAGAGCGCAGCAAACTGATTGCTTCTTATATATATGCCCTCTGCGGTTACATGGTCGTCTGGGGGCAGCATTACCAGTTCGGGACGCTCATGGTGCTGCTGCCGCTGCTCCTGCTGGCGGCGGAGAAGGCGCTTGCAAAGCCGCGCTGGTATTTTGGGGTTACACTTTTGTGCGGCGTGTGCGCGATCAATGCGCTGTATTTCAGCTATATGCAGTTTATTGTGCTGGGCGTTTATTTTTTGTTCCGGATCTCCTGGAACGGAAGGCTTTTTTGCAAACAGGGATTTTTAAAGCTTGCGAAGGGTTACGGCTCCATGCTTCTTGGAATCGGTATCGGGCTTGTGAACCTGCTTCCGAGCGGCAGCGCGATCGTGAACGTTTCCGGCCGCGTGACGGCAAAGCCTCTGACGGAAAAGCTTCTGGACGCCGTCGGCTTTTATGGGCTGAATTTTTATAAGACGCTGTTCAAAAAATTCTTCTCGGGCAATCTGGAGGGGATCACAGACTACAGCGGCTACGCAAATTATTATGAGGCTCCAAACGTCTTTTTCTCGGCGCTGTTTATCATCGCGGCGGTCTGCTTTGCCTGGATGATCCTGCGCGGGCTTCTTTACAGCAAAAAGCAGAGGGTGCTGATTTTACTGGCGATGCTCGCCTGTGGTTTCACCATCGCCCTGCCGATGGGCGGGCTGATCTTTAACGGCTTTGCCTACCCGTTTTCGCGGCACACCTTTGTATGTATGCCGTTTTTCGCTTTGCTGACAGCGGCGTTCCTTGAAGAGGTTCTGGAAAAAAGAAGGCTCTGCGTGCCGCTGTTTGCGCTGACGTCAGCGGCGGTGCTCATCCAGTATCTGCGCGTACACGTGCCGGGCGGAGAGTACCTGCCGAGGGTATTGACCATCGCGGCAGCCGGGATTGTGCTCTGCCTGTTTCTGGCAGCGCGTGTGAAAAAAGAAAGCGTGCAGCAGGCGGCGGTGGGAGGTCTCTTCCTCTGTGTTGCCGCAACGATGTGCACGGATGCCTGGTATTCTTACAATGAGCGGGCGATCGTGGAGAAAGCGCCAAGCGAATATTTTGATGAGATGTACGCTGAGGATATCTCTGATGCGCTCACCTGGCTGGCGGAGACGGACGACTCCTTCTACCGTGTGGAGAAGGATTACACGATCGGCAGCCGCATTTCCAGCCTGAATGCGCTGGCGCAGAATTATATGCCGGTCAGCACCTACAATTCCTCGCTGAATGTCAATCTGCGGGAATTTGTGGAGAAGCTGTGGCCGAACCTGAACATCACCGATAACGCCCATTTTAACTACGCGAATGCGGTGTACGACGGCGCACAGGCATCGCTTAGTCATGTAAAATATATTTTGTCGAAGAACGACGCGCTGGACGTGGACGGCTATGAGTTGCTGCGGCAGTTTGGCGATATTTACGTTTACCGCAATTCCGGCACGGAGGAGCTTGGAAAATTTTATACGAAAGCGGTGAGCAGCGCTGATTTTGAGGAATGCGCCGACAGCCTTGATCGCGAAAAGCTGCTGACGCAGGCGGTCATCTGTGACACGGCAGATGATCTGACGGAGACGGACGGCGCTCTGCTTGCAAAGTGCGCACAGCGGGAGCTGCCGCTGGAGGTTACAGCGGAAAAGACGGAGCAGGGCGTAAAGGTAACGCTTCCGGCGCACGGGGATACCGTCCGGCTGGAGCTCGACATTCAATTTACGAACGGGATTTCCTACGTGTACATTCAGTACGGCGCGTACGATACCATGGTGCGGGCGGAAAACAAAACGATGCATGTAGAGCTGAATATCCCGGAGAGCGTCGATACAGTGGAGATCACCTATCCGCTGCCGTTTGACGAATTTGTCACGCTGGAAAATCTGGCAGTATATGAGACGGAAAACTATGATTTTTCCGCACTCAGCGAGGGCATTTCCTTTTCGGCGCCAGGGAAGGACAGCGTGGTGAACGGCACGGCGAACGTGACGGAAAAAGGCATCCTGCTTTTGCCGATTCCCTATGAGGACGGCTGGACTGCTCTGGTGGACGGCGAGGAAACGGAAATACAGCGGGTGGATTATGGCTTCTGCGGCGTTGTGCTGGAGCCGGGAGAGCATGAGATCACAATGACCTATCACTGCCCGGGATTTGCTGCGGGCGCGGCGGGAAGCCTTTTCTTCCTGGCGCTGACGGCGGCAATCTGGATGGGTCTTGGTTTATACGCGAAAAGGAAAGCAGGGAAAGATGGAAGCACTCAAAAAGCTGAAATGGTATAATGTCAAAAAAGGACTGCGCTATCTGAAGCACTTCGGCGTAAAGGAATTTCTGATCCGTCTGCAGGAGCGCATGGAGCCGGAGGAGGTTCCCTACGGTCCCTGGTATGAGGCGTATCGCCCGACGGAGAGCGCTCTGGCGGCGCAGCGCAGAAAAAAATTTAAAAATTCGTGGAAATTCAGCATTGCGGTTCCGGCATATGAGACGCCGGAGACGTTTTTGCGGGAGATGATAAAATCTGTGCAGGGCCAGACCTACGATAACTGGGAGCTTTGCATTGTGAATGCCAGCCCGGAAAATGACGTGATGCGGCGCGTGCTTGCGGAGTATTCTCAAAAAGACGCCCGCATCCGTGTGAAGGAGCTTGCGGAAAATAAGGGCATCGCCGGAAATACAAACGAGGCGCTCGCTATGGCGTCCGGCGATTTTGTGGGCCTGCTGGATCATGACGATCTGCTGGCGCCGAACGCACTCTTTGAGGCGGCGAAGGCGCTGGAGCAGGAGCCGTCGATCGACGTGCTCTACACGGATGAGGACAAGGTGGACACTGACGGGAAAAAGCATTTTAAGCCGAACCTGAAGCCGGATTTCAACCTCGACCTTTTGCGCTCTAATAATTATATCTGCCACTTTTTTATGGTGAGAAGAACGCTTGCGGAGCAGGCGGGAGGATTTTCGGGTGAATATGACGGCGCGCAGGATTATGATTTTATCCTGCGCTGTACGGATATGGCGAAAAACATCCATCATATTCCGGAGATCCTTTACCACTGGCGGACGCACGAGGCGTCCACTGCGGACAATCCGATCAGCAAGCTGTATGCCTACGAAGCAGGAAAGCGCGCGATCGAGGCGCACCTTACGCGGCGGGGGCAGGCAGGAGAAGTTTCGCTGAAAAAGGATCTTGGCTTTTATCGCGTGAAGTATCCGGTGCAGGGAAATCCGCTGGTATCCGTCATCATCCCTAACAAGGATGAGGCGGAATCCCTGAAGCTCTGCATCGAATCTCTCCGAAGGACAGTCTCCTGGGGAAATTATGAGATCATCATTGTGGAGAATAACAGCACGGGCCCGGAGATTTTTTCGTACTACAGGGAGCTTGCGAAGGATGCGCGCATCCGGATCGTTCGCTGGAAATCTGCATTTAATTATTCCGCGATCAACAACTATGGTGTAAAATATGCAAAGGGAGAATACCTTTTGTTTCTGAATAACGATATCGAGGCACTGGAGGAGGGCTGGTTTACGGAAATGCTCGGCGTCTGCCAGCGTCCGGAGGTGGGGGCTGTCGGCGCGAAGCTGCTGTACCCGGACGGCACCATCCAGCACGCTGGCACGGTCATCGGCATCGGCGGTATTGCCGGGCATATGTTTGTGAACATGCCGGGCGGGCGCAGCGGCTATCTGCACAAGGCGTCGCTTATGCTGGATTACAGCGCGGTGACGGCAGCCTGCATGATGATGAAGCGCAGCCTGTTTGAGCAGCTTGGCGGCTTCGAGGAGCGGCTTTCGGTGGCGTTCAACGACGTCGATCTCTGTCTGCGGGCGAACGAGGCAGGGAATCTGGTGGTCTACGATCCTTACGCCTGCTTGCGCCACTACGAGTCGAAGAGCCGCGGGGCAGAGGATTCGCCGGAAAAGGTGCGGCGATTCCAGGAGGAAATCGAATTTATGCGCACCCGCTGGGAAAAGCTTTTAAAGGCGGGCGACCCGTATTACAATAAAAATCTGTCGCTGTCCAAGTGGAATTATTCCCTGCGGGCGGACAGGAAAAGGGGGAGGAATACAAATGATTGATTTTAACAGAGCGCCGTTTACCGGAAAGGAAACCGAGTATATGGAGCAGGCGATCAAGAGCGGAAAGATGTGCGGCGACGGCCCGTTTACGAAGAAATGTGCAAAATGGATCTGCGATACGTACCACGTTAATCACACCCTGCTGACGACCTCCTGCACACATGCGCTGGAAATGTCGGCGTACCTTGCGGATATTCAGCCGGGCGATGAGGTGATCATGCCGTCCTACACCTTCTGCTCGACGGCGGACGCCTTTGTGCTGCGCGGAGCGAAGATCGTGTTTGTCGACATCCGTCCGGATACCATGAATATCGACGAGCGGCTGATCGAGGCGGCAATTACTGAAAAAACGAGGGCGATCGTGCCCGTTCATTACGCCGGGGTTGCCTGCGCGATGGATGAGATCCTGGCGATCGCGAAAAAGCATGACCTGAAGGTGGTGGAGGACGCCGCCCAGGGCATGAACGCTTATTATAAGGGGAAACCGCTCGGTACCATCGGGGATTTCGGCTGCTACAGCTTCCACGAGACGAAAAATTACACGATGGGAGAGGGCGGCGCGCTGCTTTTCCAGGATGAGAGATACCAGGAAAAGGCGGAGATCCTGCGCGAGAAGGGCACCGACCGCAGCAAATTTTTCCGCGGTCAGGTAGACAAGTACACCTGGGTGGATTTCGGCTCATCCTACCTTCCGAGCGACTTAAACGCGGCCTACCTTTACGCGCAGCTTGAGATTGCCGATGAGATCAACAGCAAGCGCCTGCAGATTTACAATTATTACCATGAGGCGCTGGCGCCGCTGGAGGAAAAAGGGGTGCTTACGCGTCCGTTTGTGCCCGATTATGCAACGCACAATGCACATATGTATTATGTGAAGCTCGCTGACCTGGAGGCGCGGACCCGCTTTATCAGTTATCTGCGCGAGCACGGTATCTGGGCGGTGTTCCACTATGTACCGCTGCACTCGGCGGCTGCCGGGCGGAAATTCGGGCGCTTTTCCGGAGAGGACGTGTACACCACGAAAGAAAGCGAGCGTCTCGTGCGTCTGCCGATGTACTATAATCTGGAGATGGAGCAGGTGGAGTACATTGCGGACACAATTCTGAAATATCAGAACTGGTAGGAGAGAAAGATGGATGTATCTGTCATAATTCCCAATTACAATGGGAAAGAATATATAAGAGATTGTCTCGACAGCCTGCTTGCGCAGGGGAGCGGCAAGCTTCCCGTGATCGTGGTGGACAATGCCTCGACGGACGGAAGCCGGGAGATCATCGAGAGGGAGTACCCGATGGTCAGATTGATTTTGCTAAAGAAAAACTATGGATTTTCCAGGGCGGTCAACGAGGGCATCCGGGCGGCGGATACGGAGTTTGTGATCCTGCTCAACAATGACACGCGGGTGGCTGCCGGATTTGCGGCGGAGCTTCTGCACGCGATCCGAAAGGATGAAAAAATCTTTTCCTGCCAGGCACAGATGCGGCAGATGGACCGGCCGGAGCTTATCGACAACGCCGGAGATTTCTACTGCGCGCTCGGCTGGGCGGTCACGCGCGGGAAGGGACAGAAATGTGACCGTTATGCGGGGGAGGACCGGATCTTTTCCTCCTGCGCGGGTGCGGCGATCTACCGGAAGCATATTTTTGAGGAGATCGGCTATTTTGACGAGAAGCATTTTGCCTACCTGGAGGATGTCGATGTCTGCTACCGCGCCAAAATCGCCGGGTATGAAAACCGCTACGCGCCGCGCTCGGTCGTCTATCATAAAGGAAGCGCCTCCACAGGCTCACGCTACAACCGCTTTAAGGTGGGAAGCGCGGCGAGGAACAATCTGTATCTTATTTATAAAAATATGCCGCTCTGGCAGATCTGGCTCAATCTGCCGCTGCTTTTGGCAGGGACGCTCGTCAAGCTTTTGTTTTTCACGGCGAAGGGGATGGGCGGCACCTATCTGAAAGGGCTGTGGCAGGGCATCCTGCTGGCGCGTGAGGGCGAAAAAGTGCCGTATCTGGCGGAGAATTTTGACAATTGCTGGCGGATACAGCTCGAACTGTGGAGAAATTTAAGGAAAATAAAAATGTAAACGTAATAATTTTACAATCGACAGTTGCAATTTTGAAGTCAGCAGTGTATGATTATAAAAGTATGGATAGCATAAGGGGTGAACCAGATTGATTAAAGACAATCAAAAGTATTTTAATCGACTGCATGTTCTGATAGATGCCCTGATTGTGATCGGCAGTTATCTGCTGGCATGGTTCCTTCAGATAAAGATACTGACTGCGCCGGGTACCGGTGTGTATTCCGACGAAGTCTATATGTTGGTTTTGCTTCCGCTGGTTCCGGGAATGCTGCTTTTGTACTCCGCATTCAACCTGTATACACCCAAGAGAGTGCAGGGGAGACGGCTGGAATACGGCAATGTCATAAAAGCCAATCTGCTCGGGCTTCTGATTTTCCTGGCGATGACGATGGCTGTCAAGAAAATCGACTTCTCGCGCGGCGTTGTATTCACGTTTTTTGCGCTGAATGTCACGGCGGATATCATAGCGCGCGTGATCATACGCGGTCTGCTGCGGGATATGCGCAGAAGAGGCATGAATCTGAAGCATATCCTTCTGGTCGGGTACGGACAGGCTGCCAGGGAATACATCGACCGTATTCTGGAAAATCCGCAGTGGGGTTATCGGGTGCTTGGCATTCTTGACGATAATTCCGAGCGCTCGACCGTTTACCGGGGGATCCGTATTATCGGAAGGACAGAAGAGCTTGTGGAGCTCATGAAGGTAAATACACTCGATGAAATCGCGATCACACTGGGGCTGAGCGAGTATTACAAGCTGGAGCGTATTGTTGCGCAGTGTGAAAAATCAGGTGTGCATACAAAGTTTATACCGGATTATGGAAATATTATTCCAACGAAGCCCTATACGGAGGATCTGATGGGGCTTCCGGTTATTAATATCCGTTATGTGCCTCTGTCCAACACGTTCAACGCGATCGTAAAGAGGACGGTGGACATTGTCGGATCGCTTGTATGTCTTGTTTTATTTTCACCGGTTATGCTGGTGACGGCTGTTCTGATCAAGCTGACGTCTCCGGGCCCGCTGATCTTTAAGCAGGAGCGCGTCGGGCTGCATAATCAGCCGTTTATTATGTATAAATTCCGCTCGATGGAAGTGCAGAAGGCAAATGCGGAGCAAAAAGGATGGACGACGCGCCACGATCCGCGTGTGACCGGGATCGGAAAATTTATCCGAAGAACGAGTATTGACGAGTTTCCGCAGCTTATCAATGTGCTGAAGGGCGAGATGAGCCTGATCGGACCGCGCCCGGAACGCCCGCAGTTTGTGGAGAAATTCCGCGAGGAAATACCGCGGTATATGATCAAGCACCAGGTGCGTCCCGGCATGACCGGATGGGCGCAGGTGAACGGGTACCGCGGAGACACCTCCATCAGAAAGCGTATCGAATATGACTTATATTACATTGAAAACTGGACGCTGGGGCTGGACATCAAGATCCTGTTTCTGACGGTTTTCAAAGGTTTTGTAAATAAAAATGCTTACTAAATTTTCCAGGAAAGGGTAAAGGGAGAAAAGGGGATTAATATGGCAAGAGACAAAGAGAAAAGAGAGAAGAGGCGCACAAAAGGCGGCAGCAGCCAGCAACAGCAGCAGTATTATCAGCAGGATCCATATGGTCAGCAGCAGTATTATCAGCAGAATCCGAATGGCCAGCAGTATTATCAGCAGGATCCGAACGGCCAGCAGCAGTATTACCAGCAGGATCCGAATGGCCAGCAGCAGTATTACCAGCAGGATCCGTATGGTCAGCAGCAGTATTATCAGCAGGATCCAAATGGCCAGCAGCAGTATTACCAGCAGGATCCAAATGGCCAGCAGCAGTATTACCAGCAGGATCCGTATGGTCAGCAGCAGTATTATCAGCAGGATCCGTACGGTCAGCAGCAATACTACCAGCAAAACAGGTACGGCCAGCCGGGAATGGATCCGCGTCAGAACTATGATCAGGGAGAAAAAGAGGCGGCTGCTGCAAAGAAGAAAAAGAAGCGCAGAAAAAGAAAGGTCATTCTCTTTGTGGTTGAGGTGCTTCTGCTAGTCGTACTGGCGGCAGCGCTTTATGTGGGCGCAAAGGTGTCGAAAATCTCCAAAATGCAGGCGCAGACGCCGGTCAACAACGAAAAACAGAGCGAGATGGTGCAGCAGATCCAGGCGCAGCTCGACGACGAGGTGGAGGAGCGTCTGAAGGGCTACTGGAACATTGCTCTGTACGGAACGGACAACCGTGACAAAAACACCAACGGACAAAGCGACGCGATCATGGTTGCCAGCATCAATCTGGACACCAATGACGTGAAGCTGGTGTCAGTATACCGCGATACGTACCTTGACGATACGACCGGAAGCTACGGCAAGGCAACGGATATTTATGCGGCGGGCGGTCCGGCACGTTCCATCAACATGCTGAACAAAAACCTTGACCTGGATATCACCGATTATGTTACCGTAAATATGAACGTTCTCGCCGATGTGGTAGACGCGATCGGCGGCATTGATATTGAGATCACAGAGGATGAGGCGACCTGGATCGACAATTACCAGGATGAGACCTCGACCATCACGAACCGCGAGATCATCCCGATCAGCGGAAGCTCGGGCATGGTACACTTAAATGGTCTGCAGGCGACGGCGTACTGCCGTATCCGTGCGATCGGTAACGACTATGAGCGTACCGAGCGGCAGAGAAAGGTGCTTTCTCTGATCCTGGACAGCGTAAAGAGCAACCCGACGGTTCTGATCGGTCTGGTCGACGATCTGATCGACGCAGTGGATACCAATCTCACGATGGCGGAAATTATGAACTTTGCAACGAATATCGCAAGCTACAATCTTGTTGAGACAAAGGGCTTCCCGTTTGAGCAGACGTCGATGGAGATCAATTACAGCATTGTAGTGCCGATTAATCTGGCTCAGAATGTATCGGAGCTGCATGAGTATCTCTTTGGTGTGCAGGGCTATACGCCGTCCTCAACCGTGCAGGAGATCAGTGATTATATTGCAAATTATACTGGTGTTTATGAATGAAAAACAAAACAGTAGATGTTATCATACCGGCTTACCGGCCGGACGAACGGTTTAACAGTTTAATAGAGAAGCTGTCGCAGCAGACGCTTCTTCCGCAGCGGATCCTGGTGATGAACACCGAGAGATCCCTGTGGGAGCAGGCGCCTGTTTGCCGGGCGGCTTTTGAGGCGGGGCACACAGCCGGCGGCGTGCCGCTCACTCTTGTCCACTTACCGCAGGCGGAATTTGACCACGGTGGGACAAGAGACAGGGCGGCGGCGATGTCGCAGGCGGATGTCCTGCTTTTTATGACGCAGGACGCGGTGCCGGCAGACGAATATCTGATCGAGCGGCTGACCGCGCAGCTTGGAGAAAACGCCGGCGGCGAGGTGGCGGCGGCTTATGCAAGACAGCTTCCGGCAAAGGACTGCAGTCTCCTGGAGCGCTACACAAGAAGCTTTAATTATGGGGAAAAAAGCCGGGTGAAATCCATAGGCGATCTGCCGGAGCTGGGAATTAAGACGTACTTCTGTTCCAATGTGTGCGCCGCCTATGTGCGCAGCGTCTATGAGAAGCTGGGCGGCTTTGAAAAACAGACGATCTTCAACGAAGATATGATCTTTGCGGCGAAGCTGATAAAGGCGGGCTACAGGATCGCTTACGCGGCAGACGCGCAGGTGGTACATTCGCACAATTACAGCGGCAAAGAGCAGTTTAAGCGCAACTTTGATCTCGCAGTCTCTCAGGCGGAGCACCCGGAGATTTTTGCGGAGGTTCCGTCGGAAAAAGAGGGCATCCGGCTTGTAAAGAGCACAGCGGCGTTTCTTTGCAGACGCGGGCGGATCGACCTTCTGCCAAAGCTTGTCTGGCAGAGCGGCTGCAAGTATCTTGGCTACTTTTTTGGCAGGCGTTACCGCGTGCTGCCGAAACGCGTCGTGCTCGCCTGCTCTATGAACAGAAAATATTGGAAAAACAAAGTTTTTTAAAACTGTTGTCACAAATTGAACACAAATGACTGATATCATGGACTCATCAAAAAAGAAAAGGTAACTACGAGGAAATCAAATAGTTACGAAGATAGATATGGGAGGTCTTAAATATGAGCATGAAGAAACGAATTGGTACCTGTGCAGCTGCGCTGGCAGCGGTTGGAGCGCTCGGGGCAACGGTATATGGAATTGGAAACATGGACAGCAGTCAGACGGAGAACCGCATCACATTGGATTCACCGGCGGACTTAAAAGAAGAGACAACGCTGGATACGGCGACGGCAGAGGCGGCGGAGATCGATGAGATCCCGACGCAGGACAGCTCGGATAGCTCCTACGGATTGCCGAACGTGCAGAAAGTGGCGGAGACAGCGATGCCGGCGATCGTGGCGATCACAAACCAGGGCATCGAGGAGGTCAACTTCTTCGGCAGGAGCTATCAGCAGGAGACCACCAGCGGCGGCTCCGGCATCATCGTCGGAAAGAATGACGACGAGCTTCTGATCGCAACAAACAATCACGTGGTGGAGGATTCCGAGGAGCTGACGGTCTGCTTCAGTGTAGACGTCGAGGATGATGAGGACGGCGAGAAGACATTGGCGCCGGCTCTGGTAAAGGGCACCGATTCATCCATGGATCTGGCGGTGATCGCCGTTAAGCTGGAGGACATCGACGACGAGGTAGCCGATAAGATCGGCATTATCCAGCTCGGCGATTCCGACGAGGTGCAGGTCGGCGAGTGGGCGGTTGCCATCGGCAACGCGCTTGGATATGGTCAGTCCGTCACGGCAGGCATCATCAGCGCACTTGACCGCGAGGTGAGTGTTTCCACCAGCAGTGGAACTGTTACAAACAATATGATACAGACCGATGCGGCGATCAACTTCGGAAACAGCGGCGGCGCGCTCCTGGATATGGAAGGACGTCTGATCGGTATCAACTCCGCAAAAGCGGCGGTCGACGGCGTGGAGGGCATGGGCTACGCTATCCCGATCAACACCGCAAAGCCGATCATCGAGGATCTGATGAACCAGACTACCAGAACCAAGGCAGATGAGGATAAGGCCGGAGCACTCGGTATTACAGTGGCGGCGGATGTCGATGATGACGTGAAGGAATTCTATCATGTACCGTCCGGAGCAATGGTTGCTGAGCTGACAGACAACAGCGCTGCCAAGGAAGCTGGCATTGAGGTGGGCGATATCATCACGAAGCTTGACGAGGTGAAGATATCCAGCAGAAGCGACCTGCTGAACCGTATGAAATATTACGAAGCCGGCGAGACTGTTACTGTCACCGTGCAGAGATTTGAGGACAATGGTTATCAGGAAAAACAGTTTGAGGTGAAGCTCGGCAAGAAGTCCGATCTGGAGTCGACAACCAGCGACAGCAGCAAATCCGGCAGCGACAGCCAGGACGACAGCTCGGATGATGATCTTTACTATTACGATTACAATAACGGCGATGACGGCTATGGAATGCAGGACTTTTTCAGAGGCTTTGGATTCTAAATGGCATCGTGATACCCGGAGCGCGCAGGTGCTCCGGGCTTTTTATGTTTTTCATTAAGAAACTTTATAAAAACTTTTCTTGTGAAAAAACGATTCGTGTGTTATGATTGCTTATGATGGGCTAGTTGTGCAGATTTTCTGCTGCGCAGGGGGCTTCCCCGCTGCAAAGGGATAAAATGCCCTGCAGAAATATGTACGCAAAAGAAGAAGGAGAGGATTTTGTGTCAGAAGAAAAAGATTCTTTACCCGAAGAAGTAAAAGAAGATGTAAAAAAAGACGACGAATATGAAAAAATCTGTTACATCTGCCACAGACCGGAGAGCAAGACGGGGAAAATGCTGGAGCTTATGAACCTTACGATCTGTCCGGACTGTCTGCAGAAGTCGTTCAGCAGCATGAGCCGCATGGACCCAGGCAGCTATAAGGAGCTGATGGAGCTGTCCAAACGGTTTCCGAATATGCAGATGATCAACCTGTCGGATATACCGGAGGACATTCCAAAGCGCCAGAAGGTGAAAAAGAAAAAGGCGCAGCCGCAGAAGGAGTTTGACATCAGATCGATCCCGGCGCCGCATAAGATCAAGGCGAGCCTGGACGAGTATGTCATCGGGCAGGAGTATGCGAAAAAGGTGATCTCTGTCGGCGTGTATAACCATTACAAGCGCGTTGCCACCGGCACGATGGATGAGATCGAGATTGAGAAATCCAACATGCTGATGATCGGACCGACCGGATGTGGAAAGACCTATCTGGTAAAGACGCTGGCAAAGCTCCTGGACGTGCCGCTTGCGATCGCGGACGCCACGTCGCTGACAGAGGCCGGCTATATCGGAGACGACATTGAGAGCGTGGTGTCCAAGCTTCTCGCCGCTGCGGGAAACGATGTGGAGAAGGCAGAGCGCGGTATTATTTTTATAGATGAGATCGACAAGATCGCAAAGAAGAAAAATGCGACGCAGAGAGATGTGAGCGGAGAATCCGTCCAGCAGGGAATGTTGAAATTACTGGAGGGCAGTGAGGTGGAGGTCCCGGTCGGGGCAAACAGCAAGAATGCCATGGTTCCACTGGAGACGGTAAACACGCGCAATATTCTGTTTATCTGCGGCGGCGCATTTCCGGGGCTGGAGGATATCATTAAGGAGCGCCTGAACAAGCAGGCGTCTATCGGCTTCCAGGCGGACCTGCGCGATAAATACGACAACGATCCGCACATTTTGGAAAAGGTGACCAATGAGGACATTCGCAAATTTGGAATGATCCCGGAGTTTATCGGACGTCTGCCGATCGTATTTACCATGCAGGGACTGACGAAGGAGATGATGGTACAGATTTTAAAGGAGCCGAAAAATGCTATTTTAAAGCAGTACCAGAAGCTGCTTGCGCTGGATGAGGTACAGCTGGAGTTTGAGGAAGAAGCGCTGGAGGCGATTGCCGAGCGTGCGCTTGAGAAAAAGACGGGTGCGAGGGCACTCCGGGCGATTATTGAGGAAATTATGCTCGATATTATGTATGAAATTCCCAAAGATGACAATATTGGTAAGGTAACGATCACCAGGGCATACATCGAGCACACCGGAGGTCCGCAGATTACCCTGAGAGGAGATTTAGTAGTTTATGGATGAAACGCGTGAACAGTTTTTAAAAATACTGGAAGGTTTGGTAGCAGAGGCAAAGACAAAAAAGAATATGCTTACCTACAAGGAGGTAAACGACGCTTTCGGAACGATGCAGATTTCGGAAGAGAAGATGGACTTTGTTTTTGAGTATCTGGAAAAGCATAATATCGACCTTGTCCATGAGGAAAATGCGGACGATACAACGGAGCTTCTGCTGGATAATGATGACGATCTCCTGCTCTCGGATGAGGAAGAGGTGGAGATCATAGACGATGCGGACGTTCTGGAGGGTGTCAGCACAGAGGACCCGGTGCGCATGTATCTGAAGGAAATCGGTAATGTGCCGCTTCTTACCACCGAGGAAGAAATCGAGCTTGCGAAGAGAGTGGAGGAGGGTGACGAGGAGGCGAAGAAGCGTCTGATCGAGGCGAATCTCCGTCTGGTTGTCAGCATTGCCAAGAAATACGTCGGCCGCGGGATGCCGTTCCTGGATCTGATCCAGGAGGGCAACATGGGACTTATGAAAGCGGTGGACAAGTTCGACTACGCAAAGGGCTTTAAATTCAGCACGTACGCAACCTGGTGGATCCGCCAGGCGATCACGAGGGGCATTGCGGATACCGGCAGGACTATTCGTGTGCCGGTGCATATGGTGGAGACGATCAACAAAACACTGCGCATGACGCGCACCCTTCTGCAGGAGCTGGGGCGCGAACCGACCCCGGAGGAGGTGGCGGATCGACTGAATGTTCCGGTTTCGCGTGTGCGCGAGGTGCTGAAGATTTCCAGAGATCCGGTATCTCTTGATACACCGATCGGAGAGGAGGACGACAGCCATCTCGGGGACTTTATTGAGGATGATTCTGCACTTTCTCCGTCTGATTCCGCAGCGTTCTCCATGCTGCGCGAGGAGCTTGGCACCGCGCTGGAGTCGCTCACGGACAGGGAGCGCCAGGTCGTTCAGCTCCGCTTCGGTCTGATCGACGGCAGGGCGCGCACCCTGGAGGAAGTCGGAAAAGAATTTAATGTCACCCGTGAGCGTATCCGCCAGATCGAAGCGAAGGCGCTGCGAAAGCTGCGTCATCCGTCGCGGAGTAAGCGACTGAAGGATTTTCTCATATAACGTATAATATATCCATCGTTCTCATAAGCTGTAAAAAAGCATTGAGGTTACAGCTATGAAAAACGTCGGACGAATTGAGCGTCTGCTCCAGCGTCACCGGGGCGGCGCTCTGATTTTTTTGTGTGCGCTGCTGATGCTGGTCGGCAGTGTGCGCTTCGGGGATGCTGTCGTACAAACGAGCAGCCGCGCAGGGGATCGCGAGCTGCCGATCTACAGTGTCGATACGGAGAAAAAGCAGGTGGCGCTTTCCTTTGATGCGGCGTGGGGAAATGAGGACACTCAGCAGATCCTGGATATTCTTGCAAAGCACAACGTACACGTGACATTTTTCATGACGGGAGGGTGGGTTTCCGATTACCCGGAGGATGTCAAAAAAATCCAGGCCGCCGGTCACGATCTCGGAAACCACAGCGAAAATCATAAAAACATGAGTCAGCTCTCCAAAGAAGAGTGCATCAGTGAGCTGATGGAGGTACATAATAAAGTAAAAGAACTGACGGGCGTGGAGATGCATCTGTTTCGTCCGCCCTACGGAGATTACGATAACGAGGTGATCCTGACGGCGCAGGAGTGCGGCTATTATCCGATCCAGTGGTCGGTCGACAGCCTTGACTGGAAAAATTACGGGATGCAGAGCATTCTTGACACTGTGCTGAAGCATAAGAACCTGGAACCCGGCGCGATCATCCTCTGTCATAACGGGGCGGAGTATACGGCGCAGGCGCTGGATGCGCTGCTTGCCGGTTTAAAAGAGCAGGGGTACGAGGTAGTGCCGATCTCTGAACTGATCTATAAAGAAAACTATCATATGGATCATACAGGAAAACAGATCTCCGACGTATCGTGAGAAATGTTTCTGAGATGACGCGCCCTTCGGGCCGGGCGTGCATATGCAGGAGCCAAAAAAACGGCGCCGGAGCAATTCTGGCGCCACTTTTTATGCAGTGAGCATTTTTTACCATCCGTTGTTGATGTGATCCTGATATTCTTCCGGCGTCACCCAGTTTCCGCAGTTAGGACACTGCACAAGATCTTCTCCCGCGATCTGTGCGGCATAAGCGGCTTCTGCAGCTACGTGGTCTGCATACTGCGAGTATCCGCCGGCATCTGTAGTGTCGGGGAACCACTGGAAACAATAGGGGCACTGCGCATAGAGATTTCCATCGGCTCCTGTCTGATAATTGTAGTCGTCTGTATAAGAATTATCCGCTGCATTGGTGGAGGACTGGATACTCTGAAGATAGCTTTCCTCCGCTGCTACATGGGTGGAATACTCAGAGGTGCCGTCCGCCTGGAGCGTGGTGCTGAACCAGCTGTAGCAGTAAGGGCACTGCTGGGTAGCGCTCTCCGTCGTCTGAGCCTGCGTTTCTGAGGCGGCGGTCTGCGTCTGCGGCGTTTGCGTGGACGGTGTGACGCTTGTCTTTTTGACAGTTTGCTGCTGGGTTTCCGTCTGTTTTTCCGTTGTCTGTTTTTGTGTTTCTGTGACCTTTTCCGTTTCGGATGTCGTTTCTTTCACGGTCTCTGACGATGTTTCTGTTTCTGCCGGGGCCCGGCGGCAGCCGGAGAAGCCGGCAAGACAGCAGAGCGCGAGCAGCAGAAGCATATACTTACGTGCTTTCATTTTGATATCTCCCCTTTAAAAACTTCTGATAATTTTAGTATAGACCAGATATTTCTGAAAATCAAGAAAAGTTCTTGCGAATTTTGCGTGCCTGCCCTATAATTTAACGTGAAAGGAGGAACGATGACAAAACGCGAATTTTTAGATACCCTGCGTATGCAGCTGGAGGGCGAGCTGAGTCCTTCACAGATCGAGGGGCATCTTCATTATTATGATGAATATATTTCCGAGGCGACTGCAGCCGGGCGCAGAGAGAGTGATGTGCTGGATGAGCTGGGCAGTCCTGTTTTTATTGCCAAGACCCTGCTGGAGACGGCGCAGCCTGCGGACAGCGGCGAGTACTACGAGGAAGCGCCGCGGCAGGAGGAATTTCAGGGAAGGGTGCACACCTGGAGGATTCATCCGCTGGTGGCAAAGTGGGTATTTCCGATCGTCGGGATCGCGATCGTTCTGCTTCTTCTGTGGCTGATCGGTTCCGTTGCCGCGTTTGCCCTCCGCTTTTTTGTGCCGATCCTTCTGATCGTGCTTGTGATATCAATTTTCAGGAGACGTAACTGATGGAAAATCAACTGACAGACTATAAGCTGCTGCTGGATACGGCAGTGCTTGCCGGACAGATCATGCTGAGCAGCGGCGCGGAGATTTACCGCGTGGAGGATACCATTCACCGGATCCTATCCGTGTCCGGCCTGAAATCCGCGGAGGCATATGTCACGGCCACCGGGCTGATCGTCACGCTGGACAACCCGGACATGGATTCCATGACGGTCGTGAAGCGTATCCGCAACCGGGACACTAATCTGAACAGAATAGCAAAGACAAATGAGATCTCCCGCCGGTTTTGTGCGGGAGAAATGTCGTTAAAGGAGGCGTTTTCAGGGCTGAAGCATATGGAGATGCACACCTATGCGCTCTGGCAGAAGAATATCGCCATCGTCGTGGTGGCGGCGGCGTTCTCCATCCTGCTCGGCGGCACAGTCGCCGACGGCATTGCGGCTGGCGTCACGGGCGTTGTGCTGGCGGCGGTGCTGCTTCTTTGCGGGAAGCTGCAGCTCAATGCATTTATGGAAAATATGCTGTGCGCGCTGATGATCGGCGTTACGGCACTGCTTCTGCAGGCAGTTTGCTATCCGCCGCTCGATGTGGATATGGTGATCGTCGGCGGCATCATGCCGATCGTGCCGGGTGCGGCGCTGACCACGGCTGTGCGCGATACGCTGCAGGGCGACTATGTGGCAGGCGGGGCAAAGATTCTGGAAGCGCTACTGAAGGCGGCGGCGATCGTGATCGGCGCCGGAGCGGCGACCCTGCTGATGAGAGGAGTGGGCATATGCTGATACAGATAATCGGAGCGTTTATTGCAATCGTGGCATTCTCTATTGTGATCGAGACGCCGAAAAAATTTCTGATATACTGCGGACTGACGGGAGCCGTCGGCTGGGCGGTCTATCTGGCGGTCAACGCAGGCTATGGACCGATATGGGGAAACTTTGTCAGCGCGCTGGTGATCTCGCTGATGTCGCATCTGTTTGCGCGAATACTGAAAACGCCGGTGACCATTTTTCTGATCTCCGGGATCCTTACGCTGGTGCCCGGAGCGACAATGTATCATACCGGCTATGAGTTGTTTATGGGGAATATGGAAGAAGCGGCTTCTTATCTTGCGCTCACCGCGCAGATCGCGGGAGTGATCGCGCTGGCGATCTTTATCATGGATTCGGTCTTTCAGACACTGAAGAAGCTGTCGTCATGTTCCGGCGAAAAAACGTGAAACAGCAGGTAGGGGAGCTACCTGCTGTTTCGAGGGGAGTATAAATAATTAATAAGGGGTCGTAAGAGATATTCTCTCTTACAAAGGGAATTATAATATATTATGGAAAAAATTGCAATACATATTTTCAAAAATATTAAGGAATAATAAGGTTTGTAACTAAAAGTTAACAAACCAGGAGGTTGAAAGTCATGGCAAAGAATAAGAATATGCACGAATCCAACGCGACAAACTGCGGTTATAACAGCACAAACAGCACAAACGGCATGAACAGCACGAACGCTAACAACAGCACCAACAGCACGAACAGCCAGAACAAAGCGCAGAACAGAGTGCAGAATAAGACCAGCAACGCACAGTCTCAGAACCGCACCACGAACTGCGACTATTAAACGGCAGGCAGCAGGAAAGATGCGTCGGGGAAATCACTCCCCGGCGTATTTTTTGTTGCCATGTATCCGAAAGGCGATGCCCTCCTGCAGGTGACATTGTATTTTAATATCGCCGGAAGTACAGGAACGGCCTCCCACCGTCTGCATAGAATAGAATATACTGACAGGGAGTGTTTGCCATGAAATTTGAAATGATTACACCGGTGCAGTTAGAGCGATACGTGGGTGATCCGGACGCTCTCATCATAGATCTGCGGACTCCGGCCGAGTATCGGGAGCGCCATATCCGGGGAGCCGTCAATGTTCCCTACGAAAAATTGCAGGGCAATTATATGTTTCCGATGGATATGTCCCTCATTCTTTACTGCGAGCGCGGCGCTTCCAGTATGTCTGCGGCGAAGGAACTGGCAGAAAAAGGATATCAGGTAAAAACGGTGGTCGGCGGCTTCCGCGCATACCGCGGCAAAATGACAGAGACATATTGACAGGAAAGAGCGCAATTTGATACAATTTACGTGATGCTTCAGTGACGGCCCCTTTATCGCGGAGACGCGAAATTCTGGCAGGAGCCAAAAGACCGGGCATTAAAAAAGTTTGCACAGGGCGAAAACATGAAAACAGTGGAATTGATTGCACCGTGCCATTTTGGGATGGAAGCGGTTTTAAAAAGAGAGATACAGGACCTTGGCTATGAGATCAGCGAGGTGGAAAACGGAAAGGTAACGTTTGTGGGAGATATGGAAGCGATCTGCTACGCCAATATCTTCCTGCGCACGGCGGAACGCATCCTGCTGAAGGTGGGCAGGGTGCACGCCGAGACGTTTGACGAGCTGTTTGAAAAGACAAAGGCACTGCCGTGGGAGGACTTTATTCCGCGTGACGGGAAATTCTGGGTGGCGAAGGCGACGTCTATCAAGAGTAAGCTGTTCAGTCCCTCGGATATCCAGTCGATCATGAAAAAAGCGATGGTGGAGCGTCTGAAGACGGTCTATCATCAGGAATGGTTTGCGGAGAGCGGGGCATCTTATCCGGTGCGCGTATCCTTCATGAAGGATGAGGCGGTGATCGGGCTTGACACGTCGGGCGATTCGCTTCACAAGAGGGGCTATCGGCTGCTCACGAGCAGGGCGCCGATCACGGAGACGCTGGCAAGCGCTCTGATTTTGATGACGCCGTGGAACCGGGAGCGCATTCTGGTCGATCCTTTTTGCGGCAGTGGCACAATACCGATCGAGGCGGCGATGATCGCCGCGAACATCGCGCCGGGCATGAACCGCAGCTTCCTGGCAAACGAATGGGACAACCTGATCCCAAAGAAGCTATGGTACGGCGTTGCCGACGAGGCGGCGGAGCTGGCGGACACTACTATTTCAACGGACATACAGGGGTATGACATCGACGGCAGCATCGTGAAGGCGGCGCGGGAGAATGCAAAGCGCGCCGGGGTGGAGAAGCTGATCCATTTTCAGCAGCGCCCGGTGAGCGAGCTGAGCCACCCGAAAAAATATGGATTTATCATCACAAATCCGCCCTACGGCGAGCGGATTTCCGAGAAGGAACAGCTTCCGCAGCTTTATCGTGAGATCGGCGAGGGGTTTGCGCGGCTGGACTGCTGGTCGGAGTATGTCATTACTTCCTACGGGGACGCGGAGAAGTACATCGGGAGGAAAGCGGATAAAAACCGGAAAATCTATAATGGAATGATGAAAACCTATCTTTATCAGTTCCTGGGACCGAAGCCTCCGCGGGCAAAGAAACAGGGGAGACAGATTGATTAAAATAACAGAGAGATTATTAACGATCGTGCTGGTGTGTCTCATAGGCTATCTGGCATTTGACCTGGTACGGCAGACGGAAGGGGAAGCCGTGCCGGTCATGCAGGAGACGACGGAGCCGGGGGCACAGGGCACCATGCAGCAGATAACGGAACCTGGAGAGCAGGGCAGCATGCAGCAGACAACGGAGCCGGGGACGCAGGGCACCGCACAGGAGACGGCGGCGCTTCCGGCGCGCTACGATGCGCGGGAGGTCGGCAGGATGGCGACCGTCCGAAGCCAGGGAACGCTTGGCACCTGCTGGGCGATCACGGCGACCTCGGCGATGGAAGCCTATTTTCTCCCGCAGGAACGGTGGGTGTTTTCGCCGGATCATTTGTCGCTGAGGAACAGTTTTTCCAAGGGTCAGAATGACGGCGGCGCTTACACGATGGCGATGGCGTACCTTGCCGCCTGGCAGGGACCGGTGCTGGAGGAGGATGATCCCTATGGGGACGGCTATTCGCCGGAAAATCTTGCCGCCGTGAAGCATGTGCAGGAAATACAGATGTTCAAAAATAAGGATTATGACGCGATAAAGCGGGCGGTTTATCAGTATGGGGCGGTGCAGTCTGCCATCTACATGGATCTGGACAATGCCTTCAGCTCTTCGGTTTACTACAACCAGCTTGTGTATTCCTACCTGTACGACGGCGACGAGACTGCAAATCACGACGTGCTGATCATCGGCTGGGATGATGATTACGAGGCCTCACAGTTTAACCGGAATACGACGGAAAAGGGTGCGTTTATCTGCCAGAACAGCTGGGGAGAAAAATTTGGGGACGGCGGTGTGTTTTACGTATCCTACGCGGATCGGAATATCGGCAACCAGGCGGTCGCCTATACGAAAATGGAGGATACGGACAACTATGACCATATCTATCAGACCGATCTCTGCGGCTGGGTGGGTCAGCTCGGTTACGGGGATGAAAGCTGTTTTGCTGCAAATATATATACGGCAATGGGAAATGAAGATCTGAAGGCGGTCGGCTTTTACGCGACCGGGCAGAATACGGAGTATGAGATCTATATCGTCGAAGATTTCGAGGATGAAGCGTCCTTTTATAAGCGCAGGAGCCTAAAGAAGGGAGCGCTTTCGGAGGCCGGCTACTACACAATAGAGCTGGAGGAGCCCCTGCAGCTGCAGCCGGGGCAGCGATACGCCGTTGTGCTGGAAATACATACGCCGGGGAGCCAGTATCCGGTGGCGACGGAATATATGGCGGGGGAAGCGACAAAAACAGTTGATATTTCCGATGGAGAGGGGTATATTAGCCATAATGGTATTATATGGGTACGCTCGGAGGAAGAGCATCAGGCGAATGTCTGCCTGAAAGCATATACAGGAAACAGAAGGGAATAACATGGAGAAAAAAATAGTATTTGCTACAGGGAATGAGGGGAAAATGAAAGAGGTGCGGATGATCCTCGCGGATCTGGGCATCCCGGTGCTCTCACAGAAGGAAGCCGGCATTTCGGTGGAGGTGGAGGAGAATGGCAAAAGCTTTGCGGAAAACGCCAGGATCAAGGCCTGTGCGGTGCAGAAGCTGACGGATGCCATCGTACTTGCGGATGATTCAGGGCTGGAGGTCGACTATCTGGACCGGGCGCCGGGCATTTATTCCGCCCGCTATATGGGGGAGCACACCTCGTACGATATTAAAAACAATCATATCCTGGAACTGCTGGCCGATGCACCGCCGGAAAAGAGGACGGCGCGTTTTGTCTGCGCGATCGCGGCGGCGCTTCCGGACGGGACCGTGCTCACAAGCGAGGGTGTGATGGAGGGTGAGATCGGCTATGAAATCGCCGGTGAAAACGGCTTTGGCTATGATCCGATTTTTTATCTGCCGCAGTACGGCTGTACATCCGCGGAAATCTCCCCGGAGCAGAAGAATGAGGTCAGCCACCGCGGCAAGGCGCTGCGGGCGATGAAAGAGCAGTTAAAAACATACTATAATAAGGAGAAGTGAGTTCATGAAGATACTGATCGTCAGTGATACCCATCGCAGGGATGAGAATTTTGAAAAGGTACTTCAGATAGAAAAGCCAGTGGATCGCGTGATCCATCTGGGCGACGCGGAGGAGACAGAAGCGTACATGTGTCAGCTTGCCGGACAGCCGCTCGATATCGTGAGCGGAAATAATGATTTCTTCGGGGATATGCCGCGGGAGAAGGAGATCATGATCGGTAAATACCGGACGCTTCTGACGCACGGACACTATTATTATGTATCCCTGGACACGAAGATGCTCGGCAGGGAGGCGCGCGCACGGGGCTTCGATATCGCGATGTACGGTCATACGCACCGACCGAAGATCGAGAAGAAGAATGATCTGGTCCTGCTCAATCCCGGAAGCCTTTCCTATCCGCGGCAGGAAGGAAGAAAGCCGAGCTATATTATCATGGAGATGGATGAAGTGGGAAACGCAGAATATACGGTCAGATACCTGGAATAGCAAAAAAATATAAAAAAACTGTTGACTTTTTGGAAAGCCTATAATATAATTCTATTTGCGTCAATCGTGGGATGTGCAGGAGTGAAAGAATCGGGGTGTGGCTCAGTTTGGCTAGAGCGCCTGGTTTGGGACCAGGAGGTCGCAGGTTCGAATCCTGTCACCCCGACTTCATGCGGGTGTAGTTCAATGGTAGAACACCAGCCTTCCAAGCTGGATACGTGGGTTCGATTCCCATCACCCGCTTTGCTTTTGCGAAAAAGCATAATGAGTCTGTAGCTCAGTTGGATAGAGCAACGGCCTTCTAAGCCGTGGGTCGGGGGTTCGAATCCCTTCAGGCTCGTTTCCTTGTAAAAGGAAGCCTTATAAAAGGATATGGTGGGTATAGCGCAGCTGGTTAGCGCGCCAGATTGTGGCTCTGGAGGCCAAGGGTTCGAATCCCTTTATCCACCCTGCCGTTACGGCGACTGATGGGCTATCGCCAAGCGGTAAGGCACAGCACTTTGACTGCTGCACTCGTTGGTTCGAATCCAACTAGCCCAGTTTTATCAGATCTATGGAGCATTAGCTCAGTCGGTAGAGCACTTGACTTTTAATCAAGTTGTCCGGGGTTCGAATCCCCGATGCTTCATCCGAAAAGCATTGATGTAAAGTCGATGCTTTTTGTTTTACCCTGCAGAAAACTTCATATATAAGAAACGATATGCGGATATGGCGGAATTGGCAGACGCGCAGGATTTAGGTTCCTGTGTCTTACGGCGTGCAGGTTCAAGTCCTGTTATCCGCATTTTTATTTCCGCGGATCTTTGGACCTGTAGGCCGCGAGGACAGAAAAATCCGCCTTGCATACCACCATATGTTGTGGTATGATAAATGGGCATCAACCAAATATGGAGGAATTTGAAATGACAACAGAAGAATGGCTTGGGCAGGGGAATCAGCTTGGAATGGACATCTGGGAGCGCAAATACCGCAGCGACGGCGAGGATTTTGAAGCGTGGATCGCGCGCGTCAGCGGCGGCAATGAAGAAATCGCGCAGTATATAAAGGAAAAGAAATTCCTTTTCGGCGGCAGGATTTTATCCAATCGCGGATTGAGTCAGAAGGACCGCAAGGTGACGTATTCCAATTGTTACGTGATCACACCGCCGAAGGATGAAATTGAAGATATTTTTGAATGTGCAAAGAAGCTTGCGCGCACATACAGCTACGGCGGCGGCTGCGGAATCGACATTTCCGGACTTGCTCCGCGCGGCGCGCGCATCCACAACGCGGCCAAGGAGACAAGCGGCGCCGTCTCCTTTATGGAGCTGTATTCGATGGTCACAGCGCTGATCGGCCAGAACGGCAGACGCGGCGCACTGATGATCTCCATCGACAGCTCGCACCCCGATGTGGAGGAATTTATCAATCTGAAAACAGACCTGGAGAAGGTCACAAAGGCGAATATTTCCGTCCGTCTCCATGACGATTTTATGGAAGCGGTAAAGGGAAATGAGGAATACCGTCTGCACTTTAAGCGGGAGGCCACCGGAGAGGTGGTCGAGCGCACCGTGCAGGCGAAGGAGCTGTTCCACAAGATCGCGCTGACAAACTGGGATTACGCCGAGCCGGGCGCGCTTTTCTGGGACCGCATTTCGAGCTGGAACCTTCTTAGCAATACGAAGGATTTCAGCTATGCGGGCGTCAATCCCTGCGCGGAGGAGCCGCTTCCGGCGGGCGGAAGCTGTCTGCTCGGCAGCATCAACCTCTCGGAGTTTGTGCAGCATCCGTTTACGGAGACGGCGTCCTTCGATATGGACGGTTTCCGCAAATGCGTGCAGGCGTGCGTGCGCGCCCTGAACGAAGTGCTGGAGGAGGGACTTCCGCTCCATCCGCTTGCGGAGCAGCGCGAGAGCGTGGCAAAATGGCGTCAGATCGGTCTCGGCATCATGGGACTGGCGGATGCACTCCTGAAGCTGGGGTTGACCTACGGCGAAGAGGACGCGGTGGAAATGTGCGACAGGATCGGCTTTGCGATGGCGGACGCGGCGATCGCTACCTCGGCGGTGCTGGCAAAAGAGCAGGGCGCATTTCCTGCATGTAATACTGAGGAGATCATGGAAACACCGTTTTTCCTGGCAAATACATCGGAAAAAACACAGGAGCTTGTGCGCAAGTACGGGCTGCGCAATTCGCAGCTTCTTACGATCGCCCCGACGGGCACGCTGTCGACGATGCTTGGTATTTCCGGCGGTATTGAGCCGGTGTATGCAAACTTCTATCAGCGAAAGACGGAGTCTCTGCACGGAACCGACGTTTACTATAAGGTTTACACGAAAATCGTGGAAGAATATATGAAGCAGCACGGCGTTACAGACGAAAATGCGCTTCCGGGATATTTTGTGACGGCGATGATGCTCGATTATCATCAGCGCATTGAGATGCAGTCCGTCTGGCAGAAACACATCGACGCATCCATCAGCTCGACGGTAAACGTGCCGAACAGCTTTACCGTGGAAGAGACGGAGAGCCTTTATCTTTACGCTTATGAGCGCGGCCTGAAGGGCATCACGATCTACCGCGACGGCTGCAAGCGCACCGGCGTGCTGACGGTGACGGACAAAAAGAAGGTGGTTGCAGGCGAGGGGCTGGAGCGCGGTGAGATCATCCTGGTGACAGACGATGTGGTTGGAAAGAAGCGCAAGCTGATCACGGGCTGCGGAAGCCTGCACTGTATCGCGCTGTTCGATCCGCACACGGGCGCGCTGCTGGAGACGTACCTCAGCAAGGGATCGACCGGCGGCTGCAACAATTTCATGGTCGGGCTGTCCCGCATGATCTCCATCAGTGCGCGCGGCGGCATCGACATTGAGACGATCGTGGATCAGCTCAATTCCAGCGGTTCCTGTCCGTCCTACACGGCGCGCCGCGTAACGCGCAAGGATACCAGCAAGGGCGCGTGCTGTCCGATGGCGGTCGGCAATGCGCTGATGGATATGTATAAGGAAATGCAGGCGGAGCTTGCGCAGAAGCAGGAGATCAAACCGGAAACAGAAGCAAAAAAGACAAAAAAACCGCAGGCAGTTGACATAAAAGAAGCAGACAGGCATATGTACTGCCCGGAATGCGGCGAAAAGCTGGTGTTCGAGGAAGGCTGCAATATCTGCAAGAGCTGCGGCTGGAGCAAATGCCTGTAATGGATGTGGCTGGAGGAAATTTATGGGTGAGACATTAACAAAGAGCGATGTCCGCAAGATCGAGGAGGAGATTGAGTACCGGAAGCTGACGGTGCGCAAGGAGGCGATCGCTGCGGTGAAGGAAGCGCGGGCGCACGGGGATCTGAGCGAGAACTTTGAATATCATGCGGCGAAGCGCGACAAGAATAAAAATGAGAGCCGCATCCGCTATCTGGAGCGGATGCTGAAGACAGCGCACATTGTATCAGATGTATCCAGGGACGGCGAGGTCGGGTTGAACAATATAGTGGAGGTCTATTTTGAGGACGATGATGAGACGGAAACCTACAAAATCGTTACCTCCATTCGCGGCAACTCCATGAGCGGCAAGATCAGCATCGAGTCGCCGATGGGCAAGGCGCTGCTCGGAAAAAAAGAGGGCGATCGCGTCTATGTAAAAGTAAATGAAAATACGGGCTACTACGTGGTGATCAGATCGGTGAAAAACACCACGGAGGACGCAGACGACAAAATAAGAGGCTTTTAGAGCCTCTTATTTTGGTTGTCCTGTAGATGAGGAATATTTTCAGATCCATCCCCCGTCCAGCGTGATGATCTGTCCGGTGAGATAATTATGACCGCTGCAGAGCGATATCGCAAGCTCGGCGACCTCCTGCGGCTCGGCAAAGCGTCCGGCAGGGATCTCCTCCGTCAGAGCCGCGCGTTCCTCAGCGCTCAAAAAGCCGTTCATTTCGGTGTCGATCACGCCGCAGGCAATCGCGTTTACCTGGATATTGCTGGGGGCGAGCTCCTTTGCGAGCGCTTTTGTGAAAGCGTTGACGCCGCCCTTGGAGGCGGAGTAGGCCACCTCGCAGGAGGCGCCCGCCACGCCCCAGACGGAGGAGATATTAAGAATCTTCCCCGCGTGACGCTGCAGCATCAGCGGGATCGCCATGCGGCTGGTGTAAAACACGGAGCTTAAATTTGTCCGGATCAGACGGTCCCACTCCTGAGGCGTCATGTCCGTCAAAAGACCGTGCCAGGAGATGCCGGCATTATTGACGAGGACATTCAGTCCGTCCGTTTCCCGACCGATCTGCGCAAATACCTGCTCCATCCGGAAAGCGTCTGCGGCGTCTGCAGCGAAGGTGCGGCAGTGGATGCCAAAGCTGTGCTCCAGCTCCTTTTTTAATTCCAGGAGCAGCGCTTCATTTTTCCGGCAGGTGAGAAATAAATCGTAACCCTGCGCGGCAAAGGCAGCGGCAAGCGCACGTCCGATGCCGCGGGAGGCGCCGGTAATACAGGCTGTTTTTCGTTCCATAGCGCGCTTCCTACAGCGTATTGATAAATTTCAAAAATGCTGCGCGTCCTTCGGCGGTACATTTGTAGACGCCGGCATGTTCCAGAACCTGCATAAATACATGTCCGATCTCAGCGTGCAGAATATCCATCACATTTTCTTCTGTGATCTTTTCATACTTTGGAAGGAACTCGTCTACCCAGTCGGCGTGCTTTTCAAGGTCGGCGTGAGAGCGGACGTCTTTGCCGGATACCAGATATTCAGCCAGCAGCTCCATCTCTGCTTTCAGTCTTGCCGGAAGTACGGCAAGTCCCATAACCTCGATCAGACCGATGTTTTCTTTTTTAATATGATGCAGCTCTGCGTGCGGATGGTAGACGCCCAGCGGGTGCTCGTCCGTGGTAATATTGTTGCGAAGTACCAGATCCAGCTCGTAATCTTCCCCGCGGCGGCGTGCAATCGGCGTGATGGTGTTGTGCGGTTCGCCGTCTGTCTCCGCGAAGATAAAAGCGTCCTCGTCGGTGTAGCCGCGCCATGCAAGCAGGATGTGGTCGGCGAGGTCGATCAGACGGTCTTTATCGGCACAGCGCAGACGGATCACGGACATTGGCCATGCCACAATGCCGGCCTTCACATCATCATAACTCCTGATGGAGATTTCCTGCTCCACCGGAGCCTTTGCCATAGCAAACTCATAGTGACCGCCCTGGAAGTGGTCGTGGCTTAAAATAGAGCCGCCCACGATCGGCAGATCGGCGTTGGAGCCGACAAAATAGTGCGGGAACTGACCGACAAAATCCAGCAGTTTGCCAAAGGTGGCGCGCTCGATCTTCATCGGAACGTGCTGGGAATTGAATACGATGCAGTGCTCATTGTAGTAAACGTAGGGAGAATACTGGAAGCCCCACTGACTGCCGTTGATCGTCACCGGAATGACGCGGTGGTTCTGGCGCGCCGGGTGGTTGATCCTTCCGGCGTAGCCGACATTCTCCATGCAGAGCAGGCATTTCGGATAACCGCTCTGCTTTGCGAGCTTGGCTGCCGCGATCGCCTTCGGATCCTTCTCAGGCTTTGAGAGATTGATGGTGATATCCAGCGTGCCGTATCTGGTATCGGTGGTCCACTTTACATCCTTGCAGATGCGGTAGCGGCGGATGTAGTCAGTATCCTGGCTCAGCTTATAAAAATAATCAGTGGCTGCAGCCGGAGATTCGTTGTAGAGATTCCAGAATTTTTCCACGACCTCGTGCGGACGCGGCGTCAGCAGTCCCATTATTTTTGTGTCGAACAGGTCGCGGTAAACGACGCCGTTTTCCTGCAAGATGCCTTTTTCATATGCGTAGTCTAAAAGGTTGCATAGCGTTTTCTCCAGGCAGATTTCCCGGGAGCTTTCCGCGGGCGCTTCGTATTCCTCCAGGTGAAACAGCTCCAGCAGCTCATTGACGGCATAATTTTTATCTGTTTCCGTGATCAGACCGCTCTGGATACCATAGGTGACCAGATCGGCGATATCATTATAAATCATGGCGATGCCCTCCCTCTTTGTAATAAAAGAAGTATAGCATATTTTTATATGCAAGAAAATACAAATATTTTGGTTCTTCTGTACCATTTGCACAGGTCTTGTCGGCACTTTTTAATTTTTTACAAAAAAGGACGAATTTTCTCTTTTATTTTTGGTAAAATTGGTGTATGATTGTAACATGACAAACGTATCGGGGTGAAGGACATGATTTCAAATCAAATTTTGCAAAATACGGTAGAGGGAATCAAGCAGATCAGCAGAGTGGATGTCGGGATTATCGACACGGAGGGAAATGTACTGGCGTCGACGTTTGACGAGGTGGGGCAGTATGTGGACTCGGCGATGCTGTTTGTTAATTCCCCGGCGGACAGCCAGGAGCTTCAGGGTTACCAGTTTTTCAAGGTGTACGACGATGCGCAGCTTGAATATATCCTGCTGGCGAGCGGAAGCAGCGACGACACCTACATGGTCGGAAAGATGGCTGCGTTTCAGGTGCAGAACCTGCTGATCGCCTACAAGGAGCGCTTTGATAAGGACAATTTTATCAAAAATCTTCTGCTCGACAACCTGCTTCTCATCGACATCTATAACCGCGCGAAAAAGCTTCATATCGAGACGGAGGCGCGCCGGGTGGTTTTTATTCTGGAGACGGATCATGAGAAGGACAGTTCCTCTCTGGAGAGCGTGCATATGTGCCTCGGCAATAAGGCGAAGGATTTTATCACGGCGGTCGATGAAAAGAGCATCATTGTTGTGAAGGAGCTGTCGCCTTCGGACGACTATGCGGAGATGGAAAAGGTTGCCGCGCAGATCCTGGGCAGTCTGGACGAAACGAAGCGCGAGCATGCCCATATCGCATACGGTACGATCGTGGGAGAGATCCAGGAAGTATCCCGCTCCTACAAGGAAGCGCGGATGGCGCTGGACGTTGGCAAGATTTTCTTCGACGAGCGCGATATCATTGCGTACAGCTCGCTTGGGATCGGACGGCTGATCTATCAGCTCCCGATGCCGCTGTGTAAAATGTTCATCAAGGAAATCTTCGACGGAAAGTCGCCGGACGATTTCGATGAGGAGACGCTCACCACCATCAATAAGTTCTTTGAGAACAGCCTGAACGTTTCCGAGACCTCCAGACAGCTCTATATCCACCGCAATACGCTCGTATACCGCCTGGATAAGCTTCAGAAGAGTACCGGGCTGGATCTGCGCGTATTTGAGGACGCGATCACCTTCAAGATCGCGCTGATGGTCGTAAAGTACATGAAGTATATGGAGTCGATGGAATATTAATGCCGGCATGAAGACAGAAGCTGCTGCATAAAATAACAGGGAGAAATTGTGTGGGGGATTTGAGCTGCTCAGATTCCCCTTTTTGCGGAGAATATTATGGAAAATGAAAATCTGGACGAAGAAATGAAAATACTAACTGAAAAGAAGCAGGAAACGGACGATCTGCCGGAGGAGGCGGGGCAGCCGGCGGAAAATGCCGCGCAGACGGAGCGAAAAAATCGCGACAGCTTTTTCATTCACGGGATGCTCTGCGGCGTTCTGCTCACGCTGCTCTGCATTGCGCTCGCGCTGGGCTGGTTCCGCTTTAGGCTGATAAAGCGGCTCTCCGCGCAGACGGAGACTGCCACGCAGGAGGAAGCCGGCAATCTGGATCTGGATACCGGTGCGATCAGCAGTAAGATTCTGGAGATACAGGAAGTCATCAATCAGTATTTTATGGGAGAGCCGGACGGAGAGCTTGTGGAGGATGAGCTCTACAGCGGACTTTTGGAGGGACTGGAGGATCCGTATGCCGCGTACTATTCCGCCGAGTCGCTGAAAACCCTGGAGGAATCGACAAGCGGGGAATATTCCGGCATCGGCGCGCTGCTTGCGCAGGACCCGGAGACAGGAGCGATCTCAGTTGTCACCTGCTTTGCGGATACTCCGGCGGCGGAGGCAGGAATGCTTCCGGGAGATATGGTAACGGCAATTAACGGAGAGAAAACGGACGGCATGGATCTGACGGAGCTGGTTTCCCGCATCAAGACGGAAGCGGGAGAGACAGTGACTTTAAATATTCTGCGTGAAGAGGAGGAACTGGAGCTTTCGGTAGAGCGGCGGGAGATTCAGATCCCGACGGTCTCCGCGGAAATGCTGGAAAACCAGATCGGCTATCTGCAGATCACGGAATTTGACGATGTGACAGTAGAACAGTTCAGGACGGCGATGGCTGATCTGGATGCGCAGGGAATGGAAAAGCTGGTGATCGATCTGCGCGACAATCCGGGCGGTACGCTGCAGTCTGTCTGCGATATCCTGGAGGAGCTGCTGCCGGAAGGGCTGATCGTTTACACGGAGGATAAATACGGGCAGCGCACGGAATATTATGCTTCCGGAGAGCATGTCTTTGACAAGCCGCTGGCGGTGCTGATCAACGGGAACAGCGCCAGCGCGTCGGAGATATTTGCGGGTGCGGTGAAGGATTATGGGATCGGAACCCTGGTCGGCACGACGACCTTTGGGAAGGGCATCGTGCAGCAGATCTTCACACTGTCCGGCGGTACCGGCATGAAGCTGACGGTGGCGAAATACTATACGCCGAGCGGAGCTGACATTCACGAAAAAGGTATCGAACCCGATGTAGAGATCGAGCTTTCTGAGGATATGAAAAACCAGTTGAACATTGAAAAGGAAAACGACGATCAGCTTCAGGAGGCGCTTCGCATTTTAGAGGAATAGTCTGGTCTTACGGGAGAGGACCGGCAGGAAAATCCGGACATAGCTTCCGGAATTCCGCAATTTCCTTCGGTGGGAGCGGTTCCAGATATGCTTTGAAAAATTCTGCATCGCTCATGCAGGCGAAGCGGCGGAGCTGTTCTGCGATAGCTTCCGGGTTTCTGATTTCCATAGATTGCGGCTCCTTTCCTGAATATAGTTCCATTTTAGTCTAAATAAGTCTAAAAGTAAATAGAGAGCTTTGAAAAAAAAGAAATTGAAATTATGAGAAGAATGTGATACGGTATACAGATAAGGAGTGTGGGGAATACCGATTTTCAGGAGATTGACATACAGAATGAAAAGAAAACAGCTTTGGAAAAAAATATCATATATTGCTGTTTCAGGAATGCTTGCCGTATCCGTACCGGCAACGGCGGTGCGGGTACCGGTGTCGGCTGAGGAAACAGAGGGGCAGGAGACGGTAAAGAAGGACCAGGAGCAAAGCGCGGAGCCGCTGCAGACAGATCCACCGCAAGCGGATCCGCCGCAGACAGACCCGCCGCAGACAGATCCGCCACAGACGGATCCGCCACAAACAGATCCACCACAGACGGACCCGCCGCAGACAGACCCGCCGCAGACAGATCCACCACAGACGGATCCACCGCAGACGGATCCGCCGCAAACGGATCCCATACAGACAGAACCGCCGCAGACGGATGAACCGCAGACGCCGGGTTCAGAGCCGGAAACGGGTTCCGCGGAAACGCCCTCCGAGTCGGAAACGGGAGCGCCGGTTACAGAGCCGGAGACAGAGTCTGACTCCGGGACGGAGCACACGGAAACAGAGGATGGCGAAACAGAGAGCGGCAGTGAAACAGAATCGCAGTCCGGGACGGAAACGGAATCGGAGGCTGAGTCGGAATCGGAGGCTGAGTCGGAGAGTGAGGATCATTCGCAGAAGAATGCGAACTGGGAGACGAATATCATTGCCAGCAATGCGGCTTATCTCGGACAGCTTTCCAGTCTCTATGGCATCAGCTTTTCGGACGGCTTCGGCAGTCTCTGCAGCGAGGTGGAGGCGGCGTTTGCGCAGACGCTCGCCGACCCGGAGAATTTTCATGCCTCCAACTGGAAGGACGTCTTTGCGGTGTTTGTTTACGAGTTAAAGCAGAGAACCGGCTCCGGCGCGATAACGCCGGATGCCCGTGCGCTTCTGCTGGAGATCTTCACGGAGATGAACGAGCCGGAAAGAGACGTGCAGGAGGTGTCCGGACCGGATATTTCCGAGGTATTTGTGGAGGAATACTCCATTGAGGACGAGCTGGCAGCCGTGGACGCGCAGGAGGAGCTGCTGCTTGCCGGATGCAGCACCCAAATAGGCGGGATGGCAGAGCTTATGCGTGCATCCATTAAGGAGCGTGCCGAGCAGCAGAGAGAAACGCTGCGCGAGGAAAAAAAGGAACAGATGGATGCGGCGCGCTATGAGAAGTGGCTGAGACTTCGTCAGGAGAGCGAGCTGCAGGCGGATGGACAGGCTGCGGAGACTGTGGAAACGTATTCTGCGGCGGAGCTTGTCCCGGCGACGATTGACGATTATGTGCGAAGAAACGGCATTGACAGCGCAGGGGCGGCGGAAATGCAGTCCTACGCATCCGCGCAGTGTCTGCAGCTTTGCGCGATCGCCAGCGCGGCGCCGCAGATCGTGCGCGCATCGGTTGGAGATGATATTTCTGATGCACGTGTACAGATCGTCACGGCGGCATATAGCCTGGTCGGAAAGGTCGGCTATTTCTGGGGCGGCAAATCCTTTGTGTTCGGGTGGGACAGCAGATGGGGTTCTCCCGCGCAGGTGACGGCGGACGGCAGTACCTCGACCGGTATGACGAGAGGATACGGTCTGGACTGCAGCGGCTTTACGCTGTACTGCTATTACAATGGTCTGGGCGGTTCCGATGCGGGTATCGGCGGACACACGACAAGCCAGTGGAATGCTTCCGTGATGGTGGACCAGATCAACGCAGGACCGGGAGATCTTGTATTTTACGGCGGCCCGGAGCGCGGCGACATGAACCATGTCGGACTGGTGGTCGGAAAGTCGGCGGACGGCGGCCTGATCGTTGCGCACTGCTCATCCAGTCAGAATGGCGTGGTAGTCGGCGAGGCATGGAGTTCCGGTTTCCGGTATGTGCGGACAGTGCCGGGACTTTCGTAGGATCTTTGTGCGGCGCCTGATCGTGTTGTGACAGGAGTTTTCATCGAAATAATACATGATATTGATGTTTTTAATTCATGATGCTGGAGCGGGTTTTTTGTTGACAAACAAAAAGCCCGCTGTTATCATTTTTTCAGAACAAAGGCGTTCTTACAAAAGGGTATAGAATGCCTTTTTCTGTTTTTTAATAGGATTTAAAGGAGTGGATTTAAGGATGGGATATACGAAGGAAGATGTGATCAGACTGGTGCAGGAAGAGGATGTGGAGTTTATCCGCCTGCAGTTTACCGACATTTTCGGGACATTAAAAAATATAGCGATCACGGCGAGCCAGCTTGAACGGGCGCTGGATAACAAGTGCATGTTTGACGGCTCGTCGATCGAGGGATTTGTACGCATAGAGGAATCAGATATGTATCTGCACCCCGATCTGGATACCTTTGCGATTTTTCCGTGGCGGCCGCAGCAGGGCAAGGTGGCGCGGTTAATCTGTGATATTTATCGTCCGGACGGCACCGCGTTTGAGGGAGATCCGCGCTACGTGCTGAAGCGTGTGCTGAAAGAGGCAGAGGAGATGGGCTATCAGTTTGACGTGGGACCGGAGTGTGAGTTTTTCCTCTACCACACGGACGACAACGGGCAGCCGACCACCATCACGCACGAGAAAGCGGGCTATTTTGATCTCGGTCCGGTAGATCTCGGCGAGAATGCACGGCGCGATATGGTGCTGACACTGGAGACGATGGGCTTTGAGATCGAGTCGTCCCACCACGAGGTGGCGCCTGCGCAGCATGAGATTGATTTTAGATATGATGACGCGCTGACAACAGCGGATAATATCATGACCTTTAAGCTGACAGTGAAAACGATCGCGAAGCGTCACGGACTGCACGCCACCTTTATGCCGAAGCCGAAGGCGGGCATCAACGGTTCCGGTATGCATATTAATATGTCACTTTCCAGGGATGGAAAAAATATTTTTGCAGACCCGGAGGATGAGGTGGGGCTGAGCCGGGAGGCGTATTATTTCATCGGCGGATTGATGAAGCATATCCACTGCATGACGGCGATCACAAATCCGATCGTAAATTCCTACAAGCGCCTGGTGCCGGGGTTTGAGGCGCCGGTCTACGTGGCGTGGTCGGCGCATAACCGTTCCCCGCTCATCCGCATTCCGGGCATCCGCACGGAGGGAACGCGCATCGAGCTGCGCTGTCCGGATCCGTCCAGCAATCCGTATCTGGTGCTGGCAGTCTGCCTTGCAGCAGGACTGGACGGAATTAAGAATCAGATCATGCCGCCCGCGCAGGTGGAGCGGAATATTTTTGAGATGACGGACAGGGAGCGGAAAGAGCTTGGCATCACAACGCTGCCGGATAACCTGCTTACGGCGGTGGAGGCGATGGAGAGCGACGAGCTGATCTGCAAAGTGCTTGGCGAACATATTGCAAAAAATTATTGCCAGGCGAAGCGCAGCGAGTGGGCGCAGTACAGCAGGAATGTCACAGAGTGGGAGCTTGAACAATATCTCTACCGGATTTAAATTCTGTTTTTATTGAAAAAATAAGAACAGGGGGTGGAGAGATTGGTAAGTATCATTGTGGTATTCCCGAAGGCGGAGGATGCGAAAAATATCCGCAATATCCTTGTCCGCAGCGGGTACCGGGTGGCTGCCGTATGCACCAGCGGAGCGCAGGTCCTGCAGGTCGCTGACCGCATCGGAGAAGGCATCGTCGTGTGCGGCTATAAATTCACCGATATGCTTTACAGTCAGCTTCTGGAGGATATCCCGGACAGCTTTGAGATGCTGCTGATCGCCTCGCGGAGCGTCCTGGAGTCGTGCGACGACCGGAGCGTCGTCTGCCTGGCGCTTCCGCTGAAGATTCATGATCTTGCGAATACGGTGGAAATGATCATGGGAAATCTTCTTCGAAAGAAAAAGAAGCGCAGACAGCAGCCGAAGGTGCGCTCGGAGGAGGAGATGAAACTGATCGCGGACGCGAAAAAGCTTTTGATGGAGCGCAACAGCATGACGGAGGAGGAGGCGCACCGCTATATGCAGAAATGCAGCATGGACAGCGGCACCAATATTGTGGAGACGGCGCAGATGGTATTCACGCTGATGAAATATTAAGAAACTGCTCGGGTGGTCTGCAGCTTGCAGGCGAAGAGATGCAGGAAACAGGCAGGTTGGGAGGATAATTGCATGAAGTTTACAAAAATGCATGGAATCGGCAACGATTACGTTTATGTTAATTGTTTTAAGGAGACGGTGGACGATCCGGCAAAGACAGCCGTTTTCGTCAGTGACCGTCATTTCGGGATCGGCTCCGACGGGCTGATCCTGATCAAGCCGTCTGAGGTTGCGGACGGAAAGATGGAGATGTACAACGCCGACGGCTCACAGGGGGCGATGTGCGGGAACGGCATCCGCTGTGTGGCGAAATATATGTATGATTACGGGATCACGGATAAAACCAGCATCAGTGTGGAGACGAAGAGCGGCATTAAATACCTTGACCTCACGGTGGAGAACGGAAAGGTCTCTGCTGTTAGGGTGAATATGGGCTCTCCGGTTCTGCAGGCGGCCGCCATACCGGCAGTTTCTGAAAAGGAGACGGTGATTGACGAGCCGGTGACGGTGAACGGCAGAGAGTGGCGGCTTACCTGTGTTTCTATGGGCAATCCGCACGCTGTGACCTATGTGGAGGATGTGAAGCATCTGGATATTGAGAAAATCGGCCCGGAGTTTGAGCATCATCCGATGTTTCCGGACAGGGTGAATACGGAATTTGCGCATGTGATCGACCGCCATACAGTGGAAATGCGCGTGTGGGAGCGCGGCTCTGGCGAGACGCTTGCCTGCGGTACCGGGGCGTGCGCGACGGCGGTTGCCTCTGTTCTGAATGGCTATACGGAGGATGAGGTGACGGTGAAGCTTCTGGGTGGCGACCTGAAAATTTTCTGGGACAGAAAGGAAAATAACGTCTACATGACTGGAAGTGCGACGACGGTATTTGACGGGGAAATTGCGCTTTGACGTCATGCATTAAGACGGCGGGAATGTCGGGAAGTTGTTTAAAAAGGACAGCGGAGACGGCAGGAAAAGAATAGATTCATACAGGGGAAAAGGAGACGGGAATATGGCAAAGGTAAATGACAATTATTTAAAGCTGCCGGGCAGTTATCTGTTTTCAACAATCGGCAAAAAGGTAGCCGCATATTCGGCGGCAAATCCGGATAAGAAGATTATCCGCTTAGGAATAGGCGATGTGACGCAGCCGCTTGCCCCGGCAATTATCACGGCGCTGCACGGCGCGGTGGATGAGATGGCGAAGGCGGAGACTTTCCATGGATATGCGCCGGATCTGGGCTATGAATTTTTGAGAAATGCGATCGCAAAAAATGATTACGCAGACCGCGGCTGTGACATCGCGGCGGATGAAATTTTCGTGTCGGATGGCGCAAAGTGTGATTCGGCGAACATTCAGGAGATTTTCAGTCTGGACAACAAGATCGCAGTCTGCGATCCGGTGTATCCGGTGTATGTGGATTCCAATGTGATGGCGGGCAGAACCGGTACCTGGGATCCGCAGACGGAGACCTGGAGCGACGTCATCTATATGCCGTGCACGGCGGAAAATCATTTTGCGCCGGAGCTTCCCTCCGAGACGCCGGATCTGATTTACCTGTGCTTTCCGAACAACCCGACCGGCTCCACGATCACAAAGGAGGAGCTGCAGGTCTGGGTGGACTATGCAAATAATGTGGGCGCGATCATTATCTACGACGCGGCTTACGAGGCGTATATTTCGGAGGAGGATGTGCCGCACTCCATTTATGAGTGCGAGGGCGCGCGAACCTGTGCGATCGAACTGCGCAGCTTCTCGAAGAATGCCGGCTTCACCGGCGTGCGCCTTGGATTTACCGTTGTTCCGAAGGAATTAAAGGCGGGCGGCACCAATCTGCATCCGCTGTGGGCGCGGCGCCACGGTACGAAATATAACGGAGCGCCTTACATTGTGCAGCGCGCGGGCGAGGCGGTCTACTCCCCGGAGGGAAAGGCGCAGCTTAAAGAGCAGGTGGCGTATTATATGAAAAATGCCGCCGCTATTTACGATGGACTGAGCGAGATGGGCTATACGGTATCCGGCGGCATCAACGCGCCGTATATCTGGCTGAAAACACCGGACAACATGAGTTCCTGGGAATTCTTTGATTATCTTCTGGAAAAAGCAAACGTGGTCGGCACGCCCGGCTCCGGCTTCGGACCGAGCGGGGAGGGATATTTCAGGCTCACCGCGTTCGGCAGCTACGAGAATACAGTGGCGGCGCTTGAACGGATCAGAAGGATGTAAAAAATAGGGAGGAACAGCGTCTCTTCGGAGGCGCTTTCTTTTGGCGATTTTCGGGAGGGGAGTGGCTTTTGATTGATACGGCAGCCTTTTTCTGTTATGATGGGTGGTAGAAAAAGGCTGCCGGACAGTTTACAAAAATGTCCGGGGCAGGGTTATCGGATAAGAGCCGGCATACGGAAATAGGATGAAACAGGGGGGAGAGACGGTATGGAACGCTGTAAGTGGTGCCTGTGCAATGAAAAAATGATAAAATACCATGATGAGGAATGGGGGATGCCGCTGCATGATGACAGGAAGCAGTTTGAATTCCTGATGATGGAAGCCATGCAGTGTGGGCTGAACTGGAATATGATGATCCAGAAGCGGGAAATATTCCGAAAATGCTTTGACGGGTTTGATTATGAAAAGGTAGCTGCCTATCAGGAAGCGGATATCCGGAGAATTATGGAGACCGAAGGGATGATACGCTCCCGGAGAAAGATCGAGGCAGTTATCCATAATGCGGCATGTTTTCTGAAAATCCGGGAAGAATGCGGCACGTTCAGTGAGTATCTGTGGAGGTTTTCAGAAGGAAAAACCATACAGTACATGGGACACCAGAAAGGGAATCTGCCTGCCAGAAACGGACTGTCGGACACGGTCAGTAAAGATCTGAAAAAGCGTGGGTTTAAATATCTCGGTTCTGTTACGGTGTATTCTCATCTGCAGGCTTGCGGGATCATCAATGACCATGCAGAAGGCTGTTTCCGCTATACGGAAGTGACGGCAGGTGTCCCGGTAGTCCGCAGGCGCCGTGATAAGGAAGATGATGGAGTATAGGATACAGGACTTTGGAGGGTTACGATGGAAATAAAAAGAATAGATTATGATTTTTCTGTCTGTAAAGTGGAAGATTTTTCGATGGTAGATCCGGCACAGCCGTTTTATTTTACTGGCAGGACAGATGAAGAAAATTCACTGGTGTGCATGACAGAGAATGTTCCGAAGAATGCAACAGAACGGGATGATGGCTGGAAGGCATTCCGGATACAGGGCGTTTTGGATTTTTCCCTGATCGGTATACTTTCTAAGATATCAGCTTTGATGGCGCAGCATGATATTGGCATCTTTGCGGTATCTACTTATAATACGGATTATATCCTGGTGAAAAGGGAAAATTATGAAAAGGCATTGCAGGTGTTTTTCAAAGCGGGATATCAGATTATTTGACGGGAGGCGGTTCGTGATGAAAGAGCGGAAGGAAGTTTTGGATTTTGGAATGACTTTCCCGGATGGGGAAATCAAAAGGATGATTGCAGAAAGCTATGATCTGATTGTTGGGAAAAACAGAATAAAAGTTTAAGCTTTATGGAGGACAGTGTCTTGAAAAGTTTCATTAGATTGACAGACTACAGTGTAAATGATATTTATGATATATTTGCACTGACAGATGAAGTTAGAAAAGGAAAATATCAGGGAATACTCAAAGGAAAAAGCGTGATTTTATTTTTTCCTAATTCCAGTATCAGGACAAGGGTATCATTTGAAAAAGGAGTCTATTTGTTAGGTGGGCAGTCAATTCTCTTTCCAATGGAAACTTTAGATAAAAAAGAAGATATAAGGGATGTGTGTGGATATTTAAATAATTGGGCTGATTTAGTGATCGTGCGACACAAAGACATTCACTTAGTGGAACAGATGTCTGCTTGTTTAAGCGTACCTGTTATCAATGCCATGACAGATGTGAATCATCCATGCGAAGTTTTAGCAGATATGTATACCTTGTCTAAGATACGAAAGGATTTTATAAAAGATAGATTCTTATTTGTCGGGGAAAGAGGAAATATTGGATTGGCATGGAAAGAGGCTTCGGAGGTCATGGGTTTCAGCCTGGAACAATGTTGCGGCAGAGGTTATGAAATTGATGGTTTGACAACTTATCATAATATCCATGATGCAGTGGCAGGTAAAGATATTGTGTGTACGGATTCTTTGCCTGCAGGAGCACTTGTAGATTTCAAAGAGTGTCATGTTACGACGGAGGTAATGGAAATGGCAAATGATGGTGCGCTCCTAAATCCTTGTCCGCCTTTTTATCGCGGAGAAGAAGTTTCTGAAGAAGTGATCGAATCAGATTTTTTTGTTGGATATGAATTTAAGAAATATTTGCTGGAGGTTCAGCAAGCAATAATGATTTATTGTTTAACCAAATAAATTTGCCCCCAAATTGTAAAGGAGAAAAGTGTGCCAGTTAATATAGCAGAAACGTTTGAATTACTGTTTGACAAAAATAATAATACCGCATATAAAGCATTACAGGAGCTGCAAAAAGAAAGTGAAAAAACGGATTGCGTTTATGCTTACATGGATAGGTTAGGAGATATGCTTGACAGCAATAACTCTTATATCCGTACCAGAGGGCTTGTGCTGCTTGCCTGTAATGCAAGATGGGATATAGATAATAAGATCGATGAGATTATTGACGAATATTTGAGACATATAACGGATGTTAAACCGATTACGGCAAGACAGTGTATAAAGATGCTGCCTGTGATCGCAAGGGAGAAGCCGGAGTTAAGAAATGATATTTGTTCGGCGCTGCAAAAGGCGGATATATCTTTTTATGATGACAGTATGCAGCCGCTGGTTTATAAGGATATTCAAAAGGCGTTGAAAGAGATACAGAAATTATAAAAAGCAAAAATTCTGGTTTGTTGAGCCTGGAAAGCAGAAATATTTGGAGGACAGTTATGAAAAAGTGGTATGATGAGGAATATGAATTTGAAATTGAAGTTATCGGTTTTTTAAGAGGCGATCATACAGAACGGTATTGCCGTAATGGGGAAGAAATCGGAGATAAATACACCTGTACTTATGGCTGTCCTGTTAATAAAGACGGATATGGAATCTGCTCTAAAACAATGATGGTGTTGTATCCGTTAATGGAAGCCGTCAGAAGCGGGGGAGATTTGGAAAATCTTGGCGGCGATGGAAAATACAGCAAAACAATTGTCTGTCCGGATGGCTGCGTGATGTTCCGGCTGACAGCGAAACCGCTTGGAAATGAGAATTTTCATAAGGGCGGCTTTTGGAAAGAACCTTGATTTTCTGTTATAATTTTTTTGAAAAACCCATTGACAAACATCTATCTGTCACATATAATATAGAAAATCATCAATTTGTTGACGGGAGGTGTGTTGGATGAAGATTGACGAAAAGAGAACGGCAATCATCTTCAAAGCTTTTTGCGATGAAAATCGCATAAAGATATTGAAGATGCTGACTACGGGAGAAAAATGCGCGTGCAAATTGTTGGAAGAGATCAATATTACACAGCCAACCATGTCACACCATATGAAAATCCTGTGTGATTCTGGTATTGTTGTTGGGCGTAAAGAGGGGAAATGGATGCATTATTCCATCTCCGCTGAAGGTTCTGAATACGCTATGCAATGCCTGCAGGCACTTACCAAAGCGACCAGTACAGACGAAAGGAAGTCGTGCCTGGAAAAGTAAGGAAGTCAAAACTTTTCCGCACGGCTTACTTTCAAGTCAATAAATTGATACATTTCAATATAACTATTTATCAAAGGGAGGCTTTTTCTTTATGGAAGTAATAAGAACAGCGTGGGATTTCTTTCAAAGTGAAATTCTCGGCATGAGTTGGCTAAACAGGCTCATTGGATTCGCATTGAACGCCTGTGGATTAGATACTGCTGGTAAAATTGGCGGCAGCGTTCAATTTTTTATTTATGATACCATTAAAATCATGATACTCCTTGGGTTCTTGATTTTAATAATCTCGTATATCCAAAGCTATTTCCCGCCGGAACGGTCTAAAAAGATATTGGGACGCTTTCACGGGATTGGCGCCAATATTCTCGGCGCACTGCTCGGCACAGTTACACCATTTTGCTCCTGTTCTTCCATCCCGATTTTTATTGGATTTACAAGTGCAGGTCTGCCGCTTGGGGTAACATTTTCCTTCCTGATCTCTTCACCGATGGTTGACCTTGGCTCTCTTGTATTGCTCATGAGCATTTTCGGATGGAAGGTTGCCATTGTTTATGTTGTTTTGGGATTAGTGATTGCCGTAGTTGGCGGTACGCTGATTGAAAAATTGCATCTTGAAAATCAGGTGGAGGATTTTATCCGCAATGGAAATTCGCTGGATACGCCCCAGGAAGAACTTCATTTCAAAGACCGAATGAAATATGCCTGGGAGCAGGTAGTCTCTACGGCCAGGAAGGTGGCTCCTTATGTTCTGGTCGGTGTTGGCATTGGTGCTTTTATCCACAACTGGATTCCCGAAGATCTGATTGTAAAAGTCCTGGGTACAGGCAATCCTTTCGGTGTAATTCTCGCAACGATTGCCGGCGTTCCGATGTATGCAGATATTTTTGGTACGATTCCGATTGCAGAAGCCCTGCTTGCAAAGGGTGCTCAGCTTGGTGTTGTCCTGTCCTTTATGATGGGCGTTACGACACTATCCCTGCCTTCCATTATTATGCTGAAAAAAGCAGTGAAACCGAAATTGCTGGGTATCTTCATTGGAATCTGCACCTTGGGAATTATCCTCGTGGGGTATTTCTTTAACGCAGTTCAATATCTGTTGATCTAAATGGGAGGAAAAGAAAATGGCGAAAAATATGCAGCTCTTTCAGAACATGGTCTGCAATTTTTGTAGATTATGGTTCTGATTCCTGCGCACCATGCAAAGCAATGTTGCCTGCGTTGGAAACTGGACTCTATTTGCTGTTAATTTTTGATTTTTGATTTAGGAGGTATTCGATATGAGTGAGAAAAAAGGTTTTTTTGCCACATTATTTGGCGGTGGGCATTCCAATGGATGCTGCAACATGGAAATCACAGAGGAAACGCAAAGCGATTCCAATAGCCCTGCGGCAGATGCAGGTAAGACGGTTATTAAAATTCTCGGTCCTGGGTGCCGGAATTGTCAGGCCTTGGAGAAAAATGTAAAAGAGGCATTGACTGCTATGGGAAAAGACGCCGTTATTGAACATGTGACGGATTACGGCCAGATTTCTTCCTACGGCGTTATGAGCACTCCCGGACTGGTAGTGAATGAAAAGTTGATTTCCTACGGCAAAGTTCTAAGTACTGCTGATCTTGAAAAGGTTTTGAAGGATTTGTTCTGACCAATGTTACAATAAAGGCCGCAGCCAAATTGCAGAGGCACTTGGAAAACATCTTATGGGAAATAAGTTTGAGTTCTATTCTGCCGGAACAGAGACAAAACCGCAAATCAATCAGGACGCAGTGCGGCTGATAAAACAACTCTACGGCATCGATATGGAACAGACACAGTATAGCAAAACGATTGCAGAGATTCCTGCACCGGACATTGCAATCTCAATGGGCTGCGATGTCGGATGCCCCTATATTGGCAGAGCGTTTGATGATAATTGGGGCTTACCTGATCCGACAGGGCAGAGCGATGAAGTATTTATTGATGTTATAAAACAGATTGAACATCATATTTTATCCATAGATAAAATAAAAAGCAATTTGGTTTCAATATAGCAATATAGTAAGGCTATTCCTGATTGCCTGCTTTTGCTATTTATTGCTTTGACGTTTATTTGCTTTCTTTTTCTTATGCTCTTCTCGCCACTTTTTACTCCACCATGTACCAGCCAGTGAGCAGCTGCCACCACATGCAACAATTACAGCAAAAATAATAAATGTAGATAACTCCATTACTTACATCTCCTTTCGCGGACAATCCAAAGTTAGATTATAAATCCTTGCCAACAAAAACAGTATAATTTATTTCACTCTAAATGTCAAATATTTCATACTAAAAGTAATAAAAAAATCTTGCTCGCCGATTCAGTGGCAAGCAAGAATGGTTTTCGCTATTCAAGTTTCTTATAGATTAGGATCGCAACAACTTCAACTGTAAGCACAATATCATAAATCCATTGAATACAACAGGCGGTTGTAATATAGTTTACGGTTATATGGGAAGATAGTTTTGCAAATCCATTCACAAGAAGAATAAAAACAATCATGGCGATAATACTTGCTTTTCCGATGATAGCACGCCCTCTTTCATCTCGTGATGATTTAATGAGGAACAATACAATCAGGGCAACGGTAATCGGCAACCCATACCACGCTCCTACAATAAGCAACGTTCTGTTGCTAATGATTTCATTTATTAAGGCAATCATTTTTCTACCTCCGAAAAATCAAATAAATCTTCAATCGTGACATCAAAAACCTTTGCAATACTGTATGCCAGCAGCATAGAGGGATTATAACGGTTCCGCTCAAGCTGCATAATAGTCTGACGGGATACACCAACTAAATCGGCAAGTTCTTGCTGTGTCATTCTCTTTGTAGCCCGGTAAACATGAATTTTGCTTTCAAACCTGTATCTGTCTTTACTTGCCACTAGTACACCGCCTTTCTTGATTTTTTTTACTGCTACATAGATTCGAGTATAACATATTTCTTGCATTTTGTGAAATAAAGATTTTGCGATATTTACGGAATAGCAGGCGGCCGAGAAATGGGGCATTTCAGATAGGGGAGGTATTTTATGTTCAGAGGGGAAGATTTTGGGCGTTACCCGTGAAGGACGCAGTTGGAAAATTCCTGCAGATGCGAAGAAACCAGAGGACGGCGCCGTACATATCAATACCTAGATTGGAAAATACAGAAAAAAGGCAGTTGCAGAATTGTCTTCTCTTTATGAGAACAGGGACAGGCAGTCAGAAACGCATCTGCTTGGCTGACAGGGCTTCCCGGAGCTGCAGAAACAGGCCCCGGGGAAATATTTACTGGCAGAGTTTTTCAATGGCTTCTTCTTTGGTCGGCACAAAGAAGAAACTTCTGCCGTGATTGCTCTCATAGATAAAATCATGGAGCGGCTTGCTGGTGTAGCCGGAGTAATCACCGACAAAGGCTGCGCGGATACCGTAATTTGTGAATTTCTGGAGGATTTCCCCGGCAAGCCCCGTACTGAGGATGAAGAAATCACCGCATATGGATGCCTTGTCCAGAATTATGGAGGTGCATCCGGTTTCGTATTTTACAGTAGCAGCAAGGTCCAAAGCACTCTGCACGTCTGTAATCAAAAGTTCTTTTTCCGGAATCCATGCAATGTGGGTTCCGTTCTTCTCTAATTGTTGAATTGTCATCTTTATAGTCTCCTTTTTAAAATTTTCGATAAAAAAAGACCACATGAGCAAAGAAATTCTTTACCGATGTGGTCTTAAATATAAATCTATTTGCCAGCCACACGGATACAGCACAAGAAGCGTCCATATCCGTGAATGAGATTCATGGATAGAACGCTAACAATCTGCCGCTTCCTTTAAGTTGGTGAATAGACTCCTGTACATACTGTTTACCTGCCTTTTTCCGTATGTCCATTAACTTATCATAGCTGTCTGGAATTGTCAACAGGATATGATAGACGAAAAGCAGACTAAGTGTAGATAAAGTGTCTTTTGATTGATACGGCAGCCTTTTTCTGCTATACTTTGGAATGGGAAAGGCTGCGGTCTTTTCCTTACAAATCAGTATTTGTCAAGATAATCGAAGGAGGATACAAATGCTTATATTGTTGCAAATTGTGCTGTACTGTCTTTTGTTTATTCTTCCCGTAAAATGTGCGGTAGGAAACAGTGGCCTTAATTGTCTCTATTTTTATCCAAAAGAATATATAGATGAAGCATGTAAACGGGGAATTGCAAATAAAGATGTCATAATGAAAAAAGGAAAACTCTTTATGATACCATTTTGTATTGTCTTATTTATGGCTTTGGTCATGATTATTTCTGTTTGGAATCATGTTACAGATTTTAAAACTGCATATATTCAAGCATATCTGTTTCTGGTGGTTATGAATTGGTTTGATGGTATTGTCCTTGACAGGCTGTGGGTAGGCCATAGTAAAATTTGGATTATTAAAGGTATGGAAGATGTTCCTTATATTAAATCCTGGAAAAATGTAATAACAAAAAGAGGAATGGCTACAATCATATATCTAATCTTTGCACTTGTGATAGCTGGTATTGTGGTGTTAGTTGGGAAAATTTGATTTTAAACATAGCAGCAAAAATAGAAAAACAAGGATACAAATTTCAGCTTTTAGAGCTGAATTCCCCCAAATATAAAGGAGAAGATTGTGCCACTTAATATAGCAGAAACTTTTGAATTGTTGTTTGATAAAAATAATAATACCGCATATAAAGCATTACAGGAGCTGCAAAAAGAAAGTGAGGAAACGGATTGCGTTTATGCTTACATGGATAGGTTAGGCGATATGCTTGGCAGTGATAATTCTTATATCCGTACCAGAGGGCTTGTGCTGCCTGCCTGTAATGCGAAATGGGATAAAGATAATAAGATCGATGAGATTATTGACGAATATTTGAGACATATAACGGATGTTAAACCGATTACGGCAAGACAGTGTATAAAGATGCTGCCTGTGATCGCAAGGGAGAAGCCGGAGTTAAGAAATGATATTTGTTCGGCGCTGCAAAAGGCGGATGTATCTTTTTATGATGACAGTATGCAGCCGTTGGTTTATAAGGATATCCGAAAGGCGTTGAAAGAGATACAGAAATTATAGGCAGATGCAAATTTGGTTTTTAGCGGGAGTAAATCCTGCTGAAAATAGAAAAAGCAAAGATAAAAACGCAACGTGCATCCTTTGGATGTGCCAGAGCCGGTAGGGCGCACAAGGTCTGGGAGACCTTGGGTTTGCGCCGACCGAAGCGGAGCGTAGACCCCGGCCGTCCTGATGGTATCAGGGTAAGTAACCTGCCCCTCCTGGGTTGTCCGTTCTTTGTTCATAACACATTTAAGGAGGGTTTCATTATGGACAGAGGAAAGGCAGGCTTGACGGTATTTTTTGAGGGGCCGTTCTGGGTCGGTGTATTTGAGCGGATTGAGGATGGGAAACTTTCGGTATGCCGGGTGGTCTTTGGGAGCGAACCCAGGGACTATGAGGTGTGGGATTTTGTCCTCAAAAATTATTACAGCCTGAGATTCAGTCCGACTGTTGAGGTGGCTGTGAAAGACAGCAGGATCAATCCGAAGCGGAGGCGGAGGGAGGCTGTGAGGCAGACCATGCAGGCGGGGATAGGCACAAAGTCCCAGCAGGCGCTGCAGTTGCAGAGGGAAGAAAGGAAGACGGAGCACAGGCAGGTCGACAGGGAGCAGAGGGAGGCCAGAAAAGAGCGGATGTTTGAGCTGAAACAGCAGAAACGGAAGGAGAAGCACAGGGGCAGATAGGTTTCCTGTGTTTCAAGTATAGTAGTATCAATGGGCATCAGTCAGAAATGGCTGGTGCTTTTTGCGTGGAAAGGGGTTTGATTCTAAATGCCAGGTGGGCGTGGATAAATCCCAGTGGATCGTGGTCCGGAATACCCATGAGGGAATCGTGACACAGGAGGAATTTGACCGGGCAAATGCCAATATGAGGGACGTGGTGCAGGGAAAGTAAAAGAACCCGTCCACAAAGAAGAATTTTTCCGTGATCGTATGCCCGTACTGCGGGCTGACACTCAGACCGAGAAAGCGGCAGGACGGTTTTATGTACTGTCCTACAGGGAGGATGCGCCGGGACAGCCCATGCAGTGAGGTAAGGATACGGAAGGATGTGGCGGAGCAGACACTGGTGGAGCTTGTACGGACGCAGGCACAGCTTCTTGTGAAGGCGGAACAGATGCTGAAGGAAAAGAAGAGTAAGCCGAAGAAAAGCAGGGATGTCGGGAGCATGAGGGCAGAGATCAGGCGGCTGGAGTTATCTGCGGCAGCGGCGGAACTGGAAGTACAGGAGCTTGTGGAAGATGACAGCCAGCGGAAATATGGTGAAGTATTTGGAATAAAGGAATATCTGCATCTGGAACGGTTTGATAAAACGGTGATGGCATCTTTGATCGAGAGCGCTAAAGTGATGGGCGAGGACAGGCTGGAAGTAACCTGGAAGCATCAGGATGTTTACGAAAAGATTTTAGGTGAAATGCAGGGATAGTGATGGTATAATGAGGATGTCTGCCGGAAGGCAGGCATCCGGAAAGGATGGATGGGATGATTTACATAACGGGAGATACCCATGGGCAGTTCGGACGCATAGAGACATTCTGTGAGAGGTTTGGGACAAGCCGTGAGGATGTATTGATTATTTTAGGCGATGCGGGGATTAACTTTAGCGGATGGAACCGGGACTGTGTAAAGAAAAGGTTCCTGGAATCCCTTCCGATCACGTTTTTCTGCATCCATGGGAATCATGAGCAGAGACCGCAGACCATAGACAGTTATCGGGAAAAGCAGTGGCACGGCGGTACTGTGTATTATGAAGAAGAGTATCCGGATCTGCTTTTTGCGAAGGATGGGGAAGTGTTTGACCTGGATGGGAAGCAGACCATTGTCATGGGCGGAGCATACAGTATTGATAAAATGGTTCGGTTGATATATGGATATGGCTGGTGGCCGGATGAACAGCCGTCTGATGAAATCAAGCGGCATGTGGAGAGCCAGCTTGATAAGCTGGGATGGAAAGTGGATGTGGTGCTGAACCATACCACGCCGTTGAAATATGAGCCTGTGGAAGTGTTCCTGCCCGGGGTTGACCAGAGTAAGGTAGATAAGACTACGGAAGAGTGGCTGGATGGGATTGAGGATAAGTTGGAATATCAGAAGTGGTACTGCGGGCATTATCATACGGAGAAGAAGATTGACAAGTTGGAGATAATGTTTGAGAATTTTGATGTGTTTTGTGGAGCGAAGAATTAAGGAGTGCAAAAGATATGGAAAAAATAGTGTCAAAGATAACTGCGTTGGGAGTACCAGGGGTGGTTTTGCTTCTAGCCATGTCAGCAACTGGACTGTCAGGGGCGGCAGCTATCACTGCTGCGTTGGCGGCTTTAGGTCCCTTTGGTATGCTGGGAGGAATTGCCACGTTAGGGATACTTTCATTGATTGCACAGGGATTGACGGAATTTGGATTTGATGCTATTTTTACAGCAGTTGTAAAAGAACTTTATAAAAAGGGAGAGAGCAGGGAATCCATCTTGGAGAAAATTGAAAAGTATCCCGTCTCAAAAGCTCTGAAAAGGAAGCTAAAAGAAGAGTTGGACAAAGTATCATGACAGAAAAAGTTGAAAATTTTTTTGTCCCATACTTGACATGAGCTGAGGGCAACACCAGAACGACTGCAGTATTCTTCATAAAATATCTGCGCACGTTGGGGTTTGACGTGACAAATGACATTTTTGCCGAGAATGCATGGTATTTCCGGAATTCATTGGTCAGGGCAAACTATAACGATCTGAAAAATGGCATTCATGAAACGACAGAGTACCTTGAATTGTTTTTGCGCAATCTCCTCTTGAATGAGAACAATCCACTTCATAACCGGACATTGCATATTAGCGGAACATTCAAAGAAATAGAAAAACCGGACATTGATGCGTTAAAACCGGATATTGATGCGCTAAAACCGGACATTGAAAATTCTTTTCGGCCGAAAACAGCAAGCCATATATTGAAGCTTCGTGAAGCATTTTCGGGTCAGACAATCTTTGGACGGTCTGATGTGATGCTGGTGATTGATATTAAAGCATCCAGAGCATCTGACCTTTTGAAGGAAATGGCTGAGCACGGAATCATTGAGCCAGTGTCCGGGCACGGGAAAGGCAAGTATCGATTCCGGAATCAGAAGAGTTGAGATGATGGGATTTCAGACTTAAAATAAACCAATACATGTTTGTTTACCATTATCTTAGCAAAGGGGCAATACCTCCATTAAAGAAGAAACTATGAGACGGGCGATTGAACGTTCAAAATTAGACAGAGAAATGAATGCTGAATTGGTAGAAACGATGTGGGAGCAATTTCATAACCTTGGATTTTATGAGCAAAATGTTATAGACACAACAAATCTTTCAATTACAGATACAGTTTCCATGATTAAAGAGAAAATCACAAATAAAACAACTCTGCTCCCTCCAATCCTGTAAGCTATGATAGAATATTCGCAGTAGTAAAACACTCTCGTTCTTACTACGATTTTACTACGTTTCATGGCCCGGGCTTGCCCCATTTTACTGCATTTTGCTTATTCTGTGGCAGGTTTAACAATCTCAGAGCAAAATTTAGGGTCGGCAAATCGGGGCAGACATACGCATTTTAGGAGAAATTTCGGTTATGATAAAAGTATTATCAACAAAGCAAGTGCGGATTCAATGTATAGTCTTGCCAGGGCTTTGGGCTGCACAATGGAAGATTTGATTGAGCGATAATCAAAATTTATGGAATAAAATCTATGTTTATAAGCATCTATCAGAAGAGCAGTGGTAGGTGTTTTTCTTAAGGAAGGCTGCACCAAATCAATGGCAGTAACACACCCGTTTTGAAGAAATGGGCGGTACATATGAGCGGCAGGCTCAATAACCACCTTGCGGAGATAGATGGAGAGGCGCAGGAACGCTTTGAAGCGCTCATAGAGCAGAGGAAACAGGCACAGGGTATTATGGAACAGCTAAAAGCTGAAAATGGTGTAGAATGGACAGGAAAAATTCAATGTGTAAACGAACAGTAGAGTTAAAAGACACTCAGCTAAAAAGAAAATAAACAATTCATCAATTGAAAAAACATAAAAGCGCTGTATACTTGTAGCAGGAGGTGATTCTGTGAAAAAATCTTCTTTTGAAAAAGTCATCTGTATGCAATTTGATTTTTTAATGAAGTTGGTCATTCAAAGAACGAAAATTTCTTACTATAGAGAAAGTTATCGACGTTCCCGACATGAGAAATTATTTTGTGATATAACTGATTTTGCACTAGAAAAAACTGGGTACTATGACAATTATCCCAGTGAATTTATAATGTTTTCTGTATTTGATTATGACATTTATGTATCTAATAAAAAGCTAGGGAAGGCACTAAAAGAGTTGTCTGAAAGACAACGTAATATCGTCTTATTATTTTATTATCTTGATATGTCGGACGCTGAAATTGCTATGTCCTATGCTATTTCGCGTTCTTCTGTTTATCGCAACAGAAAGAAAGCTTTAAACAATTTAAAAATATTAATGAAAGGATAGAATAAGTAATGAATCAAACAAATAAATATCCGCCCTATGCAATAATTGATAAGGCTGTTAATGGAGATGAATCCGCTATCACGTTACTGCTAAAATATTATGAAGCATACATATCAAAATTGTGTCTGTGACCTAACAAGGGGGCACAAAAAACTGGAAACCTTATCCTACAAGGTACAAAAATCCTTGTATTTATAAACGAAATCGGCATTTTAACAGGTGTGATAAAAAAGTTTCTGATATTACTATGAAAACTGAATATTGTAGCATGAAAGACAGTTGATTTTTAATAAGTTGGCTGTCTTTTTTTATTGATTTTATACAGGCGATTATCCATAAGCGATAGTTGCCTTTTTGATTGGAGGAATGAATATTGAACAATGATGATTTTATCAGAGAATTAAAGCTGAAACGTGAAGAATACGGAGTATCACAAAATAAGCTGGCGGTTGCCTGCGGTATCACTCGTGAGCATTACAACCGCATTGAAAAAGGGAAACTTCCATTGACGGAAAAACTCAAGGAAACTTTAACAAAGGAAATCGAGCGTTTCAATCCGCAAGAGCCATTGTTCCTGCTGATTGATTACTTTCGTGTCCGTTTCCCCACGACAGACGCATTAACGATTATAAGAGATATTTTACATATCAATCCAAAATATATGCTCCATGAGGACTATGGAAAATACGGATATGAAAGCCAGTATGTTATTGGTGATATTACCGTACAGTGTTCACAGAACATACAGTTAGGAGTTTTGATTGAATTAAGGGGCAAAGGCTGTCGGCAGATGGAAAGCTATCTGTTGGCACAGGAAAGAAGCTGGTATGATTTCATGCTGGATTGTCTGACTGCTGACGGTGTAATGAAGCGGATTGATCTCGCTATCAATGACAGAGCAGGAATATTGGATATTCCCATGTTAAAGGAAAAATACAAGGCTGGTGAATGTATCTCCTACTTTCGTAGTCAAAAAGACTATGGCGGTTCACAAAAATGCGGTGATGATGTTCCAAAGAATACAGGGGAAACGCTCTATCTCGGTTCAACCAACAGCCAGCTCCATTTCTGCATTTATCAGAAGAATTATGAGCAGTATGTAAAGAATGGTGCAGATATTGAAGATACGGAGATTAAAAACCGTTTCGAGATACGATTGAAAGATGACCGAGCTATTCATGCGGTCATGGATTTACTGACTTATCGTGACGTGGAGCATACCGCCTTTTCTATCATCAACCACTATCTGCGTTTTGTGGACAAAGAGGACGGAAAGCCAAAGAGCAAATGGAAACTCAATGCCGACTGGGCATGGTTTATCGGGGAAAATCGGGAAAAACTGAAACTGACGACACAGCCTGAACCATATACGCTGGAACGGGCGTTGCAGTGGCTACACAGACAGGTTGCGCCTACGCTAAAGATGGTGGCGGAACTGGATAAGCAGAACCATACAACGATACTGCAAGATATGATTGAACATACAGAGTTAAAAGAAAAGCATAAACACCTGTTGCAATTAGAAAAATCAGATATAAAAGAAAGGGTTGATACCGCTGTTCCGAGGGAGAATGACGGTATTTTTTAGTGCATGGAGAAAAAATTTTTAAAATGAGTTGCAAATCAAGGTTTCGTGTTGAGTGTTATACAGAAGAAAATCATTCTTTTATCTGTCCAGCTTAACAAATGATACGTTTCATTCCCTATATGAAGCGGAAGAAAAAACAGGAAAATATTCATTTTCTGCAACAATTTTGCTTTGCATGGGTAGCTAGTGAGTGAAAGGAAATCTCTATATTTTTCTGAAAATGGCAACAAATCACGCTTTTGTGTCGAGTGTTGGTCGGAAAGAAAAAATGATTGATGATTGCCATTTTATCCGTTCCATGCGTACTAATAACGGAATAGGTGATTTTCTTCTTTCCAGTGTTCTTTGACAACTGAATAAAGCAGTCAGATACGTTAGACAATCAGCGAGCCTTTGGAGCCGATACGCCATGACCTTATCTAAGCGAGCGAACCACTGTCAGCGTCCATGAGGAAGATTTGTCCTCTTTCTTCGCCATGACCTGTTCTGTCTGATAATGATACTCCCGTACAGCCACAGCTTGAGCGTTGAAAGCGTCGCACGCAATGGGTACGGTTGCATGAGAACCATGCAGAGGTGAAATTCCTGTGGGTAATGACAAATACCGTTTGACTGCTTAAAAAATATCGAAAGAAAGGGGGAATGTATTATTGATAATGATGTAAAAAATCAAAAAAAGGCGAATCAGCAGACAATGAAAATTGCCAGCAGACGAACAACAAAAATCGTTGTAAAAGAGCATTTTTCAAAACAGGGAAAAACAATGGAAGAACTTTTAACTGATGTCATGTTAGAAAAAGCAAAGCAAACAATCGCATAAAAAGAGCGCTGTTGTAAAAATAGATTGAATGAGAAAAACAACCCATGTTATACTTTATCTGCAAGCAGGTATTGTAAGCATGGGTTGGTTATAAAGGAGGATAACTGACAGATGAAACAACAGATTTACAATACCGCACTTTATCTTAGGTTGAGCCGAGATGATGAATTACAGGGTGAAAGTTCCAGCATTACCACACAGAGAAGTATGTTGCGTCTTTATGCGAAAGAACATCATTTGAATGTCGTTGATGAATATATTGACGATGGCTGGTCGGGAACAAATTTTGAAAGACCGAGTTTCCAAAGAATGATTGAAGATATAGAAGCAGGAAAAATCAACTGTGTTGTTACGAAAGACCTTTCCCGTCTTGGCAGAAACTATATTATGACTGGGCAATATACAGAATTGTATTTCCCAAGTCATAATGTCCGTTACATAGCGATTGATGACGGTGTAGACAGCGAAAAAGGTGAAAGTGAGATTGCACCATTTAAAAATATCATCAATGAATGGGTTGCAAGAGATACAAGTCGTAAGGTCAAATCAGCGTTTAAAACAAAATTTGCAGAGGGTGCTTATTATGGTGCGTATGCTCCGTTAGGATATAAGAAACACCCGGACATCAAAGGGAAACTGCTAATTGATGATGAAACAAAGTGGATTATCGAAAAAATCTTTTCGCTAGCCTATCAAGGCTATGGAAGTGCAAAAATCACAAAGATACTCCGAGAGGAACAGGTTCCTACTCCTGCATGGTTGAATTTCACAAGATACGGTACATTCGCACATATCTTTGATGGTCAGCCTGAAAGCAAGCGTTATGAATGGACAATCGCCTATGTCAAGACGATATTAAAAAATGAAGTCTATATCGGAAACAGCGTACATAACCGACAGTCTACGGTATCGTTCAAGAGCAAGAAGAAAGTACGTAAGCCAGAGAGTGAATGGTATCGAGTAGAGAATACGCATGAGCCGATCATTGACAAGGAAGTGTTCTATCGTGTGCAGGAACAGATAAAATCAAGACGTAGACAGACAAAAAATAAGGAAACACCGATATTTGCAGGACTTGTCAAGTGTGCTGACTGTGGCTGGTCTATGAGATTTGGAACGAATACATCAAATAAGATACCATACAGTTATTACGCTTGCAGTTTCTACGGACAGTTTGGCAAAGGCTACTGCTCCATGCACTATATCCGTTATGACGTACTTTATGAAGCTGTATTGGAACGATTACAGTATTGGGCGAAGGCTGTTCAGCAGGACGAAGAAAAAGTCTTGAAAAAGATACAGAAAGTCGGCAATGCAGAGCGAATAAGAAAAAGACAGCTAAGTTAAAGAAAGCTGAAAACCGTCAAAATGAAATTGACCGCTTATTTGCGAAAATGTATGAGGACAGAGCCAGTGAGAAGATAACGGAGCGAAACTTCATTATGTTGTCGGGCAAATATCAACAAGAACAAATCGAGCTGGAAAATGAGATAAAAAACCTAAGAGAAGAATTAAATAAAATGGAGCAGGATATGATTGGTGCTGAAAAATGGATTGAGTTAATCAAGGAATATTCCGTACCAAAAGAACTGACTGCACAATTATTAAATGCCATGATAGAAAAAATCCTCATTCATTCGGCAGAAACCAATGAGAATGGGGAACGAATACAGGAAATCGAGATATATTACCGATTTATTGGCAAAGTCGATTGATGAACAAGAGCAATATTTTTAACTAAGGGAAAGCGGAATTGGATTTCCAGATATAAAAACGATTGAGCCATTGGCGGAGGCGTTAGGTGTAAGCGTCCTTGAAATCATGCAAACAAATAGGAATGAAAAGAATGGTTGTTCCGAAAAAGATGCAGTTGAACTTATGAAATTTACAGCAGAGGTTGCAATGAAAAATAGAAAACAGGAACTTACCGCAACTGTTTTGGCTGCTTTTACAATTATCGTAGTTGGTGTCCTTTCATGGGTTGCGGGGTTTGGAAATTTTGGAGGCTCTTTTTTCTTTGGAGCAATTGTATCTGTTGCGGAAGTCGGAATCTATTATTATATGGATGGCAGGGATGATGCAGATAATAGGAAAATTTACGCAATCATTAGTTGTATAGTTATAGTTATAATCGGTCTTCTGATGATCCCCATAGTGTCAAATCGTTAAGAATATCTAATAAAGTTACACCACCGCCGGTACATAACGGTTTGTATCAAATCCTACTGGCGATGAAATATCTGCGTTCATCCGATGAGGAGTGGACAATATTTGTGGATGCTTTCGATAAGCTGATTCAAAATAATATTGGTGTAGTCAGTCTTACAGCAATGAATCTTCCGGCGGATTGGAAAGCACATTTAAGTGTATAAATGAAGTAGAACTGCATAAAATAGTAAAGCAGACCTAACCAAGCTTTTTTGCTCAAACTGGTTAGGCTTTCGGCGGAGTGTTACGATAAGCACTTCGCCTTTTTTATGGGATAATATTCTGGAATAAATGAGTTGATTCAGGAGGAGCCTATGAAAATTTCACGATTAATCATAAAAAATTATAGAAATTTGAAAAATGAAAGATATGCCTGGAACTACAGGCGGAAGCAGTTAAGAAACTTCCGCGGGAAAAGATCCCAGGCGATATAGCCGTAGCTGCCTTTTTCGTCCTGGAACAGAAGGAAGATGTCGGTTTCGTGTCCTTCGTTGGAGCTTGCGGAGACAGGAATTTCCCAGACTGTCAGCGTGCTGCCGTTTCCGTAGTCAAGTATCGCAGACGGCGCCCCGGAGGGAAGCGCTTTTTGAATGCGTCCCTCACCTGCATTTGAGACGAGCTGATAAATTTGGTAGGCGCGCTCTTTGTCCAGCGATCTGGTTTCTCCGCTTACGCTAATCTGCAGAGTGCCGTTGCGGTAGGCGTAGGCAGTGCTGTTGGAAAGACGTCCGACGTAATCCCAGTAGTTTCTCTGATAACGGCCTGCAAAGCCGACAGAAAGAGCGAAAGCGGCGATAAGCAGCGCGCACACGGCAAGCCCGATCCAAAGAGCTAAATTTCCTTTGCTGCGTGCACCGCGCTTCACATTTGCATACATATTATTTGTCATAACTATACCCCTCGTCTTATTTATGAAACAATTCTCAGATAAAATTTCCAGATATGATAGTATTTACTGCATAAATCATACCATGAAAGTCTGCGACAGGTAAACGGTATTTTTTTAAATGTGGTGGCGTGCCGGCGTATTTTGCGTTACAATGAAAATAATTATTAAAATTCGACTGATCAACATTCTAAAAAGGGAGAGACAAAGGTATGATTTTATATTTTTCCGGAACAGGAAACAGTGAATACGCCGCAAAGAGAATCGCTGCGGTGACCGGTGACGGCGTATTAAATCTTTTTCAGAAGCTTCGCAGCGGAGATCATGCGCCGCTGGATTCAAAACAGCCGTGGGTGGTTGTCACGCCGACCTATGCGTGGCGTATTCCGCGTCTGGTGACGGACTGGATTGCAAAGACAGAGCTTCGCGGGAGCAGGGAAATCTATTTTGTGATGACCTGCGGCGGAAATATCGGCAATGCCGGACAGTACCTCAAAAAGCTCTGTGCAGACAAGAATTTGCAATATCGGGGCTGCATGGAGGTTGTTATGCCGGAAAATTATATTGCGTTGTTTTCCACGCCGACGCGGGACGAGGCGGAAAAAACAATCCGGGCGGCGCAGGGCGCGATCGCTGCGGCTGCCGCGGCAATCTGTGAGCGCAGGCCGTTTCCGGAGCCGAAGATAACCCCGATGGACCGCATAAGCAGCGGCATTGTGAACGATGTTTTTTATCCGATGTTTGTTCATGCGAAGAAATTCCACGCGACAGACGCCTGTATTTCCTGTGGGCAATGCGTGAAGCTGTGCCCGACGAAAAACATCCGTCTGAGGGACGGCAGACCGGTGTGGAAAAACCGGTGCACACATTGCATGGCCTGTATCTGCCGCTGCCCGGCAGAGGCAATCGAGTACGGAAAGCATTCTAAGGGACTGCCGCGCTATGTGTTCCCGAAGGATTTCAGGGAACAGGAAGAGGAAAACAATATATAATGGTTTCTTGATCAAGGGTTTTTGTTTGTACCATCCGTTATCCCAGTGTATCCCAGGCTTCAGAGAGCCGGGACAGGAACAGTAGGGCGGTACTTGCAGGGGAAAGGGATTATGAATGTAGTTATTTGCGATGATGAAAAAAGTACCTGTGCAGAAGTGGAAAATGTAATCAGAGCGTATGCGGACGAACGGAATGTGAAGATGGAGGTGGATATCTTTTTCAGCGGGAGCACCCTGACAGCATATTTAGAAAAAGGGGGAGTTTTGGATATTCTGTTTCTGGATATAGAGATTCCGGGGAAAAATGGTGTGGCAGTCGGAAACTATATACGAAGTGTGTTGGATAATGATCAGATATTTATTGTTTATATATCTTCAAAAACACAATATGCATTACAGCTTTTTCAAAACAGACCATTTGATTTTCTGGTTAAGCCTTTGAGCAGAAAAAAGATTTACCGTGTACTGGACGGAATTTACCGGATAGTGGGAAAAAGCAATCGTGATTTTGAATACCAGAGCAATGGAAGCATTTATCGGATTCCATATAAAGATATTCTCTATTTTCAAAGTGATGGAAGAAAAATACATATTGTAACAGAGCGGGAAAGAAGAAGCTTTTACGGAAAACTGACGGAGGTGGAGAAAAGAGTCCCGGAATTTTTATTTATGAACATCCATAAATCTTATCTGATTAACTTTAATTATGTAAAGGAATACACTTATGAAACGGTACGGATGCTGAATGATGATGTTTTGAGTATAAGTAAAATGAACAGGGCGTCAATACGCAGGAAAGTTATGGAGAGAGAAGCAGATGAATTTAGAAGCGGCTAATGTATTGCTTGGCGTACTGGGAAACGCAGTGCGTTTTTATGCTATAAAACGGCTTATAGAGCTTTTCCTTGGAAAGAATAATAATTGCTGGAAATATACATGGGTGTTGTATGTTGCAGCCTGTTGCTATACAAGTGCAGTATATGAAATTTTCAAGTCTCCGGTATGGAATATTTTTTCGAATCTGACAGGGTTATTATTAGTTACCTTTCCCTATAAGACTAAATTATCAAGAAAAATGTTCTTTGTTTTTCTGATATATATTATAAATGGTGCTGTGGATGGTGTTATAGTGTTTTCTTTTACAAGATATGTGACAGGAGAATCCTTTAATCAGATTTATGAATGCATTACCAGTCTTGTAATATTATTGATTACATTTATACTCGAAAAAACTGTCCAGACAGAAAGGAAAATAGAACTGCCGTTATTTTATGTGATGATTTTGGGAGCCGTTCCAGCGGCAAGTATTGCTTGCGTGTATTATCTTGCACTGACAGAGACAGAGCGAAGACAAACAGTAGTTGTAGTTTCGTCTCTGATCCTGCTTGTTAATATGATTATTTTTTACTTATATAATGCGCTTGCGCAGTTTTATTCTGAAAAAATCGAAAAGCAAATGTTTGAGCAGATGGTGAACGTGTACGAATACCAGTTGGATATTGTACAAAAATCGCAGGAACAGATAAATGCTCTTCGGCACGATATGAAACATCATATTATTGAGCTGTCATCAATGATAAAGGAGAAAGAAAATCCGGAAGCAATAGCATATTTAGAGGATATGCGAAAATTTATGCTGAATCCGCAGGAGTACGTTTCGACAGGCAACAGAGAGATTGATGGAATATTGAATTACCTGCTGAAAGATGCAGATAAAACACTGGAACACGTAAACATAAATATCAGAATGCCGGAAAAAATTTATGAAAAGGATTTTGAAATTTGTGTAATACTGGGAAATCTGGTCGATAATGCCATTCGTGAAGCGCGCAAATCAGAAGAGAAATATCTGGAAATAGATATCCAGACAAAAAAAGGAATTTTATTAATATTTATAGAAAACAGCTATTCGGGAGAAGTAATTGAACAGGACAATCAGTTCAAAACTTCACAAAAGGGGATTGCGATTCATGGAATCGGGCTTGAAAATGTAAAAAAGATTGTGGAGGAAAATGGTGGAGAGATTTATATAGATTATGGAAACAATAGATTTAAAGTAAAAGTATTATTATATTTAACAGGTATAAAATAAAATTATCAAAAAGGAGACAGTGCGCCTCCTTTTTGTGCATTAGGGGTATATTTCGACAGAATTATAGCCCTTTTATTACATTGCAGAAGATTTGGAAAAATATTGTGGTATGATTCAGACATCAAAAAAAGAAAGGATAATGTGATATGAGTAAGATAATATCCCAATATGGTAAAAAAGCAATAAGATTTCTGGCAAAAAAAGCAGCGGAGAGAGATGCTAATACAAGCTGTCCTCTTTGGGGATATCAGCCCGAATTACCGGAAGCTGTAAAGAAATTGAAAAAAGAAACGGTATATAAAAAAGAAAACTAAAAAATGATGCGAAGATGTGATGAATTTTCAAACAGGTTACTACTACAAATAAGTGAGAACGAAGACGAATGTGAGATACTGTGTTATGGGTTACATCAGATATTGATAATAACAGTAAATTTATTGTCAGTATTAGTCTGCGGAATCTTATGGGATGAATTGCTTTTTAGTACTTTTCTTTTTCTCTGTCTGTTTTTTCTGCGTCCGTATGCAGGCGGATACCATGCGGACACAGAAAGCAGATGCTATGTAATATCTGTTGGCGTAATGAATTTAGCGATGGTTGGAAATAAGGTTTTGAGAATTCCGACTAGTGCTATGATTTTAATATATTTTATTATGGTTCAAGTTATATGGAAAAATGCTCCGGTAGAAAATAATATAAATCCGTTGACGGAAGCAGAAAAAAGAAAGTATTCGGGAAAAGCAAAACGAATCATAATTATTTACAGTGTCATAGCCGGATCTGCAGTATGTGCAAATAACGTTTTGGTGTATAACGTTGTTTTTTATGGTATAGCAATAACAGCGTTTTCTGTTCTTGTTGGGCAGTATAAGTACTATTAGGAATATAGTGAAGAAAGTTGTGAAATAACTGTGAGTATTATTTTTGCGATGATCAATATAGTATTCAATTGGTGGCATTGATATTCGGGACATATGAATTGGTAAAGGTAGTAGAATATCTGGTTGAAATTTTAGCAAATTTTATAAACATAAATAAAAGACTGGAGGGGATTCCAATGTACAGTATAGAATTGATTTATAAAATAAAATGTGGAATAAACACAAAAAACGTATCTACATACTGAACCACATTAAGCGTATTCCTGCTTGAGTAGGAAGGCGCACTTGCACATCAACAAGCAAATAGGGGCATTTAATACTAATGCCGGGATGTCTTAATGATTAAGTTTGTTGTAACACAAAAACTTGAGGCTGTGTACTATATGTGCCGCAATTGAAAGGTGGCGGAATGGAGATTATCATGAGGAAAAAAATATTAGTTTTTTTAAGCGTAGTGTGCTTACTTTTGGGTTTAAGCATTCATGTTTTTGCAGCAGATAAAATTACAAATGTGGAAGATGTTCAAAATGAGATGGAAAGATTTATAGATAAGACACCGCTTCCGATGAAAGTTGACGGACTTTCTATTTCATTGAGAAACGACGTAGATTTAAACGGATACACAGAAGAAGAAATTTGCGAATTACTTGGAAAAGATCTGGAGCAAATGAAAGAAATAATGTCTTCTGGATATTATAATTTAATAGAAAAACCGCAAACTAGATTGGCAAACAAAGGCGGCGGCGAGTATACTGCAGAAGTATGGGCCGGAGTACCGGCAGTGGGCTGGAGTACCGTAAAGCAAGATTTCAGAGCATCTATTTCATCCGGAAAAGTAAAATCAATTACTTTTTTAGGGGATGGATATATGGATGGGGTTTCATGGGGGCAGTATAATCATATCCGTTCTTGGTATGAGATCTATAGTAGTAGTACAAAAGTAGATATAAAGATTAAAGGAAACATTAACTATTTGCTTAACTTAGTAAATGCAAATTATGAAGCCACATTCTTAGAAGAATTGGAAGTTTCTGGAAACTCATTAGTAAGGCAATGGTAATGAAAAGAATATTTGTGGTTCTTGTTTTGTTTATTGTGGTTTCCGTTATAGGATTTGTTTCGTTTTTGAATAAAACGAGAGGAGTAAATGCTGGCGCATTTATTTTTCCAGGAATTATTTCGATAATTCTTTTAAGATATTATCTACGAAACAGATGATAGAATAAGGATGTTTCAAGAAGAAATTTAGAAACAAAATAAAGTATTTTAAAAAGTCAGCTTTGATTAAGTATTTATACAGTATTAACAAAGCTGGCTTTTTTGCGTGGAGTTAAAAATGCAATGAGCGACGTGTATAAAAATACACTGAGTTTTATACCGGTAGAGCAGCTTCAGAAGCAGATAGGCACTAACGGGGCAGCAGTTTGGGACTTGCCCCTTCCGTTATCCCGGTGTATACTAGGAATCAGAGATCATGCGGTATGCATGGGAAAGGACGAAAGCAGGATGTACAGAGATCATACAAAGGTAGTAAAGATCGGTGACTGCGCCATTGGCGGCGGCAATCCGATTAAGATACAGTCGATGACGAACACGAAAACGGAGGATGTGCAGGCGACGGTGGCACAGATCAGACGCCTGGAGGCGGCGGGCTGCGAGATCATCCGCTGCACGGTGCCGACGATTGAGGCGGCGAAAGCGGTGGCGGAGATCAAAAAGCAGATTTCAATCCCGCTGGTTGCGGATATCCATTTTGATTATCGGATGGCGATCGCGGCGATCGAGAACGGGGCGGATAAGATCCGCATCAATCCGGGAAATATCGGCGGGGCGGACCGCGTGCGCGCAGTTGTGGACGCCGCGCGGGAGCGCAATGTGCCGATCCGCGTGGGTGTGAACAGCGGCTCGCTGGAAAAAGAACTGGTGGCAAAATACCACGGCGTGACGGCGGAGGGGCTTGTGGAGAGCGCCCTGGATAAGGTCCACATGATTGAGGAGCAGGGCTACGATAACCTGGTCATCAGCATCAAATCCTCGGACGTCATGATGTGCGTGCGTGCGCATGAATTGATCGCTGAAAAGACAAACTATCCGCTGCATGTGGGCATCACGGAGGCGGGCACGCTGCTGTCCGGCAACATCAAATCCGCCATCGGTCTGGGGCTGATTTTGTCGCAGGGCATCGGCGATACCATCCGCGTTTCCTTAACGGGTGATCCGGCAGAGGAGATCAAATCGGCGAAACTGATCCTGCGCACCCTCGGGCTGCGCAAGGGCGGCATCGAGGTGGTGTCCTGTCCGACCTGCGGGCGCACCAGCATCGATCTTATCGGGCTGGCGAACCAGGTGGAAAACATGGTGGCGGACATCCCGCTGGACATCAAGGTGGCTGTGATGGGCTGCGTGGTGAACGGACCGGGAGAGGCGAGAGAGGCGGACATCGGCATTGCCGGCGGCAAGGGCGAAGGTCTGCTGATCAAAAAGGGCGAAGTGGTGAAGAAGCTGCCGGAGAGCGAGCTTTTGGGCGCGCTTCGCGAAGAGCTTTTGAATTGGGAGAAATAAGAATGGAGAGAGCTTTCACGGAAGTTTTTCCGGGATTGAAGGTAAAAGATGAGGTAAATGATCTGCTGACAAAGGTAACGGTTGCGAAAGTGACCGTTACTTCTGCGAAGGACTTTCTGCGCGTATTTATTGTCAGCGAGGTCTGGATACATAAAAAATTCATCTATGAGATCGAGCAGGCGATCAGCGAGCAGTGCTTCGACGGCAGCGATATGACGGTGAAGGTCATCGAAAAATTTCATCTGTCGGGGCAGTACACGGCGCAGAATCTGTTTCCGGTGTACAAGGACAGTATTCTGCTGGAGCTGCGCAACTACAGCATGTTCGAGTATAATCTGCTGCGTCATGCCGAGTGCGATTTTCCGGCGCCGGACAGTATGCATATGACGATCGAAAAATCTGTCATTGCGCACGGAAAGGCGGAGGAGCTGGTCCGCATTCTGGAGAAGGTGTTCTGTGAGCGCTGCGGTCTTTCCCTGAAGATCACGCTGGAGGAAAAAGAGGCGAAGGAGAGCCGGGCGCGCCGGAACAGCGACGTTATGATCGAGCAGGAGGTGCAGGCGATTGTGGACCGCGTGCGCAAAAATAAGCAGGCGGCGGAGGCGGACGAGCTGATGATCGGCGATGAACCGGCGGCGCAGCCGCGCGCACAGGCGC
>NZ_CAJKOX010000017.1 GCF_905201705.1 uncultured Marvinbryantia sp.
GAAACTTGAAAAATCCTTTATTTTAAAGGAAAAATCACTTGACATTATAGGGAGGAAGAACGCGAAACAGGCAGAGAGCAGTATAACATTTCCTGTTTGACAGGAATTTCTCCTTTGCTGATGTCCTCTGGGGAATACCGGGTGTACAGCTATTACGACAGGATACAAGCACATTTTTACAATATGAATTTATTTCCGTATCTTGTGTTGACAAGCGAATCGGCAGTTTTACTAACCTCGGATGTTTCCTCGGGTCTTTATTTTTCTGACAAAGAGAAGAAAGAAATGTTCTTACCAGGATCGACACCGGCGAAAGCGGTAAGCGCACCTCTGTGTGTGAAACGGGTAACGTCTCCAATCTCAGCCATAAGCTGGGGCCAAGTGACGGTCCGACACCATTCATTGCCATAACAACTGGATATTCCGGGAGCGTGGCGGCAGTTTGATTCATTTTAAGGCGTAGAGACTCCACTGCCTGTGAAGCGGTGTTCAGCATCGTGACAGCCTGCCGTATCAGAGCTTTTGTGCTGTCATCTTTCGGAAATACGGCGATCAGGTCAGAAGAGCTCTGATAGATCTTTTCCGCCTTTGAGGCACTGAAGTGATAACCGTTTCGTTTGCACCACTTCTGGTAATGCTCCGTAAAGGCTTGCAGAGACTTGCTGCGTACACAGTCCACATGCCAGTAGGTGTAGACAAAATCCACCCATTTCTGGGAGCCGTCACTGCGGGCAGGACTGTCAAAGAAGTCATTGGCTCCGGGATAGGTTTGATCCAGAAGGGAAATGAGGTTGTTTTTCATGGCAGTTTTCTGGTCCATATAGAAACCGAACTGCCGGTTCATTGTTTTGAGTTGATTGCGTGTTTTATCCATGCTTCCATATTGCTTCAGTTTTGCCCAGCGGTCAAGAGTATAAGGGGCGATTTTTTTAGAATCCGCTTTATCTGTCTTTGGAGCACGCAGAGAGTCATCTCCGAAATCCCTGATAAGGATGGGATTGACAGCGCTGACAAAGATGCCGGCATCAGAGAGCCAGTTAGCAACCGGTTCATAGTATCTTCCGGTGTGTTCCATGCAGGCTTTGGTTTCGCCGTCAAGGCTTTTGATCTGCTCAATAAGAGCGTTGATAGCGGACTGGGTGTGTGGGATATCGCAGGGTGGCATAAGAACCACATCTCCGGGCCTGCGGATGGTGACAGTACTTTTTCCTTTGGAAACATCGATACCAACAGCGTTCATGATAAAAACTCCTTTGAAAAGAATTAGCAATGGTCAATACCAGATTTACTCATTGCCTATACAATCTACTGGGGATATCACACGAACGAGAAAGTTCAACCTGCGTAAAACGAATGCTGCGAATGAGGGCTGGTTGGCTGACTTACTTACGGACGTTAAGTCCTGGGAGGTAAAGGCCAGACCTATTGCCATACTCATTCTAACAGCTTAAGCAACAAGATGGATAATTCCTTACTGGCTGTAAGGGGTATTAACCATAAATATATTGTAGTAGGAGGGAATCGCAGTCATGTGTAAGGCTGTGGAAGATATGAGAAACCAAACACTTAAAGAGGGCATGATGGAAGTTGCACTTCGTATGTTGAAAGCTGGGAAATATGCGCTGGATGAGATCGCTTCTATTTCCGGACTTTCTCTTGACGAAGTAAAGAAACTCAATGCAGATAAAACAGTATAAGTAACCGTATTCACACAGACCGAGAATCTGGAAACAGGTTCCCGGTCTTATTTTTTTGCTCTGAATGGAAACATTCTGAGAACATGACTAAAAAGTCCTTTACAAATCGTCTCAGGAATGTCAGATTTGTTTTTGATATGTTGATGATATGCTTTAAATGAAACTGAAATCAATATATTGCTTTTGAGGCATAATGTTTGTATAATAGGAAAAAAGCTTTTTCAGGAGGTAATGTCATGGAAATCCGAGTGCTTCGTTATTTCCTCGCTGTTGTCCGGGAAGGAGGAATCAATCGGGCAGCAGAGGTCTTACATATTACGCAGCCGACGCTTAGCCGCCAGATATCACAACTGGAAGATGAAGTTGGCGTTAGGCTTTTCCACAGAGGTGCGAAAAAGATTACCTTAACAAATGAGGGAATCTTGCTGCGGCGGCGGGCAGAGGAAATTTTGTCTCTGGTTGACCGGACACAGTGGGAGTTGACCTGGCAGGACGAGCTTGTGGAAGGCAGGATTGTGATTGGCGGCGGAGAATTGGCGGCTATGCAGGTGCTGCCGGAAATCATTGAAGGATTTCGTGAAAAATATCCGCTTGTCACGTTCGATATTTTCACAGGAAATGCTGATCTGGTAAAAGAGCAGATGGAAAAAGGGCTGATTGATATTGGCGTATTGCTGGAGCCCATTGATATAGAAAAGTTTGAATTTATCCGTCTGAAGGGAAAAGAACGGTGGGTTGTCTTAATGCGCCCGGATGATCCGCTTGCCAAGAAAGAAGCTGTGAATGCAAAAGATCTGGAGAATATGCCGATCATCCTTCCGAGAAGGACAAATGTACAAAATGAATTATCTAACTGGCTTGGGGATTCCTTTCAGGAACAGCAGGTTCTCTTTACCAGTAATTTAACTACGAACAGTGCCCTTATGGTTCAGAGAGGCCTGGCATATTCCATTGTCATTGAGGGTTCGATTCCTTTCTGGGATAAAGAGAAAATTGCGTACCGGCCATTGTCCCCGGAGCTTACTGCAAACAGCGTATTGGCCTGGAAAAAGCAGCAGCCGTTTAGTCTGGCAGTAACGAAATTTATAGAACACATAAAATGCTTTTTAGGCATAACAAAGGCGCAAAAACTAAGTATTTGATATAACATGTTACCTTGTTTATAATGCAGGTGTAGAAAAAGTGCAGCACACTTTCTCTACACCTGTATTTTTATTTGCCATGCATCCGAAGGGAACTGACGATGGCAGGTCCTGTAGGCGGCAAAGCAGTCAGAAAAGAATGGGAACACAAAGGGGCTCAGGATAAAACGGTTGCAATGCTCTGCAATATGATGCGGAGAATGTGCAGCGATGGGGTTTCCTGTACAGTAATGAGAGGTAGTAATGATGAAAACGTATTTGAAAAAAAGTGTTGTATGGATGATGTTAAGCCTTATAGGAATTATTTTTGCAGGCAATAGTGAGCGCGCAGAAATAAAATATGCGGAATCACAGGCTAATAATCTTATTTTGACAAAAGCGGAATATCCGGTATCTTATGAAATTGAAAATTTTCCGATTTTATATCAAATGCCAGAGTTGCCAACAGGATGTGAAATTACTGCTTTGACGATGCTGTTAAATTATTATGGTTTGCCGGCTGAGAAAGTAGAAATGGCAACCGAGTATCTTCCCACCTTATTGTCGGCAGAAACTTATGTTGGAGAAGATGGAAGGCTGTGTGGAAATGATATGGATCAATATTTTATCGGGGATCCAACAACTCAGAATGGTGTCATATGCGGGACGGGAGCGATTATTACAGCGGCAAACAATTTTCTTCTCGATCATGGAAGCACACTTAGAGCTACAGATCAAACTGGTACTGTAGTTGAAGAATTATATCACATGGTAAGCAGAGGCATACCGGTAATGGTATGGTGTACTATTGGAATGGAGGACAGGAGCCCTGTGCAGGGCTGGTATACAGAAAATGGTACATATGTAGACTGGAGCAGAAATGATCACGGGGCGGTATTAATTGGTTATAGCTCCGATACGGTAAAAATTGCTGATCCTATTTCAGGTATTGTAGAATATGAGCGTGAACAGTTTGAATCTGTTTTTGCTTCACGTCAATTGCGGTGTGTTATTTTGCAAGAATGGTAGGTTCATAGAGGTATTTTCCTGTTTACAAAACATGTGTAATGCTTTTTAGGCATAACAGAGCAGTAAAAACTAAGTATTTGATATAACATATTGCCTGGATTATAATGTAGGTGTAGAAAAAAGTGCAGCGCACTTTCCTCTACACCTACATTTTTTATGCGAGCAGCGATGAGGTATAGGGAGGCAGGAAATGACGTTAGAGGAAATAACAAAGCAGCTAGAAAAAAATGGACGCACAGAGGAGGAGCAGATCCGAATCATACGAAAAAGCAGGGCACAGTTACTGGATGAAATTCATGAAAAACAACAACAGTTAGACCGGTTGGATTACATGCTCTATGAAATGAAGGGAGGAAAATAAAGTGAACACAAGAAAATCAGGGACGTTTGAGGGTTTTGCTGAAGGTCAGCTGTAACTTTAAATAAAAAAGAATAAAGAGGAGGATTTAATAATGAGTTATCAATTTTTTGTTCCTACCCGCACAGTGTTTGGTGCCGGAAAATTAAACGAACTGCATACCCAGACAATGCCCGGAAAAAAGGCAATGGTTGTGATTTCCAATGGGAAATCCATGAAAGAAAGCGGAACGCTTTACAGAGTATTAAAAGAACTGGCTTATGCAGGCGTGGAGACGGTGGTGTTTGACCATGTACAGGCGAATCCCCTTCGTTCCACTGTTATGGATGGAGCGGCTTTTGCGAAAACAAATGGCTGTGATTTTATCGTTGCCCTGGGCGGCGGCAGCGTGATGGATGCATCGAAGGCTATAGCTGCAATGGCAACCAATGACGGCGATATCTGGGATTACATGAACGGCGGCACTGGCGGAGGGAAAACCCTTACAGAAAAAGCATTGCCGGTGATCTGCATTACAACGACAGCGGGAACTGGCTCCGAGGCGGATCAGTGGGGTGTGATCACCAATGACGAAACCAATGAGAAGATTGGATTTGGCGGCTATGACTGCCTGTTCCCGGTATTGTCTATCGTTGACCCGGAGCTGATGGTTTCGGTTCCGCCGAAATTTACGGCATATCAGGGATTTGACGCACTGTTCCACAGTACAGAGTGCTATATTTCCAAAGCTCATAACCGCATGGGCGATATGCTGGCCCTGACCGCCATTGAAAATATCGGAAAGTATCTTGTCCGGGCCGTAAAGGATGGAAATGATCTGGAAGCCCGTGAAGGAGTGGCTTTTGCCAATAACCTGTCCGGGCAGGTAATGACCGTGAGCTGCTGCACCAGCGAACACTCTATGGAACACGCCATGAGCGCCTATCATCAGGAGCTGCCTCATGGAGCAGGTCTGATCATGATTTCAGAAGCATACTATCAGCATTTTGTGGACTGCCACGCCTGCGATGAACGGTTTATTACGATGGCAAAGGCGCTTGGAAAAGAGGACGCCTCCTGCGCGCAGGATTTTGTGGATCTGCTGGTGCAGCTTCAGAAAGACTGCGGCGTGGCAGACCTTAAAATGTCTGATTTTGGGATTCAGGAGGAGGAACTTGACAGGTTGGCGGAAAATGCCCGTGAGACAATGGGAGGCCTGTTTATGGCTGATCCAGCTGAGTTGTCCCATGAGGAATGCGTAGCAATTTATCAGAAGTCATATAAATAAGAGAAATACCCTTCGGGTATACCAAAATGGTCGGAAAGTACGGCCGATGAATAATGAATAAAGAAAGGCGGTTTTTTGTATGAACGAATTAGAACATGGAACGATTTTTGAAAAAGGTGTGCCGAATCCTTTCGGCGAATATTTCACAGGCCAGTCTTATCTGGCAATGTTGACACAGTTAAATGGCGTCGGGGTTGCAAACGTGACATTTGAGCCTGCCTGCCGGAATAACTGGCATATTCACCACGGAGAAAAAGGCGGAGGACAGATCCTGCTGGTTACCGGAGGACGCGGCTGGTATCAGGAATGGGGCAAAGAGGCCCAGGAACTTCATGCAGGAGATGTGGTTGCCATTCCTGTGGGAGTCAAGCATTGGCATGGAGCGGCAAAGGATAGCTGGTTTGCACATATCGCTATAGAGGTTCCCGGTGAGAATACCTCGAATGAGTGGCTGGAGCCGGTCACAGAGGAAGAATACAAAAAGTTGAAATAAAGGAGGCATTTCAGATGGCAAAAGTTACTGCAGGTCATGATGAATTGGGCGTATTTGCCCCTAAATTTGCAGAGTTAAACGATGATGTGCTGTTTGGTGAGGTTTGGTCACGGGAGGATAAGCTGTCCGCCAGAGACAGAAGCGTGGTTACAGTAACGGCGCTGATGGCAAGCGGGGTGCTGGACAGCTCACTGAAATTCCATATCTTGAACGCGAAAAACCACGGAGTAACGGCAGAGGAAATGGCTGAAATCCTGACTCATGCAGCTTTTTATGCGGGCTGGCCGAAAGCGTGGGCAGCGTTCCGGATGGCGAAAGAAGTGTATGATGAAGCATAGGAAGGAGGGAAAGCATGAAGAAAAGCCTGGCGTTCATACTTAGTATTTTCATGATGCTTTCTTTGACGGTGTGTGGAGCTGAAACTACCGGGGCGGAGGAAACAGAAACTAACATTTTAATTGTTTACTTTTCAAGGTGGGGCAATACGGAGTATCCCGATGATGTGGATGCGACAACATCTGCCAGCATTGTGGCAGATGGAGAAAATTACGGTACCACAGAATATATGGCCCGCATGATACAGGAAAATGTTGGCGGCGACCTTCACCTGATTCAGACACAGGAGCCGTATCCCACCGACTTTGATGAACTTCGGGAGCTGAACCACAGCGAAATGGCAGAGGATTATTTGCCTGCCCTTGTGGAAAGTAACCTGGATATTTCCCGGTATGAAACAGTGTTTATTGGCTATCCGGTGTGGGCGACAGAGGTTCCGCAGGCTGTGTTATCCTTTTTGAATGAATATGACCTTTCAGGGAAAACAGTCATTCCGTTCTGTACGCATGACGGATATGGAGCTGGCAGCAGCTATAACACAATTCAGGAAGCCAGCCATGCAGCAGAGTCACCGGAAGGACTGGCGATTGAAGCAAAGGATGTTCTGGCTGCCGCAGATACGGTTGTCGCGTGGCTTGAGAGCATAGGCATCACAGGAGAAAGCGCTGAAGCGGAAAATGGAGAAACAGCCATTACTATTACGATTGGTGATGCGGTTCTTGACGGCGTGATTTATGACACTGCACTTGCACGGGAAATTAAAGAATATTTTCCTCTTACTATTTCCATGAGTGGCTTTGGAGGAAGAGAGTATTATGGCGGTGTAGACTTCTATCCCGCAGAGGAAAATCTGGTGGGCGGTGGAAAAACATTTGAAAATGGTGATATTACCTATTGCGAGGATCATCATAATATGGCGATTTTCTACGCACAGACGGATAACCCCGATCTTTCGGTGGACGTCATTCCCATTGGTAAAGTAACATCGGATTTATCTGTTTTGGAAAATCTTAATAGTACAGAAGAAATCACTTTTTCACTGAAAGAATAAGTGTTATAAAACCATGAAAATATTTTGAATATGGAGGTAGATACAATGAAAAAAACAATTGCTTTTTTACTTTCTCTGTTTATGATTATGAGCCTTGTTGCCTGTGGAAATACGTCAGCTCAGACAGAGCAGCCTTCTGCAGAAAGTAATTCTGCCGGGAGCAGTGTATCAGAGGAAACATCTGTACCGGAGGAATCCGAACTGGAGACCGAATCTGCACAGCCTGATGAAACGCAAGAAACAGCAGGAATAACAGAAATAGCAGAAACAACAGAAATAACAGAAGCAGCAGATATACTTGAGACCGGGACTGATGCTGAGACTGAAACTCAGACAGAGGGTACAAAAATTCTGGTAGCCTATTTTTCTGCGACCAATACAACTGAAGGAGTAGCAGAACATATTGCAAATGGTCTGAATGCTGATCTTTACGAAATCATTCCGGAAGAACCTTACACAGATGAGGACCTGAATTATAACGATAACAACAGCCGCAGTACACTTGAAATGAATGACCCATCTTCCCGGCCGGCAATCGCTGGTTCTGTGGAGAACATGGAGCAGTATACAATCGTGTTTCTCGGTTATCCCATCTGGTGGGGAGAGGCACCGAGAATCGTCAGCACCTTTATGGAAAGCTATGATTTTTCCGGTAAGACCATTGTTCCTTTCTGCACTTCCGGCGGCAGCGGCATTGGCTCCAGCGCTTCCAATCTGGAACAGCTTACCAGTGGCGCCACATGGCTGGAAGGAAGACGTCTGAATGGCAGCGATTCCCAGGATACCGTCATGGAATGGGTAAACGGTCTTGGTCTGAATCTGGGAGAATAATCAGATAAAGAAATTTTAAGTGATGTGAAAGGATGAATGACTCATGAAACCCAAAATGAAAATCAAGATGGGAATTGATCTCCTGATGACAGCGCTGCTGCTCTGCCTGATGGCATATCAAATCATCGGGGAAGCGCTTCATGAGTGGTTTGGCGCCGGGATGCTGCTTTTGTTTATCGCACATCATATCCTCAATATCCGGTGGTATGGCAATCTGTTCAAGGGGAAATACAAGCCTCTGCGCATGGTACAGACAATCGTTAATTTCAGTGTGCTCATTTCTATGATTTGCCTTGGATATAGCGGAATCGTCATGTCCCGCCATGTGTTTGCAGCGCTTCCTATAAGCGGGCCGATGGCGACTGCAAGAAGTATGCACATGGCAGCCGCCTACTGGGGGATTGTGCTGATGAGCATCCATTTGGGAATGCACTGGGGAATGATCGTGGGAATGTTTAAGAGGCTCCTGAAAGGCAGGAAATTGCCGGGTACGGCGGTGTGGGGGCTGCGGCTGGCCGCCGCCGTAATTGCCGGATATGGGCTGTTCTGCTTTATCCAAAAGGACATTGTTTCTTATATGCTCCTGAAAAATCAGTTTGTATTTTTTGATTTTGAACAGAGCGCAATATCCGTATTCGCAGAGTACATTGCGATGATGGGATTCTGGATTTTTGTCAGCTTTTATATAGTCCGGGGAATTGGAAGGATTTCCGGCAAACACTCGAAAGACCGGATGCCCTGATGGGAGAAGCATTATCGGTACATTACTCAGGTGGAGACAGCCTGCCTGATGATATAACAAAATGGCTGGAAACAAATCAAATTTTGCCGGCAGATGAAGGCAGGGATTTTCTTATATAGAGGGAGGAAACAGCATGAATCAGCAGACGGAGCTATTTTCAAATAAAGCATTAAAGGATATGATTATCCCGTTATTTTTAGAGCAGCTGCTGGTTATGCTTGTGGGCATGGCGGATACCCTGGTCGTCAGCTATGCCGGAGAAGCGGCGGTTTCCGGCGTTTCTCTGGTAAATCAGTTTAACACGATTTTTATTTATCTGTTTACGGCGCTGGCATCCGGTGGAGCGGTGGTAATCAGCCAGTACATTGGCAGAAAGAGGGCGGATGCTGCAGGGGAATCTGCGAGCCAGCTCCTGTTGTTCTCTGTGATTTTTTCCGCATTGGTTTCGGCACTTGTGCTGATTGGGAATGAGGGAATGCTCCGTCTGATGTTTGGAAAAGTAGAAGACGATGTAATGCAGGCGTGTATTACCTACCTGCGTATTTCCGCCTATTCTTATCCGGCTCTGGCGGTTTATAATTCCGGCGCAGCTCTTTTTAGGAGTATTGGGAAAACAAGCGTAACCATGTATTTGTCCGTAGTTTCTAATATCATCAATGTGATTGGGAATCTGATCGGAGTGTTTGTGCTTCACGCAGGTGTTGCAGGCGTTGCGTATCCGTCTCTGATCTCCCGGACATTCTCTGCCGTTGCAATCACATTTCTTTGTTTTCAAAGGAAGAATGGCGTCACCTATGCACGGAGATGGATTTTTCAGTGGAACGTGGAGCTTATGCGGAATATTTTAAAGATTGCCATTCCAAATGGGCTGGAAAACGGCGTTTTCCAGTTGGTAAAGGTGGCTTTAAGCAGTATTGTGGCGCTTTTTGGTACTTATCAGATTGCCGCAAACGGCGTGGCGCAAAGTATCTGGTCTTTGGCTGCACTGGCCGGTGTTGCTATGGGGCCGGTGTTTATCACCGTCATTGGACAGTGTATGGGAAACCGGGATATACAGGCCGCAGAAATTTATTTTAAGAAATTGACAAAGATCACGCTGTTGCTTTCGTCGGTATGGAATTTTCTGATTTTCCTGTTGACCCCCTTATTTATGAGATTCTATGCGTTGGAGCCGGATACAAAGCAGCTTGTGATCTGGCTGGTTCTGATCCACAATCTGTTCAACGCCATCGCCTATCCCTTTTCCGGTGCGCTCAGCAACGGACTGCGGGCTGCAGGTGATGTGAAGTTCACCATGTATGTTTCGGTCATATCCACCATAGCAGTGCGTTTGCTGCTGTCCTGGCTTTTAGGGGTTGTCCTGCAAATGGGCGTCATAGGAATTGCGATTGCAATGGTCAGTGACTGGGTCGTCCGGGCGGTTATTTTCTTCTGGAGACAGAAGTCCGGGAAGTGGAAAACTTTTCAGGTAATATAACTATATTGATAAAATGGTTGACCGGTTCATACTAACGTTTGATATAATCTATATATGGAGGGAAAAAGAATATCCAGAATAAAAATGGATCTTTTAGAAATTCGATATTTTCTAAAGTGTCAGGGGGAGGAAGGAGCATGATCAGGATCGCGTTAGTAGACGATGACCGGGAGCATCTGAAATTAATGAAATCTTATCTGGAAAGGTATGCGGCAGAGGAGAATATTCCGGTTTCTGCAAAGGAATTTTGTAATGGGCTGAATTTTGTGGAGGATTATGATGGGAGCTTTGACGTCGTATTTCTGGATATTGAAATGCCGCATCTGGATGGGCTGGAAGCAGCACGCCGTATCAGGCGGATCGATCAGTCGGTTGGGATTATTTTTGTAACGAATATGGCACAGTATGCGATAAAAGGGTATGAGGTGAATGCAATAGATTTCATTGTTAAACCAGTGAAATACTACATATTTACAGACAAACTTAAAAAAGCGATACGCTTTTCGCAGAAGAATACGGAAAAGGAAATCGTTATTGATACAGGAGACACGGTTATTAAGCTCAGAACATCTATGATCACTTATATAGAAAAAGATAAAAATTATCTTGTATATCATACAAAAGGCGAATCATTCCGGATAAGGGGGACTTTGGCAGATGCAGAGGATGTATTGAAAGGGGAAGGCTTTTCAAAAAGTATCAGCGGATGCCTTGTGAACCTGAAATATGTAACAAGGGCTTCCAAAGATACGGTATGGCTGGAAGATGTGCAGCTTCCGATCAGCAGGCAGAGAAGAAAAGAATTTAAAGAGGAGCTTATGAAATACATGGGAGGAATGTACTAATGGAAGGAATGCATTTTATATCCTGTGTCCGGTTTTCAATGCAGCTTATCATGGCGGAGGCTTTTTTTGAACGGGCATGGAAACGGAAGAAAAATTTTCCGATAAGGATAATATTTGGAATCGCCGGTTATTTTTTCGCGGCATGGCTGGCGTTTCAGCTATTTACCAGTATTCCGGGCAGCAATCCGGTCGTATATACCATTTATTATATTAGCCTGTTCTGCCTTTCTTTAGTACTGATGTGGGGGATCTTTCAGGTTTCAAAGAAAGAAATCCTTTTTGCAGGTGTATGCGGGTATGCATCACAGCATATCGGGTTTGCGGTATCCATGATTTTTCAGGAACTGACGGGACTGGAGTTTGGAAATCTGGGGGATTTTATTTTCATTCGTTTTTTACCGTATCTGCTGGTTGATCTGCTGGTTTATTTTATTCTGATCAAACGGTATGAGGGAAAAAGCGAACTGAAAGACAGGGATATCCGCATGGAGATGGTGGCACTGGTAATTTTGCTGACGGTTGTATTTTTAAGCGTGCTGGTAGACAGCCAGATGTTCCGCGAAGCGCCGGGGCTGCTGCGCAATGTATTATGCAAGTTATATGCGATCTTTTGCTGCGCTCTTTCCATGTTTGTTGCATTCAGCCTGTCAAGGGAGAACCGGATCCTGCATGAGAACGAGATAATGGAAAATATGCTGCACAGTCTTAAAGAACAGCAGAAGCTTTCACAGGAGAATATTAATATCATCAATATTAAATGCCACGACTTGAAATACCGGATTTCCAAAATATCGCGCATAGAAGATTCGAAAGATCAAAAAGAATATATTGAAAGTATAAAAAATGCAGTGGCAATTTATGACAACATTTATCAGACGGGAAATGACGCATTGGATCTGGTGCTTACGGAGAAAAGCCTGCTGTGTGATGAGTACAATATTAAACTGAGCAGTATGATAGACGGAGCTGCCCTGGACTTTATGAACACAACCGATGTATATGCGCTTTTTGGAAATCTTCTTGATAATGCCATTGAAAGTGTTATGAAGGAGCCGGATGAAGAAAAACGAATCATCAGCGTCCAGATGGCCAAAAAAGTTCAGGGATATCATATTCATATAGATAATTATTGCAGTGCCAGAGTTGTCTTCGAGGATGGACTTCCGGTCACGACAAAGGATGATAAAGCATATCATGGTTTTGGTGTGCGGAGCATCCGGTATATTGTTGACAAATATAAAGGCGATATGTTGATGCGCGCGGAAGAACAGAGCTTCCAGGTGGATATCTTATTTTATACATCTTAACAGCTGAACCGGCAGACGAAAAAAGTCTGCCGGTTTTTTACCAGTTTTACCTCGTACAAAACCAAATATACCAGAAAAATTTTTCGACCTTCTTTTATGCTATTGTTTTTTTACAAGATAAAAACACTCAGAGAAAGAGAATGGAGGAAAAGAGTATGGGAAATGTGGAAGTTGCATATGAGGACGTCATCAGTGTCATCCAACTGGTGAGAAATCATATCATTGTGATTGCGGCGGCGCTGGTCGTCATGATCGCAGTGATGATTTTCGCACGGAAATTCAAAAAACCGGCAAAGGGATTTATCAGATGGCAGTCACTGATCGCATTTGTGGTAGTGACGGCGCTGACAGTGAACAATATGTTATCCGGCGCATTGTATAATACGATCAATGTAGTGCTGGCGGATAAAGGGGAACTGTCACAGGAGAATGCAGACAATTCCAGGCAGATTATCGAGGAAATCACCAATGAAGGCATTGTAATGACCAAAAATGAGGATAGTTTTCTGCCGATCGCACCGGAAAAAATCAACGTGTTTGGCTGGGCGTCCACCAATCCGATCTACGGCGGAACCGGTTCGGGAACCGTAGATGCAAGTACGGCAGTTGGTATCCTGGAAGGATTGGAAAATGCCGGATTTGAGACGAACAAAGAATTATCTGATATGTATGTGGAATACCGGGCGGACCGTCCGCTGATCAGCATCAACGACGGACAGGACTGGACGCTGCCGGAGGTGCCGGTTGCACAGTATTCCGAAGAAATGATTGAGAATGCAAAAGCGTTTTCCGATACGGCGGTTATTGTGATTGCGCGTACCGGCGGCGAGGGAGCGGACCTTCCCCATGATATGGGAAGTGTGATGGATGGCTCCACACTGGAAATCGGAACAAAGTATGTGAGGGGAACCTACACAAATAATGGGGACTATGACGATTTTGAGGATGGGCAGTCTTATCTGGAGCTGAGTCGCACAGAGGCGGATCTGGTAGAGATGGTCTGCAGTGAGTTTGACAATGTCATTGTCGTATATAACGGCGCAAATGCGCTGGAGCTTGGCTGGACAGAGGATTATGAGCAGATTAAGAGCGTCCTGCTCTGTGCAGGCGCCGGAGCGACAGGATTTAATGCACTTGGAAATATTATTTCCGGCGAAGTGAATCCGTCCGGAAAGACGGCGGATACCTGGGTAAAGGATCTTCACCAGACACCGTATATCAATAATATCGGACATTTTGCTTATACCAATACGCAGGAAGTATCAGACGCAGCGCTGGCGGCATGGGAAAGAGCAGACGGCATTGTATCTTTTGTAAACTATACGGAGGGAATTTATACCGGATATCGTTTCTATGAGACAGCGGCAGAAGAAGAACTGATTGATTATGATGAGCTTGTTATGTATCCGTTCGGGTATGGATTAAGCTACACGACCTTCGAGCAGGAAATGGGAGAGCTGGAGGTTACGGATGATACCATCAGTGTGGATGTTACGGTTACAAACACCGGCAGCGTGGCAGGTAAAGAAGTTGCAGAGCTTTATTATAATCCGCCGTATACAAACGGAGGAATTGAAAAATCCAGCGTAAATCTGGCGGCATTTGATAAGACGGACCTGCTGGAGCCGGGACAGTCGCAGACGCTGACACTTGCGTTTAATATTGAGGATATGGCTTCCTATGATACGTATGGCAATGGCGCATGGGTACTGGAGGAAGGAACATATGAGATCAGTCTCCGTTCTGACAGCCACACGGTGATTGATACAAAGGAATACGAGCTTGCGGATGAGATTGTATATGATGAATCCAATCCTCATGCAGGCGATGTGACTGCGGCGGCAAATAAACTGGATTTTGCGGAAGGAAATGTTACATATCTTTCAAGAGCAGATGGATTTGCAAATTATGAGGACGCTGTAAAGGGACCGGAAAGCTACGAGCTGGACGGCGAGGTCAAAGGAAATGGAACCTGGAATCCGGAGGATTACAATAATCCGGAAGATGAAATGCCTGTGACAGGCGCAGATAATGGACTGGAGCTCTATGATCTGCGGGGAGCAGCGTACGACGACCCGCGCTGGGAGGAGCTGCTGGATGAAGTAACCATAGATGAGATGGTGGAGCTTATCGCGTATGGCGGACATCAGACGGCATCCGTGGAGTCGGTAAATAAACTCCGGACGCTGGATACAGATGGACCTGCCGGGCTTAATTCCAGAACGATCAATGCCTTTGGTACCGGCTATTGCTCTGAGATTCTGATTGCGCAGACCTGGAATGAAGACCTGGCTGCAAAAGCGGGCGAAGGAATCTGCAGGGAATTTACAGATTTTCATATTGTGGGATGGTATGCGCCGTCCATGAACCTGCACAGAAGTGCGTTCGGCGGACGTAATTTTGAATACTATTCAGAGGACAGCCTGCTGAGCAGCAGGATGGCACTGGCAGAAGTAACGGCAGCAGTGGAGCAGGGAGTTTATCCGTATATCAAGCATCTGGTGATGAATGAGCAGGAAACCAACCGGAACGCGCTTCTGTGCACCTGGTTTACGGAACAGAGCGCAAGAGAGCTTTATCTGAAACCGTTTGAATACTGTGTAAAGAATACCCCAAGCGGAAAACTGGCAGTGATGTCTTCTTATAACTTCCTTGGTACAGAATGGGCAGGCGGATGCTCCGCACTTCTGAAAGATATTCTGAGGGAAGAATGGGGATTTGAAGGAATGGTAATCTCCGATTACTTTGGAAATTATGGATATATGGACGCAGACCGGGCAGTCAGAGGCGGAACAGATATGATGCTGGGAACCTCCGGAAACGAAGCAATTATGACCGATTTGAGTGCAACCTCCGTAATTGCAATGAGAGAAGCCACGAAAAATATTTTCTACGTAGTAGTAAACAGCAACGCATATGAGGAGTATGTGCCGGGTGCAATTCCATCCTGGATGCAGATTGTATACATTGTAGATGCAGTGATTGCGGCATTGCTTATCCTGGCAGAGGTTTTACTGATCAGAAGATATTTAAAGAAGAAAAAATGCATGATCACTTTAGAGAATGTAACTCCGGAAGACAGAAAATAATAGGAAAAGATGAAGATTTTGCTGTTGACGATGTAAGAAATTAATTGAAAAATAACCGTGTATCATGGATGCTTACCATAGATACACGGTTGTTTTTAGTCCTCTGTCCTGATTAAATTGCTGACATAAGGCCGTTTGCCGGAAAGTACCTCATCGTAGAAATTCTGCTTCCAGTCGATGTAGGCGAGACTATCCTCCAATTCCTGAATGGAAGTACGCAAAGCTTCCTGCTTTCGGGCGAGCATTTCTTTCCTTTTTGGAATCGTGGACTCACCCTGCAGGCAAAGAGCCAGGTAGTCCTTCATTTCCTGGATGCTCATGTCGCATTTTTTCAGACAGGTAAGATCTTTGATCCATTTTACATCTTTTTCATCAAAAATTCGTCGGTTGTTGGCGTCTCTTTTGACGTTGGGGATCAGTCCCTCATTGCAATAGTATTTTAAGGTCTGGTAGGTCATATCCAGTTCCCGGCAGACCTGCATCATCGTATACATCTTGATTGCCTCCTCTGCTGTTCACAAATAATTCACGAAAAATTTGCAAATCAGTATTGACCGGTAGTAACTACCGTAATCTATAATCGGTTATGACAATCGGTTCAAACAAACGTATCTTAGCACAAAAACAGTAAAATTGCAAGGGTAAGGAGTGATACATCCTAACAATGAAAAAGTTTTGACAAATTTTACAAGATAGGGAGGTTTTGAGTAATATGGATACAGAAAAAAGAATGCAAAAATTATTTGCAGGAGTCTCATCAGATTTAAGAAAGACAGATCCCGAATTTGCAGAGATCATTGCAAATTTCTCTCAGGGAGAAGTAGCAGAGAAAAACAAACTAACGGAAAGGGAGCAGATGCTTTGCATCCTGTCCGCATTGCTCGGCTGCCAGGGAATGGGAGAATTTCGGAATATGCTCCATGCGGCGCTGAGTGCAGGAATTGATCCTGTTGCGATAAAAGAGGTTATCTATCAGGCGACAGCCTATCTTGGAATTGGACGTACTTATGATTTCCTTCTGGCGGCAAACCAGATTATGGAGCAGCATGGGATCGATCTGCCGCTCGCACCGCAGGGGACTACAAACGAAAAGACCAGATTCGGAGACGGGCTTACAAAACAGATGGCGCTATTTGGGGAGGGTATGGCGAAACGGCAGACGGATGGACCTGTTCTTCGCCGGAATATCAACCGATGGCTGGCGGATAACTGTTTCGGTGATTACTATACCCGGAACGGCCTGAACGATCAGGAGCGCGAAATGATCACATTCTGCTTTATCCTCGCACAGGGCGGCTGTGAAAACCAGCTTCGCGGACATACGGCGGGAAATTTTGGAGTGGGCAATGATAAAGAAAAGCTTTACAGTGTTGTGGAGCAGTGTATGCCGTATATTGGCTATCCCCGCAGCCTGAACGCTATGAACATAATAGATGAAGTATCAAAATCTGCTGACTGATAGCAACAACCGAAAAATATAAGCGGTTATAACAAGCGTATAAAAGATTGAAATCATAGGAGGCATTTTACGATGAACAAATTTACATTTTCTTACCCCACAAAAGTTTATTTTGGAGAAAGGAGCGCCATGCAGGCACTTCAGGCAGAGCTTGGAAAAGTTGGCGAAAACGTGATGCTGGCGTATGGCGGCGGTTCCATAAAAAAGAACGGAGTTTACGATGAGATGCGAGCTCTGCTTACCCAGGCGGGCAAAAAGGTGGTGGACTTCTCTGGAATTATGTCAAATCCAACCTATACAAAGGTGCAGGAAGGTGCTGCGCTGGTTAGGGAACAGCATGTGGACTTTATTCTGGCTGTCGGCGGAGGCAGCGTGATTGACTGCTGCAAGGTGATTTCCGCACAGGCGGTACTGGATGAAGATATCTGGGACATGGAGTATGGCAAGGGAAAATTTCCGACAGCGGGGATTCCGATGGGTGCGGTTGTGACGGCATCCGGAACCGGTGCGGAAATGAACGCAGGAGCAGTCATCACTTACGAAGAAAAGAAATGGAAAGGCCCCATCTTTGGAACTGCAGCATCCTTTGCCGTTCTTGATCCGGCGTATACCATGTCGGTTCCGGCTATGCAGGTAATTTCCGGTGCTTTTGATACGTTGAGTCATGCAATGGAAACCTATCTGGGCACTTCCGATGAAGATAATGTATCGGACGATCTGGCGCTGGCGGTTATGAAAAATACGGTAGTCAATATGCGTCGTTTGCTGAAGGATATTAATGATCGTCAGGCAAGAAGCAATCTGATGTGGGATTCGGCGATGGCAGAAAACGGGATTTTAAAATGTGGACGCCTGACTGATTTTCAGGCACATCAGATCGAACACCAGCTTGGAGCCTATACGGACTGCAATCACGGGCAGGGACTTGCGGTGATCCAGCCAGTCTATTACCGGCATATCGTGAAAGATGCACCGGAAAAATTCACCCGGTTTGCAAAAGTGGTATTTGGTGTGGATACCCCGGAGGCCGGTGTGGATGCTCTGGAAAACTTTATTAAAGAGTGTGGCCTTCCTGTGAAAATGAATCAGTTGAAATCCACGGTTGAAATTACTCCGGAGGTGCTGCGTCAGGTGGCGGATACCTGCAACATTATTAAATGTAATCCACGTCAGCTTGAACGGGAAGAGGTTTATCAGATTCTCCTGGAATGTATGTAAGGGAGGGAAAACAGATGGAAAGACCATACACCATATGTCATATATTAAGTGCACTGGATGGAAAAATTACCGGGGCATTTATGGGAACAGAAGCTGCCGGAACGGTAAGCGGGGAATATGCCCGTATCCGTTCCGAATATCAGGCGGATGCATGGCTTTACGGAACGGTAACAACAAAGGAATTTACAGGAAACCGTAAACCGGAGCCTGATCCGGGGGAAAAGGTTCCTGACGGTGATTTTGTGGCAGAAGATCATGCTGCACTCTACTATGTTTCAGTGGATACACAGGGAGAGATCGGTTGGGAATCGGGGACCTTTTGTAAACCGGGGAGACCGGATGCTCATGTGATTGAAGTCCTGACGGAGCAGACACCGGCAGCTTACAGAGCTTATCTTCGCAGGCACGGCGTATCCTATATTCTGGCCGGTTCGAAAATGCTGGATGGCAGACTGGCTTTGGAAAAGTTATATCAGTTATTCGGGATCGGCACGCTGCTGATCTGCGGCGGAGGCACGATTAACTGGACATTCCTGCAGCAGGGTGTGGTGGATGAACTGAGTCTTTTGCTTGCCCCCGTTGCGGATGGAAATCCGGATTCTGTTACCGTATTTGAAAAATCGGCGCTGCTTCCGCCCGGTGAACCGGCTGCTTTCCGTCTGAAAAATATAGAACGGCTGAAAGGCGATGGAGTCCGGCTGGTATATACGGTAACTGGCAGGTAACAGGAGGAAGAAAACTACCAGAAAGCGTTACAGCCCGGATTTTTTGGTATTGTATTAATATAGAACAAACGAGGAGGAAATACAATGAAAGCAAAAAGAATGTTTGGAATAGTTGTGGTGATAGCGCTGCTTATGTTTGCATTAACAGCTTGCGGCAACAGCAGTACTTCTGCAAGCAACTTATCTGCTGAAAAGGAAACGGAAACGTCTGCAGAGACGTCGCAGATGGAACAGGCAGAAGAAGCATCCGGAACGGAAATGGCAGAAACATCGGAGAAAGCAGCGGAATCGGGTATAGAAAATGCGGCTGTGGACGGCAGAAAGATTCTGGTCGCATATTTTTCTCATACGGGAAATACGGAGGAAGTAGCACAGATAATCGCAGATTATACAGGCGGTGATTTGGCAGAAATTCAGAGAGCAGAGGAATATGGCGATTTAGAGGAAGAGGCTGAAGCAGAAATTCTGAATGGCGTACAACCGGAGATTACCGTATCTGTGGACAGCATTGCGGAGTATGATACCGTGTTTGTGGGGTATCCCATCTGGTGGGATGAAGCACCGGCTATGATTGCCACCTTCCTTGCAGACAATGATTTTTCCGGCAAAACAATCATTCCTTTCTGCACCAGTGCAAGCGATGACATAGGAAACAGCCTTCATATTTTCAGTGAGCTTTGCCCGGATGCGGAGATTGCGGAGGGACTAACCGCAAATGATCTGGATGATATTGAACCCTGGATACAGAGACTTGGGATCATGGAATAGAAGGAGAAGACTTATGCAAAGGAAATGTTTTCGGGCAGGACTGCTGTTGCTCATGGCGGCTGCTCTGACAGGATGCGGGACTGGCAGGCAGCTTACCAGATGGGGAAAAGCGTCTGTTGACATAGATCACGATAAAAAGTAAAGGAGCGAAATTCTATGAAAAAAATAACAGCCATACTTCTTTCCGCGCTGCTGGTTCTTTCTCTGGCGGGCTGTGGAAATAATAGTCAGAATACAGCAGGGGATGTATCGACGGAGACAGAAACGGCGGCTTTGGCAATGGAATCCGGTGACGGCGGTACAAAAGAAAGCACAGAGGAATCAGCGGATGCTGAAACAACAAACAATGGAACGGAGAATACTGAAGCTCCGGGGACAGCGGATGCCGGAAACGGTAATATTCTGATCGCGTATTTTTCCGTTATGGAAACGGACGGTGTGGATACCGTAGCCAGTGCGAGCCGTGTGGCAGTGGAAGGCGAGGTTTTGGGAAATAACCAGTACATTGCTCAGATCATTCAGCGTGAAACGGGCGGCGATCTGTTTTCCATCGAAACAGTGCAGGATTATCCGACAACGCATGATCCTCTCCTGGAGTTTGCTTATAATGAAAAAGCAGATAACGCAAGACCGGAGCTTGCGACGAAGATTGAAAATCCCGACAGCTATGATGTGATTTTCCTGGGTTATCCGAACTGGAACGCTGATCTGCCAATGCCGCTCTACACATTCCTTGAGGAATATGATTTCAGCGGAAAAACCATTATTCCGTTTACTACCCACGGCGGAAGCGGATTTTCCAGAACCATTCAGACGATTTCGGAATTGCAGCCGAACGCAACGGTTATTTCTGATGGGCTTTCTATTTCCCGAAACAGTGTCGCGGGAGCAGAAAACGAGGTTGTAAATTGGGTCAATGGGCTGAATTTGAACGCGGAATGAGATTCTGCGTTCATGAGAAAGTAGCAAAGCGGATTCCGAATATCCGCTGATTGAGTAACAATAACAGGTAAGGGCCTGCCCGTGGGTTAACAGGCAGGCGCTTATCTGTAAATGGGAGGAATGTTTCTGATGAAGAAAAAATTTATATGTAAAATCGTCATTGATATGATTATGACAGTATTGTTGCTGTTTTTAATGGCGCGGCAGCTCACCGGAGATTCCGCCCATGAATGGCTTGGTGCAGCTATGCTGATCTTGTGGATTGCCCATCATATTTTGAACCGGAGCTGGTACAGCCATCTTTTCAAAGGAAAATATACGCCTGTACGCATTTTTCAGACCGTGATAAACTTTGCTGTGTTACTTTCCATGCTCGGTTTAATGGTAAGCGGGATCATACTTTCCAGAGAAGTTTTTGCTTTCCTGCCGATTCACGGAGGGATCGCTCTGGCAAGGCAATTACATGTGCTTTCCGCATTTTGGGGATTTGTGCTGATGGCTCTGCATCTCGGCCTGCACTGGAATATGATCCTGGGCATGGTGCGCAAAGCTGCCGGACCGGTTTCTTCCAAACCGCTGCGAATACTTCTGCGTATTGCTGCGGTCCTGGTTGCCGGATATGGGTTTTATGCTTTCCTGAAAAATCAATTTCTATCCTATATGTTTTTGACATCTTCCTTTGTGTTCTTTGATTTTGAAAGACCCGTTCTGCTCTTTTTTACAGAGTATCTCGCTATCATGGGCCTGTTTATTTTTCTGGCACATTATGCTTCCAGGGGAATTCAAAAGCTGACCGGAAGGAGATGAACACATACCTTATCTTTTTCAGATTAAGTTACAGGGAATGAAACAGTTTTTGGCATCGATCGGAATGACTTCCTCACACATGCAGATAATACCACCGCTCCCGCGTTCCAGATTTACCTTGTCAAGCAGTTCATATTTTTTGACTTCCCGCCGGTCAGGGTTTGCGGATTTTTTGATTTCCAGCGGATGGATCACGCCATTTTGCTCCACAAACACGTCAATCTCTTTTGCATTGGAATCCCGGTAATAGGTCAGGTTGGCTTTAGTGGGCGCATAAGCAAAATTTTTGACCAGTTCAATTACTACATAGTTTTCAAAGTAATGTCCGCTGGCCGCCCCGTTCATCAAAGTGTCCCTGGTAAGCCACATGGACAGATACGCGCACAAGCCCGTATCGCAAAAATACAGCTTTGGTGTTTTGGTAAGACGTTTCAGTTCGTTGTTGGCATAAGGCGGCAGCAGATAGATAATACCTAATCCTTGCAGAAGACGTAACCATTCTTTTGCTGTTGGCTGTGATATTTCCGCTGCATCTGCCAGAGTCTTATAATTAACCTGTTCTGCTACCAGGGCAGCACAGGCATTCAGAAATTTACGGAAGCGGATTGTATCCGTAATGCCACCTTCTTCGGAAACATCCCGCATGAGATAGGTTTCAATATAGGAATTAAAATATTCCTGCCTTTGCTCCGCATCTGCCAGTAACGCATCCGGCATACCTCCGCGCCAGATATGTTCAAATACATCTACAATGTCATTCTTTTTTGTGAGAGACTGTCTTTGCAGAAAACAGGGGAGTGAAAAATCCAGCTCATTAGGAAAAACCAGTCCTTCCACCTCATTTTTTGACAGGCTGTAAAGTTCCAGAATCCCAATTCTTCCTGCCAGCGTTTCACGAATATTTTTCATCGTCTTGTATTGCTGCGATCCGGTCAGCCAGAACAATCCCCGTTCTTCGCTTTCGTCACACATGATCTTGATCTGCCCGAACAGCTCTGGCGCCTTTTGTATTTCGTCAATAATAATCGGCGGTTTATAGGTCTGAAAAAACAACACAGGGTCAGATTTTGCAAGTGCCCGCGCCATTGTGTTGTCCATAGAAACATAAGTGCGCTTTTGCTCCGCGGCCAGGTGCTTTAGCATAGTTGTCTTTCCAACCTGTCTTGCGCCTGTTACAAGAACCGCCTTAAAAAAAGAGCTCATGTGTAAAAATTTGCGCTCCAATGCGCGTTCCAGGTATTTCATTACGCATCCCTCTTTTATGAAAATATAAAGTATACTTTATTTTATCCTAAATATTAGCATCGGTCAACCATCCTGAAAAAAATTTTTAATAGTAATATATACCTGAAAGCACCCTCCTATACAGACAGAGAGACAAATTTTTTGCCGCAGTTTATCCTGGCGTGATTTATTGCTGTTATACTGAATCATATATGATACAATGTTGTTATTGGATTTTAGGAGGTAGAAATATGTTTAATATCCTCATTGTAGAAGATAACGCCGATATGCGGGAACTTTTTTGTACGGTTTTGTCTGACAGCGGTTATCACTGCATCCCGGCTGCAGACGGTCTGGATGCCCTGGAGATCATGGACAAGGAATATATTGATCTGATCGTGGCGGATATCATGATGCCGGGAATGGACGGTTATGAACTGACCAAAACACTGCGGGACGCCAAATGTGAAATTCCCATTCTAATGGTGACTGCCAAAGATCAGTTTGACGATATGCAGCGGGGATTTCGGGCCGGAACGGATGACTACATGATCAAGCCCATCAATGTCAAAGAAATGGTGCTGCGGGTCGAAGCACTGCTGCGCCGGGCAAAAATCTCGATCGACAAAAGAATCGTGGTTGGCTCCACGGTATTGGATTATGATGCTCTGACAGTAACGATCCACGGACAGGAAACAATCCTGCCCCAGAAAGAGTTTTATTTACTTTACAAGCTTCTTTCCTATCCAAATAAAATTTTCACCCGACCCCAGCTTATGGATGAAATCTGGGGTATGCTCTCAGAAACGGATGAGCGAACGGTGAATACTCACATCAACCGGCTGCGGGATCGTTTTGCAGACTGCGACGATTTTGAGATCGTGACGGTACGGGGACTTGGCTATAAGGCGGTGAAGAAAGTTGAGTAAAAAGAAGCATTCAAAGCTTTGGCTGTATTTCGCCGGAATTATCTTTGCAACGATTTTTGCTGTCTTTGTTTTAATTACAATCGTATTGTTTGCGTTGTATTGGATCAATCTGATTCAGATTGATCCCACAGCCAGACCTGTACCGATTGTTGTGTTTTTACTGGGCAGCATCCTGCTGGGAACAATTATTGCGCTGTTTGTCGGAAAATCGATGATCCGGCCAATTCAGAATATGTGTGATGCGTTTGACGAGCTTTCTAAGGGGAATTTTTCCGTCAAAATCCCGACAGACGCAAAAATTGCGGAGATCCGGGAAATGGCAGGGCGTTTTAATGCGATGACCCATGACCTGTCCCATATGGAAACCATGCGAAGCGATTTTGTGGCCAATGTATCCCACGAGTTCAAAACGCCTATTGCGGTCATTGAAGGGTATGCGACCTTGCTGCAAAATCCAAACCTGACACGGGAAAAACACGACCATTACGTAGAGATTATTTTGGATAATTCCCGGCGTCTTTCCAATATGTCTGCCAATATTCTGACATTATCCAAACTGGAAAATCAGGAAATGATTGTAGATAACCGGGAGTTCCGGCTGGATGAGCAGATCAGAAAATCCATTCTGCTATTGGAAGGAAAGTGGTCTGCCAAAAACATAGAATTTGATATGGATCTGCCCAAACAGATGTATTATGGAAGTGAACCGCTGCTGGCCCAGGTATGGAGCAATATCCTGGACAATGCCATCAAGCATGCCCCGGCAGACAGTGTGATCCATGTAAATATTCAGGAGGCGGACAAAAGGCTTACTGTCTCCATTACTGATCACGGAGACGGCATGACAGAGGAAGTTCAGAAGCATATTTTTGAAAAATTCTATCAGGGCGACAATTCCCGCAAGGCAGAAGGAAATGGGCTGGGTCTGTCATTGGTGAAGCGAATTGTTGAGCTTTGCAACGGCACCGTCTCTGTTCAAAGTATGCCTGGTCAGGGCGCAGCATTTTCCGTCACTTTGCCGTTGTAGTTTACCGTGAGTTGTCCTAACTGTGCTATATTTCTCCTAAAAGCATAATACAAGGTGCTTTCAATAACAGGAGGTCAATGCTATGGTTTTATATTTCAGCGGAACAGGCAACAGCCGGTATGTTGCCCAAAAAATTGCAGAAATATCCTGCGATGATGTTATTTCCATCAACCAGCGGCTCAAGGCCCAGGACTATGGTAGGATTTCTTCGGATAAACCGTTGGTTTTTGTCGGACCGGTCTACGCCGGAAGACTGCCCCGCGTCATGGACGAATACATCAAGAAGGTAAATTTCACGGGAACGAAATGCGCTTATTTCATCGGAACATGCGCGCAAACCCCATGGATGACAGTAGAGTATGTGGAAAAGCTATGCAAAGAGAAAGCGTTTTCGCTGCTTGGATTCAATTCTGTTGTTATGCCCCAGGGTTATATTGCCGGCGGCGGCACGAAACCCAAAGAAGTCAATGATAAGATTCTGAAAGAAGCAGAGCCAAAGATCATAAAGATTGCGGAAACGATTCGGGATATGAAGATGCTGCCAAAGGAACAGCCTGGCAAGGCTATGATGTCCAAAATTCTGAATCCCATGATGTATGCCATGATGATCAGCGCAAAAGGTTTTACTGCGACAGATAAATGCATCGGCTGCGGCAAATGCGAGACTCGCTGCCCGTTAAACAATGTGAAGCTGGTCAACGGGAAACCTACATGGGGGAAGGAGTGCACCCACTGTATGGCCTGTATCGCAGGATGTCCCGCAGAAGCCATTGAATACGGGAAAAAAACGCAGGGAAAGCCAAGATATTTTCTGGGAGAAAAGTAAAATAAAAAATAAAAACGGCGGTAGGAAAAATTCTTCTTACCGCCGTTTTTATTGTTCTGAAAGGAGGATTTCAGACTGTACTGTAAAATTAATAATTTTCAAATAATTCTCAAACACAGTATAAATAAATCAGTAATATAATGCCTGCATAAAAAATAATTAATATCAGATCAGGAGGATTAGAGTAATGAAAAAAAGCAGTTTTGTAGCAACGATTTTGGGAACGATCAGTGTCATTTTCTTTGCACTGGGAATGTGCATGGCAATGGTTGAAGAGTGGAACGCCTTTAAACCGGGAATTGTTGTAGGATGTGTCGGGCTGGTCTTTGCGCTGATCACTGTTTTTGTCTGGAGAAAAATGGAGCATAAAGCTCCGATCAAAATCACAGGAAAAGCAGTGCTGACGGCAGTAATAGGCATAGTGGGAGCGCTTGCTTTAGGTGTTGGAATGTGCTTCTGCATGGTGTGGAACAACATGATCCTTGGAATTGTTATCGGACTGGCAGGTATTGTGATTTTGCTGTGCCTGATCCCCTTATGTAAGGGATTAAAATAAGATTGTCTGTGACTGGATATTTTATGAAAGGAAAACAGTAAATGCATAAAAACTTTGGTACCGCTTATCTTGCGTTTATTTGGATATCCACGTATAATAAAAGCGTAAGATCTGATAAGGAAGAGAGGCGATATTGGTGTACAATCATCAACTTGAAACATTTCTTCGGGTAGCGGATGCCGGAAGTTTTAACAAAGCTGCGGAGCAATCCTTTATTACACCTACGGCAGTGATCAAACAGATTAATCTTCTGGAGGCGGATCTGGATGTAAAGCTCTTTGAGCGTACTCATCGCGGGCTAACGCTGACAAAAGCCGGGATGTCTCTGTATAATGACGCAAAATATGTGATCCAATATTGCAAGGATTCTGTCATTCGGGCAAAGAATGCCATGCAGGAGGGAGAGAATGTGATCCGCATTGGTACATCCCCTATGACTCCTGCCGGGGTTTTGGTGGAACTTTGGCCCAAAATCCATGAATTATGCCCGGAGATTAAATTCCAGCTTATCCCCTATGAAAACACGCCGGAGAATGCCAGGGAAATTTTGAAAAATCTGGGGCAGAACATTGACGTAGTTGCAGGGATTTTTGATGACACGATGCTGAATCTGCGAAGCTGTGCAGGATTTGAAATTTCCAGACAGCCGATCTGCTGCGCGGTATCCATCCATCATCGTCTTGCCGGTAAAAACCGGTTGACTGTTCAGGATCTGTATGGCGAGCGGCTGATGCTGATGCACCGGAACTGGAGTCATTATGTGGATGTGCTTCGGGATGACATCTGGCAGAATCATAATCAGATCCAGATCGTGGATTTTGACTTTTACAGTGTGGATGTGTTTAACCGCTGCGAAAACAGTAATGATGTGCTGATGGCAGTTCAGGCATGGGACAATGTGCATCCTTTATTAAAAGTCATCCCTGTGGAATGGAATCATTCGATTCCCTATGGTCTGCTCCATTCCCATACGCCATCGGAAACGGTAAAACGCTTCCTGTCGGCAATTCAGATGGTATTGCACCAATAGAATATATAGAACCTTTAGACGAAGGAATCGAGACTTCTGTGGAGGCCTCGATTTTTTTATACGATAGCGGCGAAGAATAAGGAATTAATCTCTTGACTTTTGCGATGCGTTATGTTAGTCTGACTGTAGTTAGTTAAAACTAACTAAGCGCGAATAAATCATGCAGACTCCTCAGAGAATAAAAGAAGCTCTGTTTCCCCGGAAATACTGCTGACTTTCCGGGGAGGATGTTCTGCAAAGCAAGAAAGGGGACATATCTATGGATTATTTAGAGATTGAAAAAGTGACAGGCAGGGAGATTCTGGATTCCAGAGGAAATCCCACCGTTGAGGCGGAGGTTACATTAGCGGATGGAACAGTCGGAAGAGGAATGGCTCCCAGCGGCGCTTCTACCGGTGAGTTTGAGGCCCTGGAGCTGCGGGATGGCGACAAGGCAAGATATCTTGGTAAAGGCGTGCAGAAGGCTGTTGAGAATATAAACACAAAAATCAGCGAGGTTCTCCTGGGAATGGATGCCTCGGACACCTATGCAGTGGATAAGGCGATGATCGACGCAGACGGAACCAGGGACAAATCCAATTTTGGCGCAAACGCCATCCTGGCAGTTTCCATCGCTGCGGCAAGAGCTGCTGCAGATTCGCTGGGCGTACCTCTTTATCGTTTCCTGGGCGGTGTTTCCGGAAACCGTTTGCCGGTTCCTATGATGAACATTGTAAACGGCGGCTGCCATGCCCTGTCCTCCGGTCTGGATGTGCAGGAATTTATGGTGATGCCGGTGGGAGCTCCCTCTTTTAAAGAAGGGCTTCGCTGGTGTGCGGAAGTGTTCCATGCCCTGGCTGCAATTTTAAAATCCAGAGGACTGGCAACCTCTGTAGGTGATGAGGGCGGTTTTGCACCGGCTCTGGCATCGGACGAGGAAGCTATTGAAACCATTCTGGAGGCGGTAAAGAACGCAGGTTATGAGCCGGGCAGGGATTTTATGATCGCCATGGACGCGGCATCTTCCGAATGGAAGACCGGCAAAACCGGCGAGTACAAGCTGCCGAAGGCAGGAACGGTCTACACCTCCGAGGAGCTGATCGCCCACTGGAAAAAACTTGTGGAGAAATATCCCATCATTTCCATTGAGGATGCTCTGGACGAGGAAGACTGGGAAGGCTGGAAAAAGCTGACTGCAGAGCTGGGCGATAAGGTGCAGCTTGTGGGAGACGACCTGTTTGTGACAAACACGGAACGTCTGTCCAAGGGAATTGCACAGGGATGCGGCAACTCCATTCTCATTAAACTGAATCAGATCGGCTCCGTTTCTGAGACGCTGGAGGCGATCAAGATGGCCCATAAGGCAGGCTACACAGCCGTGACTTCCCATCGTTCCGGAGAGACGGAGGATACCACCATTGCGGATCTTGCCGTAGCTCTCAACACCTGCCAGATCAAGACGGGAGCGCCCAGCCGGACCGAGCGGGTGGCAAAATACAATCAGCTTCTCCGAATTGAGGAGGAACTGGGTGCAAGCGCCATTTATCCGGGAATGAATGCCTTTAACGTATCAAGATAAGTAAAAATCAAGAAGGAGGGATGTATTATGTCTATGATTCATAAAGAAGTGGCAGATTTTTCTGTCCAGGCTTACCAGAACGGAGAATTTAAGACCGTGACAAAAGAGGATATCCTTGGAAAATGGAGCGTATTCTTCTTCTATCCGGCAGATTTTACCTTTGTGTGCCCCACAGAGCTGGAAGATCTTCAGAACAAATATGCGGATTTCCAGGCGGCGGGCTGCGAAGTATATTCCGTGTCTACGGATACCCATTTTGTTCACAAAGCATGGCACGATGCTTCCGAGCGCGTCGGAAAGATCACATATCCCATGCTTGCCGATCCCACCCATGCGCTGTGCAGGGATTTTGAAGTGCTGATTGAAAGCGACGGACTGGCGGAGCGGGGAAGCTTTATTGTGAACCCGGAAGGAAAGATTGTGGTGTATGAGGTAAATGCAGGCAATGTGGGCCGCAATGCCGACGAGCTTTTCCGCCGCCTCCAGGCAAGCCAGTTTGTGGCGGAGCACGGCGATCAGGTTTGCCCGGCCAAGTGGCAGCCAGGAGCGGAAACGCTGAAACCCAGCCTGGATCTTGTGGGTATGCTGTGATGGACCGGGAGCGGTTTTATGATGTGATTGTAATCGGAGGAGGGCCGGCCGGATTAACGGCGGCCCTTTATCTGTCCAGAGCCTGCTACAGGACCCTTGTCATTGAAAAAGAGCAGTTTGGCGGACAGATTACGATCACGGAGGAAGTTGTGAATTATCCCGGAGTGAATAAGACCAGCGGACGGGCGCTGACGGAGACTATGCGAAAACAGGCGGAAGGGTTTGGCGCCGAGTTTTTGCTGGCGGAGGTGACGGAAGTTTTCCTGGACGAGGATATCAAAGAGATCCGTACGGAAAAAGGGACTTACAGTTGCTTTGGCGTGGTCCTTGCCACCGGAGCTCATCCCAGAATGGTGGGTTTCCCCGGCGAGGCGGAATTTCGCGGACGGGGCGTGGCCTACTGCGCCACCTGCGACGGAGAGTTCTTTACCGGGAAAGAGGTTTTTGTTGTGGGAGGCGGCTTTGTGGCGGCGGAAGAGAGCGTGTTCCTGACGAAATACGCCAGCCACGTGACCATTTTGATTCGTGGAGAAGATTTTTCCTGTGCTGAAGCGGTGGCGCAGGCGGCCAGAAACCATCCGAAGATTACTGTGCGGACAAATACCCAGGTGCTGGAGGTGACGGGAGAGAACGCTCTTAGAAGCATCCGGTACCAGAACACGAAAACCGGGGAAGAATCGGTGTTTGCTCCGGAAGGGGATACCTTCGGCGTGTTTGTATTTGCAGGCTATGCTCCGGATACGGAGCTGGTAAAGGGAAAGATCGAACTGGACGAAAGAGGATATGTGTGTACGGACCGGAACCGGAAAACGAATCTTCCGGGGGTTTATGCCGCCGGAGACGTATGCCAGAAGAACCTGCGTCAGGTAGTGACGGCAGTGGGCGACGGGGCAACGGCAGCAACGGAACTGGAAAAATATGCTTCCGTTATGCAGGAGAAGACGGGAATTCGTCCGCAGCGACCCAGTAAAAAGGACAACGGACAGACAGGCGTGCAGGCGGAAGGAAACGGAAAGGCGGAAACGGCGCAGGCAGCGGAAGAGCAGCAAAGGTCGGGTGGCTTGTTTCCAAAGGAAATGCTGGCGCAGCTTTCGACAGTTTTTACCAGAATGGAGGCGCCTTTGATCCTCTCTCTGCACCTGGATGAAAGGCCTGTATCTCAGGAACTAAAATATTATATGGAGGAGCTGGCGAAACAGACGGACAAGCTTTCGGTAAGTCTTTCGGAGGAGGGCGGCAGCCATCTTCCTTTTGTGGAGGTGCTTCGCGGGGATGGAACAAAAACCGGACTGAGATTTCACGGCGTACCGGGAGGCCACGAGTTTACCTCTTTCGTGCTGGGATTGTATAACGCCGCCGGCCCCGGGCAGCCTCTGGATGAGGAGACAAAGCAAAGCATCCGCAAGCTGGATGTTCCGGTGCGTATGCAGATTTTCGTATCTCTTTCCTGCACCATGTGTCCGGAGCTTGTAACTGCCGCCCAGCGGATTGCTTCACTGAATCCGGACGTGGAAGCGGAGGTATACGATCTGAATCATTTTCCGGAATTAAAGGAGCAGTATCATGTAATGAGTGTTCCCTGTCTGGTGCTGAATGAAGAAAAGACGCTGTTTGGAAAGAAAAAAATCAGTCGGCTTTTGGAAGAGATCAAAAATATGGGATCTCCTGATTTTGCCCGGAGATGAAATTTCAGCTTGTCACCTTTGGGTTTAAACTGATGAACGAATCGAGACTTCTGCGGAAGCCTCGATTTTTTTATACTATAGATAACAAAAACAACCGAAGCGAAGACATAAAGGAGAACAAAGATGAACAACTTTATTTTTGAAAACGCAACGAAGGTCTATTTCGGAAAGGGCTGTGTTAAGGAGTACCTGGCCTGCCTTTCCGGCCAATACGGACAGACCGTCATGCTTTGTTTTGGAGGCGGGTCTGTTAAGAAAAACGGCATCTATGACGAGGTAACGGCCTGTCTGCAAAAAGCCGGTCAAACCATCGTGGAATTCTCCGGTATCGGGGCAAATCCCACCTATGCCAAGGTGATGGAGGGCGCGAAGCTGGCACGGGAAAACCATGTAGATCTGATCCTTGCTGTGGGCGGCGGCAGCGTTATGGACTGCTGCAAGGCTGTCTCTATGGCAGCGGTGTATGACGGCGACATCTGGACGGACTTCTGGGCAAGAACGGGCGTCATTGATTTTGAGCCGCTTCCTCTGGGCGTTATCGTCACGGTGGCAGGAACCGGCAGTGAGATGAACGGTGGAGCGGTCATTACCAACGAGGAGCTGAAAATTAAGACCGGACGGGACTACCCGAAATGCAATGCCAGATTTGCTCTGATGGATCCCACTTATACTTACAGCGTTCCGAAAAAGCAGATGGTGTCAGGCGGATTCGACATTTTATCCCACATCATGGAGACTTATTTTAGTGAGCCGGACGGGGACAATGTGTCCGATGACATTTCGGAGGCGCTTATGCGAGGTGTCATCCGGGATCTGCGGGCAGCGATTCAAAACCCGGAGGACTATACCGCCCGGAGCAATCTGATGTGGGAGTCCACCATGGCGGAAAACCGCATCATCAAGCTGGGCAAGCGGATGGATTTCGAGTGCCACCAGATGGAACATCAGCTTGGAGCTTATACCAACTGTAATCACGGCGCGGGGCTGGCGGTGCTGCATCCTGTTTATTACCGGCATATCTACAGGGACGGGCTTGCGAAATTCCAGAAGTTTGCCGTGAATGTATGGGGAATTTCCCCAGAGGGCAAAACAGGGGAAGAACTGGCCCGCGCCGGGGTGGAGGCACTGGCGGATTTCATCAGGGAAATCGGCCTGCCCACTACGCTGCGGGAACTGGGTGTGAATGAATCTACGGATCTGAAAGCAATTGCAGATTCCTGTAATCTTGCTCCCGGCAGCTATAAGAAAATGACCCACGAAGAGATCCTGAAGATTTTCCAGGAGTGCTATTAATTACTGTTCACGCCAGCCTCAAACACCTGCTGTTTGAGGCGTGAGAACGTGATTCAGGCGTGAGCAAATCCCATTCGCGAAGCGAATTTTAAATGGATTTGCGAAGGTGACTGTGAACAGTTACTGCTATTAAGAAATACCGCAAGGGGATACCATGATGTCTTAAAAAGACAGACAAAAATTAGGAAAGGACAACAGGCAGGAAGAGCTGGGACTGTAAAGAAAGGAAGAATTTTATGAACACAAGAATTCTGGGAAAAGATTTGAAAGTATCTGCTGTCGGATTAGGCTGCATGGGTATGACACATGCCTACGGAGCGCCGGCAGACAAACGGGAGATGACAGAGCTGATTGCACAGGCCGTGGATCAGGGCTGCACCTTTTTTGACACGGCGGAAACCTATGGGACAAGGGAGTGTCCCCATGACAATGAGGAACTGGTGGGAGCGGCTCTGAAGCCCTACCGGGATAAGGTGATCATTGCCACCAAGTTTGGCATTCACTTTGATTGGAGCAGCGATGCGGTCAATCTGCCGGTCGTGGCGGATTCCCGTCCGGAAGTGATTCGCTCTTCGGTAGAGGGTTCCCTGAAGCGGCTGCAGACAGACCACATTGACCTTTACTATCAGCACAGGCCTGACCCGAAGATTCCCATTGAGGAAGTGGCTGGGGTCATGGCAGAACTGATCCGGGAGGGAAAAATCATCCATTGGGGTCTGTCCGAGGCGAAAGAAGATACCATCCGTCGCGCGCACGCCGTTTGCCCTGTGACTGCGATTCAGAACCGGTATTCCATGATGGCAAGATGGTATGAAGAACTGTTCCCGGTGCTGGAGGAACTGGGGATCGGCTACGTGGCCTTCTCCCCTATGGCAAACGGTCTTCTCAGCGGAAAGTACGGAAAGGATACGGTATTTGGCGGTCATGAGGATTACCGCAGCGTAATGCCCCAGTATCAGCCGGAAAATATCGAACGCAACCGGGAGCTTTTGGAACTGCTGCGGAATACGGCGGCGGCAAAGAATGCTACGCCTGCGCAGATCTCGCTGGCGTGGATGCTGTGCAAAAAACCTTACATTGTACCGATTCCCGGTACCCGCAAGCCGGAGCGCCTGACGGAGAATCTGGGAGCCGCAAATGTAGAATTGACCGACGCAGAGGTAGCTGCGCTGGATGCCGCACTGGATCGGATCCCCATGTCTGCGGTATATGGCGGCGCTCCTGTAATGCAGAAGTAACCACTTCATCAATGAGTTTTCTTTTTACTACAAATGTTATGCTTCTATTCCTCAACAGAGAAAAAACTGCTGTCCCAGATGATTGGATATTGACAAAAAGCAATCATGGGAGTTATACTAATGATGGAAAATAAAAAAAAATACATCATAGAATCTGCAGAGGATGAAGTATTGAATATAGAGAAAAAACATATAGAGCAGTATCTTTCCGAAGTAAAGGAAGCCGTTGGGAATGATAGATACCGGCTTGACAGGAATGCGAAACGGCAGGATAATATCAATCTGTTTCTGGATTATATTATTGATGAAGCAAAAGCAAAGGATATCATAATGGGCCTGACTGTAATGGATTTTTCAGAGATTCTGCAGAATAAACATAAAGGCTTTGAGCATGAAAGACTGTATGTATTTGGTAAGGATGTTACTCTTTTGGAGAGAAATGGAACAGAAGAAAAAATAGTATCTCTTTATATCAAATTCAACAAGCTGGAGAACTGTTTTGTGATTGTGATTTCGTTCCATGAGCAAAAACATCCGCTTACATACTATTTCAAATAATCAGAAAAAGAGGTGGCCATTATGACAGAGAAGGGAAGAAGAGACTTTTGCATAGAGTGCAGGAAAGAGACAGAGTACCTTTTACAGAAGAAGGATATCATAAAAACTATAAGGGATAAGGCTTACACATTTGGCATCACCGTGGCTGTATGTGCAGAATGTGGAGAGGAAATGAGTATACCCGGACTCATTGATAAGAACATTCAGGAAATAGATGAGCAGTATAGAGCAGAGGAAGGTCTTGTATCGATCGAAGATATTGAAAGACTTATGAAGATTTATAAGATTGGCAAGGCACCGCTTTCCCTTGCGCTTGGATTCGGAGAGGTGACAATACCGAGATATCTGGAAGGACAGGTGCCATCTAAGGAGTATTCCGATATTGTTAAAGCAGCATTGGCTTCCCCTGCGTATATGAAGGAGAAACTTATTGAAAACCGGGATAAGCTGACAGATGCGGCATATAAAAAAGCGATGACTGCAGCAGACAGCATAGAAAGCCTTTTTTCCGTCTCAGATAAGATGCTCAGGGTGATCGCATATGTCTTTGAAAAACTGGAAGAGGTAACTCCGCTCATGCTGCAGAAATTGCTATACTTTATTCAGGGTGTTTATTCTGCATTGTATGGAAAGCCTGTCTTTGTGGAAGATTGCAGGGCGTGGATACATGGTCCGGTTTATCCGGAGGTATATGAGCTGTTCAGAGACTTTAAGTATAATCCGATCGATGATGCACGCTTCGCACTTCTGGAAGGAAATGAAGATGCGCTGACAGATGATGAGAAGAAGGTAATTGATCTTGTCGTAAATACATTTGGAATGTATGGAGGGAAAGTACTGGAGAAAATTACCCATAATGAAGATCCATGGATGGAGGCCAGGAAAGGATATGGGGACAGTATTCCATCCAGTGAGCTTCTGCCGAAGGACAGGATAATGAAATACTATATTATGGTAAATCAGAAGTATGGTATAGATACGGAAGCTGGCTTGCGGACATATATCCATGATATGCTTATTAAAGCATCATGATCTAAGACAACTAAGCTTAACTTATAAGCACAGAGTATATATAGGACTCGGAAGATTTTATTCTTTCGGGTCTTTTTTTCGAAAAAGGGGGTTTAAAATGCTCTTCTTTCTTTACACCATCATAAATTGGTCATAATTTCAGAATTCTGTCAGAACACATCCAAACGAAACAATTTGGTAATCACTTTTAACACCCGAATCTTAATAATGAAAAAAGACAGCTCTGCAGCGACGAATGTTTTAAAAAAGCTCGTACTCTACAAAACTGTCTTATTATTTTACTGTAAATCCCAGGATTCTGCCTGGCACAAAATCTTCCCAAATCAACTACTCACGATTCTTCCTCAATTTCCTGTGCCTGGTCTTTTTGAAGCCGTTCTCCTAATCTCAACTGATAAGGCCCGCATCCGGTTTCCGTATATATTGTTGTCATATCAATATAATACGTCCCTGCATCCAGTGTTTTTTCATAAACATATGTCTTTTTTTCTGCAAACGCAACGCCATCATACACTTCATCCAAGAGAATCATATCTTCATTATATAGTTTTAAATGGGTTTTGGAGCTATCTTCAACGCTTACTGTCAATTTTACATCTTTTTTCTTATCCACAACAAACTGATAATAATCATGCTCATCATTTTTTGTTTGAATTCCCTTGATCTCTTCCCCTTCCTGAATGATTTGTGCCGACTGATAATCGTTATTTGGTTCTTCTTCCGTAGATTCTATCTCTTCAAAGTTAGCCTTTAATCTATAGGCTCCTTCTCTTTGCGCTTCCCCTGTACAGCGAATATAATAAACGCCTTTTTCCAAATAAAACTCAAAGTCAACCGTTTTAGGATCGCCGGCCGTTCCATTTATGTATTGCTCCGTTGCAAAGGATACTAAGTCTTCATCCAGAATATCCACTCTGAAATAATCAAAAAAAGTCTGCGCTCTAACATTTAACTTACCGGTTCCGGTCAGCTCCATGGGATAGTAATGATACTCGTCTATTCTCAATTCCCCATCTACCCATGTGTCCGTAGTTGGAAGCATGTCAAAATCTATACGGACAGAGTCATCTGCGCTTACCGTACTTCCGCAAATCATTACGCTTATCAATAAACAACATATCCAGCCCAAGCTCTTTTTCATCTTCTCCAACCCTTCTCTAATCTCTGTCATAATCATTCATAATTTGATCAATATCAGAGGTGTCCATTTCGTCCTTGTCCTGATTCATAGCCGCCTCAAGTGCACGGTCATGTACTGCACGCTTTTGCTCGCTTGTCATCCTATCTTCTTTCCCGCGTATCCAGTAGGAAAGGGTCCACAACGCCCCTGTCCTCGTTTGCTTTGAAAAAAACAGCTCAAAGACCGCAAAAATACCTATAATCCACAAAAAAACTGTGATTACTTTTACAAAAAATACGGAAAACAAACCTATTGCCACAAATGTTCCCAAAAGCGCTAATGCTTGTGTCCGCATAGCCGCTGCTTTCTCTCTTCGGAATCTCAGCAGAGTAATCAGCATATTGATTAGATAGCCCATGAAAAACAGACCGATCATCATTGGCGCGTACGAAGGATCAATAAATTCGCCTCGTGTTATTTTGCCGATAATTTCGTTTCCGCTGAGTGGTTCTCCATTTGTTACTCCTCCCACCAGCGATATTGGCAATAATCCGCCTCCAATAAATCCAAATAGCACAAAATGCCAGTTTAATATATATTTTTTTTGAAACATAAATTCACTCTCCTAATTAGTTGTCATATACTGTCAATGATAATTCATACGGCGTTTCATTATCCCCGTAACCTTTCCAGTCAAACAAATAATATATTTTTGCATCTCCGTACGGTTGATAAACAGATTTTACATCCGACATTGTCTCTATTGATTCATTTTGTGAATCACAGTATTCCCGCCTCACACTCGTGCATTGAATGCCGACAGGTTCCAATTTTTCTCCAAGATGACGATACAATTCATCCGCTGCTTTTTTAGTTTCTTCCACCGCATCTCCCTCTATATCAAAAGCAACTTCAAAATCTTCAAAATCTTCGCTTGCGTAATACCGTTGGCCGCAAAGATATCCATCCAATTCAAGCTTTCCACTAGCATTCATTCCAATGTCTCCATGATAATATCCCACAAAAATACTGATATTCATGTTTGCTAAAATATCTTCATCTTCCACGCCTTCCTGCTCAAAGGAATCCAAGCGAAGATTGTCATCCCACCCCTCGCCATATACATTATGCCCGGAATCCACTACAAAAGTAACCTTATCTCCGTTGTCTGCAAAAAAACATCCCAAATGTTTTATCCCAACATTTTCACCGAAAAACCCTATAGAAAGCGCTCCATCATCTGTAAAAATCACTTCCCCCTTTGAACTGATTTCATAAGTCCATACATCGAACCATTCATTGCTATAATAAAAAACCCACAGCTCCGGCATTTCATCCTTATTTGTATCCAACATGATATGCGTTACAATCCCTGATTCCCCTTCCAGAGAGGTCAGGTTTTCCACCGGAAGTTCTCCCTCTTTTGGCACTAATACCGTATTGTAATATTCTTCCAGTTTTTCTTCCGGTGTTGTTTCCGCAAAACAGATGCTATTCATACCGAAGCAGAGCATCCCTGCAGAAATAATAGCCAGCAGTAATTTCCCTGTCTTTTTCATCACTCTTTTCCCCCGTCTCTTCTGCTCATTACAAGTCTTCTTCACCCGCATAACAAATTGCCCGCAACTCTTTATCAATAAGCTCATACAATAGTTGTTCCTGCCCGGTTTCTATATCTACAGTATACAAATATCGTATGTCATCCTGCTTTCTCATATAATACGGTCTTGTAGCTTCCGGTATATCACACAATTCATACAGCGTTCCGTCATCCTCTACCAATAAATTATTTTCCCCGGTGTCCATATTATATGTCCAAAGGCCTTCTCCACTTTGATACAAAAGTTGATTATCAAACATTACACCGCCCATTTCTTTAAAGTCCGCTAATTCCAGTTCACTTGTTTCTCCGTTAAGGCAGTCAAAGCATCTGAAAGATACACTATCCAACCGTTTTCCATTTTCGTAGGAATAATAGATTTTATTATCCCGCATTCCAATCCAGCTTCCGGGAATGCCGTCCCTGTTTAAAATCTCCTGATCGGTTCCGTCCATATTCATTCGATATAAAGTGTTATCCTGATATTCTCTAAAATAAATAGATTCCTCACAAATATCATAGATGTCAACCCATCCCCACTCAGTATCTGTCAATTCTGAATTGCCATCCACCTTGCCGCAGAATGTGCTATACGCATATTCTATATAAATATAGAGCAAACCATTGTAAAAACAGATATTGCTCAAAGTATCTCCCAGTAAAAACCTACACCCGTCTTGACCATTCAGATTATATTGTGCTATCCAATCCACACGATTTCCAAATTTCACATAAAGATATTGTTCCGTAACAATAATTCCTTCGATATATTCCCCCTCAGCATCAACGATCGTTTGTCTGTCGCTCCCGTCGTAGTTAATCGTATTTACCGTATTTTTTTCATCATCAACATAGTAAAACTTATCCCCCGCATCCACAAACGTATCTAGCTTAAAGAATCCTTCTGTCGTATCCTGGCGCAAGTTTTCCGATATCCAAAGATAGCTTCCATCCGACCGCCAAGCCAGATCCCATTCCTCTTCGCTTGGCGGAGCAAGCTGTTCCTGTGCTCTTACGGTATCAGTACTTTCAAAAATCTTCAAAACCAACATGCCGATTAACAATAGATATACGATCTTTTTCATCTTCTCTTTACCACCCTTCTCCGTCGCTGTTTTGCACCTATATAGGTGCAAAATAATTATATCCCACTTTTAAAATGAAGTCAACAAAATGCTGCACTCAAATAGGTGCATCATATTTTACTTTTTCTGAAATGGGAGATTGATGATATGAATACAGAATATGAAAAACGGCTTGGCGCTCGAATACGTCAGATACGCGAGCAGCGCAATCTAACTCAGGAGCAATTATCTGCCAAGCTTCAATTATGCGGATGCGATATCACCAGAAGCGCTTTAGCAAAGATCGAAGTCGGCCAGCGGCATGTTTACCCTGATGAAATTAAGCTTATCAAAGAAATATTGCGCGTCACTTTCGATGAATTATTTCCGCCCATCTGATTATGCCGAAACGGATCTATCTGTTCGGTTCCTTTGCAAAAGATGCCTATGATGAGGACAATGATTATGACTTTTATGTTGTTGTTCCTGATGATGCTGGGAATAAAATTGAACTGTCCCAGAAAGCATATAAATCCCTCTGCGGGGTACGTAAACGTCCGGTAGACATTGCTGTGGGTTATGAATCGTCTTTTGATGAAAGGGCGAAGGAAAAGGTTGTAAAGCAGGAGGGTGTGCTGTTATACGAAAAATGAAAAAATTTTGAAGGAGTTTGCCAAGATGGATTTTCTTACGGCTAAACATCTGTATGAGCATATGTATCCAAAACCGTTATGTGATAGTAAAAGCCGGATTGTATTTTCATAAATCTCCTTAATAAAAATCCCCACCACGAAGGTGGGGATAAGATGTTCATACCGAATAATTTATAATCGCACCATCGGTAAGCGAAAACATTTAACGCACTGAATAATTTATACCCCGCACCATCAGTAAGCGGCAACATTTTCTGTACTTTTATTATATGCAATATCCCCAAAAAGTACAATAGGAATTTTGTTAAAAATTGGTGAAAAAATTATTGGCGGTTTTAAGCTGTTACATAACACTTGTCATAGCGGCAGGTGTTTTTTCATGTTGTACGGGAGCCAGAGATGGATCTTTTTTTCGTGGGAGAAAGGCAGGTTGTTTCATCCGCATGGAGTGGTCTCTTTTAAGAGGCAGTCAAGTATCAAAGGTTGCTTAGACACCGCCTATAGGCGGCACCGAAAAGTGCCATGATTTTTTTCTTTGACTGGGACATGTAAGGGAGAGAGTGGAAATTAAAATAGAGTAAGCACCTTTGGGTATATACTGCATAACAAAGTGAGACTTCATTCGGGGTCTTGCCTGACTTATAATAAAAGGAAAAGAGAATCACATAGAAATATTTACAGCGGCTCTGCCTGGCCGCTGGGATGATTGGGGCAATACTGGTTAGCTTTGGCTTTATCCTCACACGCAATACTGTAATCCGTATTTTTACAGTTAACCCTGCAGAAATCGAGTATGCCATGGCAAGGTTACGGTACGCTATTCCCTTCCTGTTTTTGATAAGCACTTATGAAGTGGTTGGCTCTGCTTTAAGAGGAATGGGAAGGTCAACGCTTCCGGCAATCGTTATTTATTATTTTTTGCAGCGGAGAAAGCTGTTTGGAAAGGATTCGGAAAGATCAGCTCTGCCAGGATAACCCGGAGTATGGGAGGAAAATATAAGGAGGCATGAGACTATGAAAAAGCACAGGATGCCGGCAATAATGCTGGCGTTGACGTTCATATTGGCAGGGGGTAATTCCAATAAGGCCGTGGGCAGTGCCGGTGAAATACCGGAAACCGGAGTGGAAGAAACCTCTGCTGACACAGAGATAACAGAAAGGGATGAGAAAACCGTGACAACGGCCACGCTTCCAAAAGAACTGGTACAGATACCGGAGGACTATTTTGAAGAATCTGATTATCCGGGCACGCTGGTGGAGCTGGAATACGATACCTATGAATCCATGGCATATGAAGAGCAGAGCCAAATGCTGCATAAGCGAGCAATCGTATATCTGCCTTATGACTATTCAGAGGAAGAAAAGTATAACGTATTCTATCTGATGCACGGAGGCTGGAGCGATGAGACGGTGTATCTTGGAACACCAGATCGTCCTGCTGCATTTAAGAATGTTCTGGACAATGGGATGGCAGATGGAGCGATTCAGCCCATGATCGTAGTGTGTCCTACCTACAATAATACCAGCCCGGATGACAGCGGAGATTACAGTTTGGCAATTCGGCTGACAGAGAATTATCACAGGGAGCTGATGAATGATCTGATACCAGCAGTTGAGGGAACTTACAGCACCTATGCGGAGGATACGACGCCGGAAGGGATTCGGGCTTCAAGAGATCACCGTGCTTTTGCCGGATTTTCCATGGGATCGGTGGCAACCTGGAGAACCTTTCAATATTGTCTGGACTATTTCCGTTATTTTATGCCGTCCAGCGGAAATCTGACATCTGATGGAGAATATATGGCGTCCCTGGTAACGGATTCCGGGCATACATGGAGCGATTTCTTTATCTTTGCAGCATCCGGTACGGATGATTTTGCCTACGCCTCTTTCAAATATCAGATCGAAGCGATGGCCGATGTGAGTGACGGTACCTTTCGCTATGCCGATAATGAAAGAGATGGAAACCTGTATTTTTTGGAGCAGGAGGGCGGCACTCACAGTGGAGAGTACGCAATGGAATATTTCTACAATGGGCTGCTTTGGATATGGCAGTCATAAAAAATAAAAAGCGTACCTGGAAAGGAACGGCACATTTCTGCTGATTCAGAAATTGAGAGGGGGAAAAGAAATGAAGAACATATTATTTCTGACAACAACGCCAACTGTGGGAGGGAATGGGGATGCTTTAATCAGCGCAGCGATGGAGGAAGCAAAGTCCAACGGAGCGGATGTACATATCGTTCATATCAGGGAAAAGCAGATTGGATTTTGCCAGGCCTGTTACGGTTGCGCGAAAACCGGTGTCTGCGTGCAGAAGGACGATTTCATGGACATTCTGCATCTGGCTCACGAAGCGGATGCCATTATTGCGGAAGCCCCGATATATTATAACTGTATGGCGGCACAGATGATGACCGTCATCAACCGGCTGTGCTGTACCTTCGCCTGCAAGACTTACCAGACCGGGCCGAAAAAGCGGGTCGGCATCTTCCTGACCTGCACCGGCTCGGAACCGGAGGAAATGAAGCGCCATGTACGCAATATTCTGACTTTGCCCAGCGTCAGCCGTGCAATTTCAGAATATCGGACGGAAGTATTTACCCAGTGTGTTTCGGATTCGACCTGCCATGACCGGGCAGATTATCTGGAACGGGCAAAAGAAATTTCCTGTTGGGCAGCAGGGGTGTAGATAATCAAAAATAAAAGAATGGAGGAATCACTATGCAGTATGTAACTTTGAACAATGGAATAAAAATGCCAATGGCAGGGATCGGGACCTTCCAGCTCAGCCCGGATGAAGCGGAGGCTTCCGTAACCAGTGCTCTGCAATGCGGTTATCGACTGATCGACACGGCAAATGCCTATGTGAATGAAAAAGCGGTTGGCCGCGCAATCAAGAAATCCGGCGTTGACCGCAAAGAGATTTTTCTGGAAACGAAGCTGTGGCCGTCCTTCTATGAACAGGCGGATGCAGTGGAAAAGACGCTGGAGCGTCTGGATACTGATTACATTGATCTGCTGTTGATCCACCAGCCGGCCGGTAATTATGTGGCTGGGTATAAGATGATGGAGAAAGCCTGCAAGGAAGGCAAAGTCCGGGCAATCGGTTTGTCCAATTTCACAGCCGCTCAGATTCAGGAGATCTTAGATATTTGCGAAGTGAGGCCTGCTATTTTGCAGACGGAGGTGCATCCTTATTCTCAGGAGCAGGAACTGAAAAAATTTCTGGAAAAAGAAAATATGGTCATTCAGGCGTGGTATCCCCTGGGGCATGGAGATAAGGCGTTGATGGAGGAACCGGTATTCTCCAGACTGGCCAGGAAATATGGAAAGAGCAACGCGCAGATCATTCTGCGCTGGCACATTCAGGCCGGAAATGTGGTCATTCCGGGGTCAAAGAATCCGGATCATATCCGTGCGAATTTCGATCTGTTTGATTTCAGCCTGGATGATGCGGAGATGGCGGAAATCGCAGCGCTGAACAAAAATAAGCGCTACTATAAAAATTCCTGGCTCAAGCTGCAGGCTTATGCCAGAATGCGCCCGCCGGTAGACGAGCAGAAATAAAAGCAGGATGCCTGAAAAACCAGATATTGCCCGCTGCCCGGTTCTTGTAACTTTGGACGGCGGGTATTTTATATAAAATTCTGAAACTCTCCCACGGACATTTGATGAAGTAACCGCCTGCTCATACAGTATGCATATAGATTATACTATATTGCCGTTTCGGTATTGTACTTTTTTTTCTTCCCGTTTTACAATAAATATGAAAACAAGGAGCAAATTTCTGTGAGACAGTGGAAGTAATACCTGCAGCGGGGCTTTGATTTACGGAGAATATCAGAAAAAATGGGGGAAATGGAAATGAAGCTGGCGATTGTTGAGGATGAAAAAGTATATGTGGACAAGCTGAGAGAATACCTGAATAAATATCAAAGGGAGTCCGCTGTTGAAGTGCGATCGGTCTGGTTTAGCGACGGCAGTGAGATAGCAGAGGATTACTCCGGTGACTATGATATTATTCTGATGGATATCCAGATGAAATTTATGGATGGAATATCTGCAGCCAGAAAGATCAGAGAAATGGACCAGGAAGTGATCATCATATTCATTACCAATATGACAAACTATGCGATCCGGGGCTATGAAGTAGATGCGATGGACTATATTGTAAAACCGGTGGAATATTTTGCTTTTTCCCATAAGCTTGACAGAGCGGTAAAAAGAATCCGGAAAAAAGAGAAGCATTATATATCCATACCGATGGAAAATGGCGTGCGGAAAATGGACATCGCGGGGATCTATTACATTGAGAGCCATGGACATATGCTGCAGTACAAGACCGATGAAGGTGCATGGGAGTGCAGGGGAACGCTGCAGCAGATGGAAAGCCTGCTGATGCCATATGGTTTTTTCAGAAACAGTAAAAGCTATCTTGTGAATATACAGCATGTAGATGCGATCCGGGAAAACGAATGTATGGTGCAGGGAGAACGGCTTCCTGTCGGCAGGGCAAAGAAGAAGGAATTTATGCAGAAAATGCTATGCTATATGAGCGGGGAAATGTGATGATGGCGGCTGTCTATGCGGATATTCCAAGAATCCATACGGCATTGGCAGAATGGGCTGCCTGTATGGTCTATGTGCTGATCCTGGAGAAACGATTTTCAAAAAAACAGACGATTTTACTCAGTATGGGAGCATTGCTGTGCCAGATACTGGTGCTTGCGGCAACGGATGACGTACCTCTGATGTTCTGGATTCCCTGTATGCTTATAGCGGCCGGAGCTATGTATTTATTTTTATACTGCTGCTGCAGGATCACAATGTTTCAGGCAGCATATTGCTGTACAGCAGCTTTTATCATTGCGGAGTTTGAAGCATCCCTGGAGTGGCAGCTTTTCGCTTATCTGGACCTGGCAGGTGTCGGATTTTTGGGAATGGGAAGCTGTATCCTGATACTTACCTATAGTGTGGTTTTTACTGCAGCGGTTCGATTAGAACAAGGGATATTAAAAAAAGAATACCTGGAGCATCTGTCGAAATGGGAACTGATTTCTACGGTTGCGCTTGTGGTACTGACCTTTGCGGCCAGCAATGTCCGTTTCCTTCTGTCAGATGCAGAGGCCGATGTTTCAGTGTGTCTTGACATTTTAAAGATGCGTACTCTGATCGATTTTTCCGGGCTGGCTGTTCTGTATGCGTTTCAAAGCAGGGTCAGTGAATATTTGTCAGAAAAAGAAATAGAAGCTATCCGAACCATGCTGAAAAGCCAGTATGACCAATATCGGAGCTATCAGGAGAGCATCGAATTGCTCCGTATTCAAAGACATGATCTGAAGCATCACATTGCAGTCCTCAGAGCTGAAACAAATGCAGAAAAACGTGAGGAATGGCTGGACCGGCTGGAGGAAGAGCTGAATGCAAGTGAGATCGCAGCGCCTACCGGAAACAGGGTGCTGGATATTATGCTGACAGTGAAGCAGGGAGTGATAAAAAAGAACGGGATTCATTTTACCTGGGTGGCAGACGGTACGCTGCTTGATTTTATGCACGTGACGGATATCTGCACAATTTTGGGAAATGCCCTGGATAACGCGATAGAAAACGTTGTTATTCTGGATGATCCGAAAAAACGTCTGATACATTTATCCATATCTTTGAAAAAGGATTTTGTTTTTATCCAGATGCGTAATTACTGTGAACGGGAGCCTGACTGGGATGGGAAAGGAAGCATCCGCACCACAAAAGCGGATAAAGAAAATCACGGTTATGGGATCAGGAGCATTCGATATACAGTAGAAAAGTATGGAGGGAGTACCCAGGTCAGCTGGAAGGATGAATGGTTTGAACTGGGGCTGCTGATTCCCAGACCTGCAGGTTGGGACAAATAGCTGCATGTTGTGCCAAAAACGAGCACCGTAAAATAATTATGATACAATGATAATACAAAGAAATGAAACGGCCGTACATTTAGAAAATTGAGAAAAGGGAGAAGAAAAAATGCTGGAATTAAACTGGAGTGATGTGATAAGCACACTCACACAGATCAGGGGATACCTGATCGCGATAGGCGCTATTATTGCTGTGGCAGTCATTGTAATGATTGCCTGCCTGAAGCTCGCCGCACATAAGAAATATGTGATACGTACCCAGGCATTCGTTGCCATGATCGTGGGAATTGCCATTGTTGCAAACTTAATCTGCACCGGCCCGATGTACACAATTCTGTCACTGGCATCCGGTACGGGCACGCTTACGGAGGAAAGCATTGCAGGGGCAGAGGAGCTGGCACAGCAGATCGCGGAAGAAGGAATCGTTCTGCTGCAGAATGATGACCAGACGCTTCCGCTGGCAGATAATAAAAACATTAATGTGTTCGGATGGGCATCTACAGCGCCCTGCTACGGCGGAACCGGTTCCGGAGCACTCAATGACAGCTACCACATTGTAGACCTGCTGGAGGGTCTTTCCAACGCAGGATTTAACACGAACACCGAGCTTTCTGATTTTTACAGGGCATATGCGCAGAGCAGACCGGAAATCGGCATGTTTGCGCAGGACTGGACACTTCCGGAGCCGCCGGCAGAAACCTACTCAGATGAGATGATGGAAAATGCCAGAGAGTTCTCTGAAAATGCAATGATCGTTCTCACGCGTGCAGGCGGAGAGCAGACAGACCTGCCGAGAACGCTGACAGGAGTTACATACAACAACAATTCGGAAGATTATGAAGATTTCCCGGAAGGCACGCATTATCTGGAGCCAAGCCAGAGCGAGCGCAACATGATCGATCTTGTATGCAGGAATTTTGATAACGTTATTCTGGTATACAACGGCGCCAATACAATGGAGCTGCAGATCGCGGATGAATATGAGCAGATCAAGAGTGTGCTCTGGGTTCCCGGAACCGGTCAGAACGGTTTTAACGCTCTGGGAGAAATTCTTTCCGGCGAGGTGAATCCATCTGCAAAGACAGCCGATACGTTTGTAAGGGATCTGACAGCGACTCCGAACTGGAACAATTTTGGAGATTATGAGTATGACAATATGGATGAATTCGTCATTTCCGAAAGTGATCCGTATGTTCCGGGAGCATTACCACATTTTGTAAATTATACAGATGGGATCTACGTTGGATATAAGTTCTATGAAACAGCGGCGGAGGAAGGGCTGATCGATTACGAAGAGCTTGTTCAGTACCCGTTCGGCTATGGCCTGAGCTATACAGACTTTACGAAGGAAATGGGCGAGATGGTTACGGGTGAGGACGGAACGATCAGTTTTGATGTGACCGTTACCAACACAGGAGATGTGGCAGGCAAGGATGTGGTGGAGGTTTACTATAATCCGCCCTATACCAACGGAGGAATCGAAAAAGCATCTGCAAACCTGATCGCATACGATAAGACGGATATGCTGGAGCCGGGCGCTTCCCAGACATTGAGCATTTCAATATCCGCGGAGGATATGGCATCCTATGATGACGAGGAGAACGGCTGCTACGTACTGGAAGAGGGCGAATATGTGATTTCCATCAATTCGGATTCCCACACGGTCATCGACTCCCAGACATATGAAGTGGAGAGCACGATTGTTTACGATGAAAACAATGCAAGAAGCACCGACCTGGTGGCAGCGCAGAACCAGTTTGACTTTGCAAAAGGCGAGCTGACCTACCTGTCAAGGGAAAACGGATTTGAAAACTATGAAGAAGCAGTGGCTGCGCCGGCAACCTACAGTATGCCGGAGGCGGACAAAGCCGGATTTGTAAACAATTCCAATTTTGAACCGGAGGAGGACCCGGATGCCCAGATGCCGACGACCGGGGCAAAAAATAATATTTCGATCCTGGATCTCAGGGGAGCGGATTACGATGATGAGAAATGGGAAATGCTCCTTGATAATCTGACCATTGACGAAATGGTGGAAATGATCGCCCTGGGCGGTTATCAGACAGCTCCGGCAAAAAGTATCGACAAGATCGCAACCACGGACTGTGACGGTCCGGCGGCGCTGAATAATAACTTTACCGGCGTTGGCTCTATCGGATTCCCGGCAGGGGTGATGCTTGCAAACTGCTGGAACGAAGACCTGGCGTACGCCTTTGGTGAAAATATCGGCCTGATGGCAGACGATATGAATGTATCCGGCTGGTATGCACCGGCGATGAATATTCACCGCTCCGCTTTTGCAGGACGTAACTTTGAGTATTATTCCGAAGATGCCCTCCTTTCCGGAAAATGTGCGGTAAATGCCGTATCCGGGGCATGGAGCCAGGGCGTATATGCTTACATCAAGCATTTTGCGCTGAATGACCAGGAGACAAACCGTTGGGAAATGCTCTGTGTGTGGGCTGATGAACAGGCTATCCGTGAGATTTATCTGAAGCCGTTTGAGATGTGCGTAAAGGATGGAGATGCGACAGCAGTCATGTCCTCCTACAACTACATTGGCAACCAGTGGGCAGGCGCATGCAGTCCGTTGCTGATCAATGTACTCAGAAACGAATGGGGCTTCAGGGGTTCGGTACTGACGGACTACTTTGCAGACTTCGGCTATATGGATGCAGAGCGCGCGATTTATAACGGCGGTTCCACCTGCCTGATTAACAGGGATGTAAATACAAACTACATCAAAAATACCGATAATCCGACGACCGTTCAGCATATGAGAGAAGCGTGCCACGATGTCCTTTATACGGCTGTCAACAGCAGAGGATTTGAGGAAGAAAATCTGTCCGCAGGTCTGATGACATGGCAGATCATAATGATCGCAGCGGATGTTGTGATCGCAGTCCTTCTGCTTGCATTTGAGTTCTTTATTGTGCGCAAAGGTTATCAGAAGCGGAAAAAGAACGCTGTAAAAATTGAAACGGTAAAAGAAGAATAACAAAGATCATGTAAGAGGGGCTGAGGGCTGTCTGGTCCGCAGCTCCTCATCTTATACAGGGAGCGTAATTTTATGAAACATAAAGATATCATTGATAAGATGACAATAGAAGAAAAAGCGGCGCTTCTGAGCGGTAAAGGAGAATGGCAGACATGGGATTTTGAACGGCTGGGAATCCCATCCATTTTCTGCTCCGACGGACCGCACGGAATCCGCAAGCAGGCAGGAGCAGGTGATCATCTGGGGCTGAATCCGTCGCTGCCGGCGACCTGTTTTCCTACGGCAGCGACTATGGCAAACAGCTGGGATCCTGTCCTGGGAGAAGAGATCGGCAGGGCGCTTGGAGAGGAAGCGGCGGTGCAGGGTGTGGATATCGTTCTGGGACCGGGACTGAATATCAAAAGAAGTCCTCTGTGCGGAAGAAACTTTGAGTATTTTTCAGAGGATCCCTATCTTGCAGGAAAGATGGCGGCGGGCTATGTGCGCGGGATCCAGAGCAGCGGACGGTATGCCTGCCCGAAACACTTTGCGGTAAACAGCCAGGAGCTTCGCAGGATGGCGATGAACGCGGTAGTGGATGAAAGGACCCTCAGGGAGATCTATCTGACAGGGTTTGAAATTGTTGTAAAAGAGGGCAAAGCAAAGGCGCTTATGACCAGCTACAATCAGGTAAACGGTACATATGCGAATGAAAATACACATTTACTCAAAGAGATACTGAGAGAGGAATGGGGATACAACGGCATCGTGATCACGGACTGGGGCGGCTCCAACGACCATATCAGGGGCGTGGCAGCAGGTTCGGATCTGGAAATGCCTACGCCGGGCATGGATTCTGCGCGGCAGCTTGTGAAAGCAATGCAGGATGGAAAGCTTTCCGAAGAGGCGGCAGACGCCTGCGTGGACCGGATGCTGGAAGCAGTGACGGCGCTGACAAAACACGCTGACGGAGGGTCAAAGCCGGAGGATTTTGACAAAGAAGCCCATCATGCACTGGCAAAGAAAGCGGCGGCGGAGAGCGCGGTGCTTCTGAAAAACGAGGAGAAGATCCTTCCGCTGAAGACGGGAACTCATGTGGCGCTGATCGGAGATTTTGCATTTGATCCAAGATACCAGGGAGCCGGCTCTTCCATGGTGAATACAATAAAACTGGATAAGATGTCAGAACGGATCGGAGAATACGACCTGACGGTTGTCGGGATGGCAAGGGGGTATAAACGGGACGGCACGGCAGATGCAGTGATGGAAAAAGAAGCGGTGGATCTTGCGCGGTCCGCAGACGTAGTGCTGTACTGCTTTGGGCTGGATGAAATGAGTGAATCCGAGGGGATTGACCGTACCCATATGAGGATCCCGCAAAACCAGATCACGCTCCTGGAGTCCATTGCACGGGTAAATGAAAATATCGTTGGTATTTTAAGTGCCGGTGCCGCCGTGGAAATGCCCTGGCATGTCAGTTTAAAAGCACTGCTTCACGGATATCTGTACGGACAGGCAGGGGCAGGCGCTATGCTGGATATCATTACCGGAAAGGTAAATCCGTCCGGCAGGCTGAATGAGACGTATCCCATCAGCTATGAGGACACCCCGGCGTTTAAATATTTCCCGAGTGAGGAAAGAAACTCCGAATATCGGGAAGCGCTGTATGTGGGATATCGTTACTATGACACGGCGGGGATGCCGGTGCTGTATCCTTTCGGGTTCGGGCTGTCCTATACAGAATTTAAATACAGAGATCTGACGATAGACCGGGATGGTGCAGAATTTACCCTGCAGAATGCTGGAAAACAGGATGGCGCAGAAGTAGTGCAGCTATATGTTGCCATGAAGGAGGGCAGAGTATTCCGTCCTGCGAAAGAACTGAAAGGATTTCAGAAGATATATCTAAAAGCAGGAGAAAGCAGAAGGGTACGTATTCCCTTTGATGATAAAACCTTCCGCTATTGGAATGTCCGCACAAACTGCTGGGAAGTTGAGGGCGGCATATATACGATTATGATCGGCGCGAACTGTCAGGATATCCGGCTCAGCGCAGAAACAAAGGTGGCGGGAACAACGGAAACCTATCCTTACTATACGAACCGGATGCCTTCTTATTATTCCGGTTATATCAGCCAGGTAGAAGATAAGGAGTTTGAAGAACTCTTAGGATATCCGATCCCGAGCGGGAAGTGGAGCGGAGATCTGACCGTGAATGATGCTATCTGCCAGATGTATTATGCGAAGAGTCCGATTGCGCGGTTTGCCTATCATAAGCTGACAAACATGAAAAAGAAAAGTGAGGATGCGGGAAAACCGGATCTGAATATTCTCTTCATTTATAACATGCCGTTCCGCGCCATTGCGAAGATGACCGGCGGCATGGTAAGCATGGAGATGGCAGAGGGAATTGTGACTATGGTAAACGGACATTTCTTCCGGGGTTTGGGGCGTACGATTTCAGGCTTCTTCCGGAATAAGAGGCAGAACCGGAAGTATTTAAAGCAGATCACCGGGAAGTAAAGCTATTTTAGGAGGGAAAATTTGTATGGCAGATGTAAATACAGAAACAGGAAATACAGGCTGGGCGAAAGTATGGGGCGGCTTTGAAAAGAATCATCCGAAGCTGGCGAAATGGCTCTATCAGATTTTTTACTTTTTTGTGTTCAGCATGGGTGTAACGATTATACAGTATCTTTTCTTTACGTTCCTTCCGGGAATTCTTGGAGAAGGGCTGGCAGGAACGGAATTCATGTGGCCGCAGGTACATATGAGTTTATTTGGCGTAGAGTTTACCTGGAGCCTTCTGGGTTATAATGTCCTCTATGATGCGGCGGGAGAGGTTGTCATTGGCGGAGGCCTGGGATACTTTATCAGCTATGAAGTTGGTTCTTTTGTAGCGCAGTGCATTAATTTTCCATTGCAGAGGAACATCACGTTCAAGAGTCATGGAAATCCTGTTTATCAGGCGATGTGGTACCTGATCGCATGGATCGTGATCTCCCTGATCTGCAATGGCTTCAATAATCTGTGGATGCCGATTGCAGCGGCATATGTGGCGCCGGCAATTTATAATATCCTTGTGACATTCATCACGGGCGGCGTATCCATGATCATCTTCTTCTTCGTATTTAAGATTATTTTCCCGGAAGGGGAAGCAAAGAAATAAGAGAAGGAAAGAATTAAGCATAAAAACAATCCGCATTGATGAGGAGGCAGAAAATGAAAAGAGAACCGAAGAAGAAACGGAGAAAAAAATATATATTGGTGATCCTGTTGATTCTGGCAGTTATTCTGGTGGCTGCATTTTTGATGATCCGTAACTTTTTTCATCGCCCGCAGATCGCACCTGCAACACCCTCTGACAGTGCGGTGGTGGAAACGGCAAAGGGAAGGATAAGGGGGAGCGAGGAGAACGGAATATATCAGTATCTGGGTGTACCCTATGCGCAGGCGGAGGAGCGGTTTGTACCGGCAGTGGAAGTACAGGAATGGGAAGGCATTCTGGATGCATCGGAGGTAGGACCGATGTCGCCTCAGAGCTCCATGCTCGGCATGTCTGGCGGCGGGCAGGAAGGAACGGATAATAACTGCCAGAACCTGAATATCTGGACGCCGGGAACAAACGATGGAGAAAAACGTGCGGTGATGGTATGGCTCCACGGCGGAGGTTTTTCTACCGGATCTGCCAACGATGCGGATTATAACGGAGCAGATTTAAGCAGGAGCGGCGATGTGGTGGTCGTTTCCATCAATCATCGCCTGGGAGTATCTGGTTTTCTGGATCTCTCTGCATATGGAGAGAAATACGAATATTCTGCAAATGTCGGTCTGACGGATATTGTCAGTGCGCTGCAGTGGATACAGGAGAATATCGAATCTTTTGGAGGAGATCCCGACAACGTGACATTGTTCGGGCAGTCCGGCGGCGGAGCGAAGGTTCTCGCCCTGATGACCACTCCTTATGCAAAGGGATTGTTTCGGAGGGGAATCGTCCAGAGCGGCGCAACGGAGACTATGGGAGTAACCTTTACCAGTCAGGAGGCAAGCACAAGCCTGACGGAACGGATCCTGGAACGGTTGGGGATCACGGCGGATCATATCGAGGATATCCAGAATGTGTCCCTGGAAGATCTGGAAAAGGCGTCTGAGGAGGCACTGCAGGAAACGGCAGAAGAGTATCGGATTCCGGCTCCACTATCGGACGGGTATGCGATGGAATGGGGCCCGGTCGTTGATGGGGATTATATGCCGACCGATCCTGTGACGGAAGATTCTTTTGCGGAGAACGGGAAGGGAATCGATCTGCTGATCGGCAGTAATCTCAACGAATGGACGATGCTGATGGGAGGAGATCAGGGGGAACTGACGGAAGAGGAAACGGCAGCTTTTGCAGCGGCATACCCGAATGAGGATGTGGGAAAAGCGAATAAAGTGGACACCCTGATCCGGCTTCCCATGCTGAAGATCATGTCTCACAAAGCGGATCAGAATGATGGGAATGTGTATGCGTATGTATTTACCTGGGACGAATCCCGGATGGGTGCTTACCATGGGGCGGAAATTCCGTTTGTGTTCGCCCATGAGCAGAATGGAGAAACAGCACAGAAACTGATGGAGCAGGTAAGTCAGGCATGGATCAGTTTCGCAAAAAGCGGCGTGCCTTCTGCGGAGGGACTGCCTGTATGGGAAGCCTACGATAAGGGTGCGACGATGATCCTGGATGCAGAGTCCAGTCTTGCGTATGGACATGACCGGGAGCTGATGAAGCTGCTGGAACCGGATATGTCAGCACAGTTTTAGAAAAGATATTTGCACAAATAACTGCGATTTTCATTTTGAATCCCTCCTGATATGTTGGATAATTGTTTATTTATTTTAGCTGCCCCTCGGAGCGGCCGTTCTCCGTGAGCTTTGTCTATAGTATACGCAGGCAAATTTCAACTGTAAAGTAAGCACAATATTGTGCCGTAGTTACCCAGAGAGAACTATGTTACTGTGGGGCTGTTTTTAAAAATGGAATATAGTAACCGGTGGAGATCCTCCAAAATCTGTTAAGGTTCGGAACGTATACTGAAATAAGCCTGCCGCAATCCCACCGATTTTAGGCAGTGTGTTAAGGTAGCCAAAAGCAGAGGTTTGTGCTATACTTGCGTTATGGGAACATGGAAATTTTAGGAATGGAAATATCAGCATGGATTTTGATGACGGGAAAATATGCAAGAGCTGCTTTAGGAGGTGTGGGTGTAGAAAGAGATGGCATCGGAGAGAACGAAAGAATTATATAAGGTTTTATTGAGCAAAGGCTATCCGAAGGAATTTTGTGCGGAGATTGCGTACAAATATATGAATACGGATTATGCCGCTACCCGGATGTTGGGCTATCTGTACCGGGTGTCAGACCCGAAGCTGGAGGATCTGGCGGATGAAATGGTGGCGATATTAAGCGACAGAGACCGGATCATCCAGAAGAAAGAGGCGGAGCACGCACAGGCAGCGATCAGCGAAATGTACAGGAATGGACTATAGAGAAATACAGAAAGAGAGGAGGTCTGCGATATGAAATATAATTTCTGGGGCTGGGAGCAGGCGGATGCTCCGGCGATCACAGAGCAATATAAAGGAATACATACGCCGATTGATTTGTATGACGCGCTTTCAAAAATCTGGTGTGAGGATACCTGTGCGCCGCGGATGCGGAAGAACTGGACGCCGGAAAACAAAACGCTGGGGCAGTGCTCTATCACGGCATTTCTGGCGCAGGATATTTTCGGAGGAAAGGTGTATGGCGTCCCGCGTCCGGATGGCAATTATCACTGCTACAATGTGATCGGGGACTGCCGGTTTGATCTCACGAGCGAACAATTCGGGGATGAGGTGTTGTCGTATGAGGATAATCCGGAACAATTTCGCGAGATTCATTTTGCAAAAGAAGAGAAGCGGCTGAGATATGAATATCTGAAGAGAAAACTGGGTGAGATAAATTGTGGGTAACGTGACGGCGATCACGCTGGAGGGCAAAAAGGCAAAGAAAAAAAGCAGGTCATCATCAGAGGGAAGGTACTAGAATTTGTACACCGATTCTAGTACCTTTCCACTTTTTTTCTCCGGCGATTTTTATTTATACTAGAGGTACATAGAATACATAAAAATCCAGAGAAAGGGAGAAGAGATGAAAAGAAAAGAGTTGTTAAGAAGGGCTTCGGCAGCAGGTCTGGCAGCGATCGTGGCAGTGGGTACAAGTGCGTGCCAGCAGACGAAGAAGGAAACCGGGGCGCCGACGGAAGCAGTGACGGAGGCGGCGGCAACCGATGCAGCGCAGACGGAAACCGAAGCCAGGGAAACGGAAACCGCGGCGGAAACGGAGACGGCAGCCGAAGCGGTGGCAGCGGCGGAAGAGACGGCAAACGAAGCAGAGGCGGCGGAAGAGACAGCATCCGAAGCGGCAGAAGAAGCGAAAACTGACGCGGACGGCGCTGCAGCGAGCCGCTACCAGGTAACGGAAGAAAACCAGAACAAGGAGCTGGTGATGAACGACCAGCCGGAATCCTCCTACTGGTTCCCGGAGCAGCTTCTTGAGTGGAATGCAGAAGAGGACGAGGATCTGGAGTATAATGTCAGCACGGTTCCGCTGGCAAAGCGTGTGGATAAGGAAAATCTGACTCCGGTAAACAGCACGCAGAACACGGACACGAAGGTGATGGCGATCTCCATCATGAACTCCAGCACGAGCGGAAATGCGCCCCACGGTCTCAATTCGGCTAACTGCAACATCTTTACTTACTGGCAGTATGTGGATGAACTGGTATACTGGGGTGGCTCTTCGGGCGAAGGTCTGATCGTTCCGCCAAGCCCGGATGTGACAGATTTAGGACACAAGAACGGTGTTCCGGTAATTGGTACTGTATTCTTCCCGCAGGGCGTTGCAGGCGGCAGGATGGAGTGGCTGAACACTTTCCTTGCGCAGGCTGAGGATGGAAGCTTCCCGATGGCGGACAAGCTGATCGAGGTGGCGCAGACCTATGGCTTTGACGGCTGGTTCATCAACCAGGAGACGGAGGGCACCGAGGAGGAGCCGCTGACGAAGGAGCATGCGGATGCGATGCAGCTCTTTATAAAATACTTTAAGGAAAAAGCGCCGGAGCTTCGTCTGGTTTACTACGATTCCATGACGGTCGACGGCGAGATGGACTGGCAGAATGCGCTGACCGACGCAAACGCAGCATACCTTGTGGACGGGGAGGGCAATGCGGTTGCAGACGAAATGTTCTTAAACTTCTGGTGGACAGATGAGGAACTGGCGGATGAAAAGCTGCTGGAGGCATCTGCAGAAAAGGCAGCAGAGCTTGCTATCGATCCGTATGATCTTTATGCGGGCATTGACGTGCAGGCAAACGGCTACAACACACCGATCCGCTGGGATCTGTTTGCAGACGGGGACGGAGCTTCTCATACCTCCCTCGGCATTTACTGTCCGAGCTGGGCGTACTTCTCCGCCTCCACGCTGGATGATTTCCACAAGAACGAAAATACCTTCTGGGTAAACAGCAAGCGCGATCCGTCTGTGGATGTGGAATATACCTCTGCGGATCAGTGGCACGGTGTTGCGACATACGTAGTTGAAAAATCGGCGATCACGGAGCTTCCGTTTATCACGAACTTCAACACAGGCAGCGGCTACAGCTTCTACAAAGAGGGCGAGCAGATTTCCACGCTTGACTGGAACAACCGCAGCATCGGCGATATTCTGCCGACCTACCGCTGGATGATCGACCAGGAAGAAAATAATCTGACTGCAGCATTCGACGTTGGAAATGCATGGTACGGCGGCACTTCTCTGAAGCTGTACGGCAAGACGGCGGCGGGCGCGTCCTCTGTGATCCACATGTACAGCGCAGATCTGCCGGTTGAGGAAGCAACGGTATTTACAACGACCGTAAAGGCAGATGCTGAGACGGATCTGAATGCGATCCTCACCTTTGACGACGGGACCACAGAGATCGTAAACGCCGATGCAAAGGCAGGCGAGGGCTGGACGACCATCGGCTTTGATATCTCCGAATATGCAGGAAAGAAAATCCGTGAGATCTCTTATGAGATTATCCCGGCGACGGAAAACAGCTTTTACCAGATCAATTTTGGAAACATTACGATCACAAACGAGACGGAGAAGGAAAACGCAGAGATCAGCAATCTTACGGTGGACGGTACGGAGTTTGACGAGGACGGTATGTACGCGGGCGTCCGCCTTTCCTGGGAGAGCACGCTGGAGGATTCCTGTTATGAGGTATATCGTGTGAACGATGACAAGACAATTTCTCTGCTCGGCGTATCGAACACGACCTGCTTCTATGTAAATACCCTTCCGCGCACGGGAGAAACAAACAAATCAGACTTTATGGTAATTCCGGTAAACGAGCTGCTCGCGGAGGGCGAGGGTGTGACCGTATCTATGGACTGGCCGGACAACAGTCTGCCGAAAGCAGCGCTGACCGCATCACAGACGCTTGTCGGACCGGGCAGCAAGGTAACCTTTACCAGTGCGTGCTCCCAGAACACGGAGAACGTTTCCTGGTTGATGCCGGGCGCAAGCGAAGAGACGGCAGAGGGCGAGAGTGTAAGCGTTACTTATGAGAACGAGGGCGTTTATGACGTAACGGTAACGGCAAAGAATTCCTCCGGCGAGGCGGAGCAGACCTATAACGGACTGATCGTTGTTTCCTCTGCGGTGGAAAAGGACGGCGCGCTGACACTGCTGTCCCAAGGCAGGGAAGTGGAAGCGACGGCTTATGTAAACGATAACGAGGCGCCGCCTTTCGCAGTGGACGGCGACGTGACAAAGAAATGGTGCGCAACCGGCACACCGCCTCATGAGATCACGATTGATCTCGGTGAGGAAGCGGCAGTCAGCCAGGTGAAGATTTCCCACGCGGAGGCAGGCGGCGAGGGCGCTGACATGAACACGAAGGCATACACCATTCTGGTAAGCAGCGACGGACTTTCCTTCACACCGGTGGCATCCGTCACAAAGAACACCAGCGGCGAAACGCTTGATACCTTCGCGCCGGTAAATGCAAGATATGTGAAGCTGTCGGTAGTGAAGCCGACGCAGGGGTCCGACACGGCGGCGCGTATTTACGAAATCGAAGTGTACGGCACAGAAACAGCGCTTGACGCGGAGGCGGAGACCGTGTCATGATAACAAGGGGCTGATCCCCGCATAAATGTGAAAAAGGACGGAGGGCCTGAACATGGCAGCAGAATTAAAGAACAGACAGATTCCGGAGTCGATCTGTCGCATACTGGATACCGTAAAGGAAGTATTTGCGCAGGAGCCGCAGGTATATGAGACATTTAAAAACTGCTACACAAATACCTTAAATACTGCCGTTCATCATATGGAGGACAATACGGTTTACATTGTCACGGGCGACATCCCGGCTATGTGGCTGCGAGACTCGGCGGCCTCCCTCCGTCCCTATCTGATTCCGGCAAAAGAGGACAAAAAGATCGCCGATATCCTGGTGGGCGCGGCGCAGCGCCAGGCAGAGTATATCTGCATTGATCCTTATGCGAACGCCTTCAACGCGGAGGCGAACGGAAACTGCTGGGAGAAGGACGAAACGGAAATGAACGACTGGCTGTGGGAGCGGAAGTACGAGATCGACTCGCTCTGCTATCCGATCCAGTTTGCGTATCTTATCTGGAAAAACACCGGCAGAACCGATCAGTTCACCCGTGCCTTTGCGGAAGCGGCGTGGAAGATTCTCACGGTGTTCCGGGTAGAGCAGTACCACGAGGAAAAATCGACCTACCGGTTTACAAGAAAAAATACCTACTACACGGACACTCTTTCCAGAGACGGCAGGGGGCCGCTGGTAAAACAGGGAATTGGAATGACCTGGTCGGGCTTCCGTCCGAGCGACGACGCCTGCACCTACGGCTATCTGATCCCGTCCAATATGTTTGCGGTCGTGGCGCTCGGCTATCTGGAGGAGATTGCCCGCGAGGTGCTGAAGCTCCCGGAGATGGCGCGGGAGGCGGCAGTGCTGAAGGAAGAAATTTACGAGGGCATTGAAAAATACGGCATCACCCGTAGGGAGGGCTTCGGCGAGGTGTATGCATACGAGGCGGACGGCTTTGGCGAATTTAATCTGATGGATGACGCCAACGTGCCAAGCCTTTTATCCATGGATTATATCGGATATAAAGGACGCAGCCGCGAGGTGGCGGAGAATACGAGAAAACTGATTTTAAGTGAGACAAATCCTTTCTACTACAAAGGAGAGAAGGCAGCGGGGATCGGAAGTCCCCACACGCCGGCCGGATATATCTGGCATATTGCATTATGTATGCAGGGGCTTACCGCACAGACGGCGGAGGAAAAACGGCGGATGATCATGCTGGCAGTCTCCACGGACGGCAGCAAAAAACTGATGCACGAGGGCTTCTGCGCAGACGACGACACACAGTATACAAGGGAATGGTTTGCCTGGGCAAATGCAATGTTCAGCGAACTTGTGATGGATTATTGCGGATATAAGATAGAAAAAGAAACGCATGTATCATGCGGTATGACAGAATAAGGAGGCAGCTATGTTTTTAACAGACAGAAAACTGGAAAGGCGGATTACGGAATTGCAGGAATATCGCTACCGCGACATTATCCGTCTGGAAGAATTTGCAGTAAAGGAAGACACCGAGGGCGTGGTAAACCCGGCGCTTCCGACATCCTTTGAGGGGTGGGATACCCTGCGCACAGGAGATACCTGGAAGGGACGCGATCGTTTCCTGTGGATGCATAAGGAAATCCCGGTTCCGGCAGAGTGGAAGGGCAGAAAGATTGTCGGAATTTTTGACTTTGGAAATACCGGTGCGGGAAACAACTCCGGCTTTGAATCCATGCTGTACTTAAACGGCAGCATGTATCAGGGCGTGGATGTAAACCATAAAGAAGCATTTTTTGAGAACACAAACTGCGGAAAGGTGCTGGATGTCACTTTCCGCCTCTGGTCCGGTCTGGAGGGCGGCGGCGTGCCGACCGAGCAGGAGCACCGCATTGCGCGCGCAGATCTGGCGTGGCTGGACGAGCAGGTGGACGACTTCTATTACATGGCGCAGATGGTATGGGAGACGCTTGGACAGTTAAATGAGTTTGACCCGATCCAGCACGACCTGCGCAGAGCGCTCGACGAGGCGTGCCACTGCATCGACTGGTCTTATCCGGGGAGCGATGCATTCTACGAGAGCGTTCACGAGGCGGATGTTCTCTTAAACGAAGCAATCGATGGCATGAACAAAAACAGCTCCGTGAACGTGAGCTGCGTGGGACACACGCACATCGACATGGCGTGGCTGTGGCGTCTGAAGCACACCAGAGAAAAAGGCTCACGCTCCTTCTCAACGGTACTTCGCCTGATGAAGCAGTACCCGGAATACATTTTCCTGCAGACACAGCCGCAGATCTATGAATATATGAAGGAAGATTTTCCGGAGATTTACGCGCAGATCAAGGAGCGCGTGGCGGAAGGACGCTGGGAAGCGGACGGCGCAATGTGGGTGGAGGCGGACTGCAACCTCACCAGCGGCGAGTCGCTCACCAGACAGATTCTGCTCGGAAGTAAATTTATCAAGGATGAATTTGGTAAAGAGGTGGAATACCTCTGGCTTCCGGATGTGTTCGGCTATTCCTGGGCGCTGCCGCAGATTCTGAAAAAAGCGGGCATCAACACCTTTATGACGACAAAGATCAGCTGGAATCAGTATAACCGTATGCCGCACGACACCTTTATGTGGAAGGGCATCGACGGCAGCGAGGTGCTGACGCACTTTATCACGACGCCGGACCCGTGGAGCGAGCCGGGTTCCTGGTTCTACACCTACAACGGCAAGCTGACGCCGAAGACGGTAAAGGGCACCTGGGAGGCATACAGCGAGAAGCAGATGAATAAGGATCTGCTGATCTCCTTCGGCTACGGCGACGGAGGCGGCGGCGTAAACCGTGATATGCTGGAGAATCGCAGAAGGATCGACAAAATTCCGGGATTGCCGAATCTGAAGATTACAACGGCGGCGGAATACTTCCGCAAGCTGCATGAGACGGTGGAGGAGACGGACCAGTATGTGCACACCTGGGACGGAGAGCTGTATCTGGAATACCACAGAGGCACCTACACCAGCCAGGGCTACAATAAACGTATGAACCGCAAAATGGAGCTTCTCTACAGGAGAGCGGAGTGGCTGACTGCGATGGACGCTGTGAATAAGGGCAGTATCGCAGAGGCAAAACAGGAGGAGCTGACGAAGGGCTGGAAGCACATCCTTACAGACCAGTTCCACGACATTATTCCGGGTTCCTCGATCCACGAGGTATATGAGGACTCCAGGAAGGATTACGAATACATTGAAAGCGTTGCGCAGGGTGTATGCCAGGGAGCGCTGGCGGATCTGCTTGAAGAAAAGCCGGATTCCTACACGGTATTTAACGCTTCCGCATGGACGAGAGGCGAGATCGTAATGGTTCCGAATGACCGGGCGGGTGTTTACTGTGATGCAGACGGCAATGAATTGACCGCGCAGCAGGCAGGAGACGTCACCTACGTGGAGGTGAAGGACGTTCCGGCGATGGGTACGGCAGCGATTTTCTTTAAGGAGCAGGCTCCGGCGGAGACAAAGGCAGCCTTCACCATCAACGGAAGAGATATTGAGACACCGTACTACAGCATTTCCCTGAACGGCTATGGACAGATCACACGGCTGTTTGACAAGACCTTCGGGCGCGAGGTGCTTCCGAAGGGCGAGCGTGCGAACGTGCTGCAGATGTTCGAGGATAAGCCGCTCGACAACGACGCGTGGGATATCGACATTTTTTATCAGCAGAAGATGCGCGAGATCACCGATCTGACAAAGTTTGAGGTAACGGAGTGCGGCGCGCTGCAGATGAAGATTCATATGGAGTGGAATTACATGAACTCCTTCATCGCACAGGATATGGTGCTCTACAGCGACAGCAGAAGAATCGACTTTAAGACGTTCGTGGATTACCATGAGCAGCATCAGCTCCTGAAAGCAGCGTTCCCGGTGAATATCCGTTCCACCTACGCGACCTACGATGTACAGTACGGCAATGTGAGACGTCCGAACCACTGGAATACAAGCTGGGATCAGGCGCGGTTTGAGAGCGTGGCGCACCGCTGGGCGGATCTGTCCGAGAGAAATTACGGCGTCAGTCTCCTAAACGATTGCAAGTACGGTCATGACATCAAAGACAATGTGATACGTATCAGTCTGCTGAAGGCAGGCACGCACCCGGATCACCTGCAGGATCAGGGACAGCACGTATTCACCTACGCGCTCCTTCCGCACAGCGGAGATTTCGTGGAAGGAAACGTGGTGCAGGAGGCGTATGCGCTGAACGATCCGATGCAGACGGCGGAGGGTGTTTGCACCTTTGGAGCGGAAAGCTTTGTAACCTTCGACAACGATCAGGTGGAGCTGGACGCGGTGAAGAAATCGGAGGACGGAAAATATCTCGTTATCCGCTTCCACGAGTTTGCAGGCTCCGCGCAGAAGGTGACGGTGCGTCCGGGCTTTGCCTTCCGGGAATGGACAGAGTGCGATCTGCGCGAGCGTCCGCTCGGCGAATGGTCGCGGGATAAGGAGATCGCGCTTGACCTTCACGCTTATGAAATAAAGACGATTCTGATCTCACTGTAAAAGGAAACGTTTGCGCATTTATTGCGCGGACCGTGACAGAGCCGGGCACGATCCTGGCTCTTTTTCTTGTGAAAATAGTTTGTTTTTGTTGTAGCTATTTGATGATTTTAGTGGATTTGCACAAAGAAACCTGCTATAATGGTTGTGTATTTTGCCGGAGGACAGGTATGGAGAAGACAGAGAAGAAAAGTCCAAAACAACTATATAACAAGCTTCTTTTTATTTATACGGCAGTCATTGCGTGCGTGGTGCTGGCGCTGATGATTTATTTTACCACCAGCATGAGACGGCGCTACCTGGAAAATAATCTGGAATTTCTGCAGATGGCGCACGAGGAGGCGGTCGCGTATGTGGAAAACTGCTCCAATGCTGCCGATTACCTGCACGAGGAGCTTTACAATTCTAATATGGAGCTGAAGGATGTGCTGCATTATCTCTCGGACAGCACGGAGGAATATCAGAAATACCGGCTGGATTCCTTTTCGCAGTATTACCTGCTGGATTATCACGGGATAGAGGATTTCTCAGCGAGCGCGTTCGAGATGTATCCGTCGCTTATCCGGCTGGCGTTCGTCAGCTATGAAAAGGGCGATCTGACGGCGTATACCGGCGGGCAGGGCGTTTACCACACAGATGATGGCAAAGAGACGCTTGAAAATATCAGGAGCGGAGATCTGGCGCAGGAGGGGGAATTTTCGTTTTTGAAAGAGGTTCGCGACCCGAATACCATGCAGAGCATGGGCGCTATGATCGTGACGTTCGGGGCGGATCACTTTCGGACGATCCGAAGCAGCTATGAGCTGTCAGAACTGGTGGTCTATAACGAGAACGGTACGATGATCTACGATTCCGCCGGGGAGCTTCCGGCAGAAGAGCTGGAGACGGCGCGCGGGGCGCATCAGCTTGAGACGAAGCTCAAAGCATATGTGCAGACGTCAAACCCGGATAAATTAAATGTCATCAGCTATCTGAAAAAGATAGAGGCTGCGCGGATGCCGTTTGGAAGATGGGTGATGATCTTTGCGGTCGGCGTCGCGGCATTTTTTGTCAGCGAATGTCTGGTAAACTGGTATTTAAGGCGTGTTTCCACACGTCTCGACCGCATCCTGGACGGCATGACGAAGGTTATGGGAGGAGATCTGACGGCGCGCCTTGATGCGCCAAACAACGGGGACGAGCTGGACGTGATCGCGCTTCACTTTAACGAGATGTGCGAAAAGCTCGATCTGCATATCCAGAAGAGCTACCTTGCCGAGATCGAGCAGAAAAATGCGGAGATGGCGGCGCTGCAGAGCCAGATCAATCCGCATTTCCTTTACAATACCCTGGAAGCGATCCGCATGAAGGCGATCTGCAACGGCGACCAGGAGGTCGGGAAAATGCTCTACAGCATGGCAGTGACGTTCCGCAGCCAGCTCAAAGAGGCGGATGTGATCACGCTCGCGCAGGAGCTGCATTACAGCAAAAAATACATGGAGCTTTTTGAGTACCGCTATCCGAAGCAGTTTCAGTCCGGTGTGGATTGCCCGCTGGAATATATGCAGGTGCCGATCATCAAGTTCGTTTTGCAGCCGATCATCGAGAATTATTTTATTCACGGCATCCGGATGCGCGACAATGACAATTTCATTAGGATTATGGTAGAAAAGCGGGGCGGGGATTTTGCGATCATCGTCGAGGATAACGGCCGGGGCATGACGGAAGAGGAGATCGCGGAGAAAAACAGGCAGCTGCGGGAAAATAAAATGGATAAGACAAAGTCCATAGGGATCGCGAACGTAAACCGGCGGATCAAAGCGGTATACGGGAGCCGCTACGGGCTTGAGCTGGAAAATGTAAAAACAGGCGGACTGCGGGTAATTTTAACGTATCGGCCGCAGGAGGGAGAGAGTGATGAGGAAAGTAATGATCGTGGAAGATGAGGAATGGATCCTGCAGGGAATCAAAAGCATTATACGCTGGGAGGAGCTTGGGCTTTCCCTGGTCCACATGGCGTATAACGGCGTGGAGGCGCTGGAGCTGTGGGAGAAGGAGCCGGTGGACATTATCATCACGGACATTGAGATGCCGGAGATGAACGGTCTGGAGCTTTTAAAGGAAATCCGCAGCAGGGAAGAGCGCGTCCGCTTCATCATTCTGACGGGCTTCGATGAATTTGAGTACGCAAGAGAAGCGATCCGCCTGGAGGTGGAGGATTATATTTTAAAGCCGATCAACGAGGAGGAGCTGGAGAATAAGCTGAAGGAGGCGGTTCTGCGGCTCGAAGAGCTGGAAAAGAAAAAGATCCGGTATATTGATGAAAAAACGGAGTGGCTGCAGTTTCTCTCAGGGAAAACAGCCGCCCAGGACAGCGCGTATCACTGCGAGCGTCTAAAGCTTTCTTCGGACGGAAGCCCCGTATGGGCGGCGGTGATGAAATGGAGCACAGGAAGCGTGAAGGAGAACCGGATCACGGATATGATCCTTGCGCTCAATAAGGAGCAGCAGGATCTTCGTATCGTGCATCTGCCGCCGGACAGCCTGCTGATGCTGCTTACGGGCAGGGAGGACGCACAGGAGGTGAAGGAGTATTTTCAGATGCTTCAGAATCAGATCGAGAGTCAGTTTGACATCCTCACCTTTGTAGGCATCGGACCGGTGTTTTATGATTATAAAGACCTTCCGGAGAGCTACCAGCAGGCGCGGAAGCTCCAGAAATATCTGGTGGTGGAGGGCTACGGAAGCTGCCTGAATGAGGCGGATATCCAGACGCGCAAGAGCGAGGATATTGCGATCGACGCCGCGCAGCTCGGTAAGCTGATCCTGAAAAAGGAGAACGCGGGCGCGCTCGATTATATCGAGGACCTCTTTATCAACAATGTAAAGAAGGGCGTTTCCATTGATTCCATTTATCAGATGGCGCTCCGCATCGGTATGCTTCTGCAGGAGATCAAGAAGGAATATAAACTGGAGGATTTAAGTACGCTGCATGACCTGCCGGAACTTCTGGAAAACGTGTACCGGGCGGACGATATCTTTGAGATCAAGGCGCTGTTTATCTCTGAGGTAAATGAGATCATCCGCTACATGCATGAAGAAAATTCCCAGTATACGCCGGTAGTGCGGCAGATCCTGGAGGAAGTGCAGAAAAATTATCGCGACGATATGAACCTTAAAACGCTGGCGTACAAGTATCACATGAACGCTTCCTATCTGGGACAGATCTTTCAGAAGGAGGTGGGCTGCTCCTTTACCCAATATCTGAGCAGCAAGAAAATAGAAATTGCAAAAGACTTAATACTGAACACGAACATGAAGATCAACGACATTGCGAAAGAAGTTGGATATCCCGATACCAGTTACTTTTACCGGAAGTTCAAGCAGCATTACGGAGTGGCGCCAGCGTCTTTGCGGGAAATGAAAAAGTATTAAGAGAAGGGCTGTCCTGAAAAGGGGGCAGCTTTTTTGCGCCGCCTGCCCGGACCCTGTTTTGCTCATACAGCCATGACGTCCACCACGAATAAAGCCCACGGATTGCTCCATGCTGACGCATTCCCGCAATCCTACCCGCATTCGCAAATCGGTCCCTCGCTTTTGGCTCGGTCCCTGTTTTGCTCATACGGGTTAGCGTCGCGCATGTAGGAACGCATATGTGAGCAAGCTCACACAGCGTTCTTACATGGCGACTGGGCTTTATTACTAGAATTTGTCCAAGGAATCTAAAAGTTTTCAAGTTTTATAAAAAATTTAGAAATGGTATAGTTATTTTACACAAAGGGGAAAGCGATGAGAAAAGAATTTGCAGAAAAATGTAGAATACTTGCGGTTGCCGGAATAATTGCTTCCGGTATTTTGACCGGGTGCGGGAAAGCGCAGGAGAGCGAGACCGGAAGGGAGACGGTAGAGCTTGTCTGGTATCAGCTTGGGGAAACGCAGAAGGATGCCGACCTGGTACTCAGAAAGGTAAATGAGTACACCGTCGACAAGCTTGGCGTGAGCCTGCAGATCATAAGTATTCCCGGCGGCGATTACACGCAGAAGATGCAGACGGTGATCAATACGGGAAGTACCTGGGATCTCTGCTTCACCTGCTCATGGGCGAACGATTATCTGCAGAATGCAAATAAAGGAGTTTTTCTCGCGCTTGACGAACTGCTCGAAGATACGGAGATGTATCAGAATATCGACGAGAGATTCTGGAAGGCGGCGCAGGTGCAGGGAAGCATCTACGGGGTGCCGAGCGAGAAGGAGCTTGGCAACATGCCGATGTGGGTGTTCACAAAAGAATATGTGGACAAATACAACATTCCGTATGAGGAGCTGCATGAGCTGGAGGATCTGGAGCCGTGGCTGGAAGTGATTAAGGAGAACGAGCCGGATGTGGTTCCGCTTTACATCACAAAGGATTACACAGCGCCGACGTACATGGATAAGATTCTTGATCCGGTCGGCATTGAGTACGGGGACGACACGCTGACGGTGAAAAACGTCTTCGAGACAGAGCGGATGAAGGAAACCTTGCGGACCATGCGAAAATATTATCAGGCGGGCTATATCAATCAGGATGCAGCGATAGCATCGGACGATAAAGCAGTAAAACGCTTTGTGACGAAAGGAGATGGACAACCATACGCAGAACTGATCTGGGGAAAGGACCTTGGCTATGAGGTGGTAACGTCCCCGATCATGGACACCAGTATTACAAACTCATCGGCGCGGGGAGCGCTGACCGCGGTGAACGCGCAGAGCAGTCATCCGGAGGAGGCAGTAGCGCTTTTGAATCTGATCAATACGGATGAGTATCTGAGAAACCTTTTAAATTATGGCATCGAGGGCGTTCACTGGGAACGGGTTGCGGTATCGGAGGCGGAAGCTGAGAAAGCCAAGGGCAAGCCGTACATATACGATACCAGAGTGAAGCTGATCGAAGGAGCTTCCAGAAACTACTCCGTCGCATACTGGGTGCAGGGCGGTCTGTTCAACACCTATGTGCTGGAAAATGAACCGCTGGACAAATGGGCGGTATTCAAGGAATTCAACGATGCCTCCGAGGAGGCGCCGTCCTTTGGATTCGACTTCGATGTGGAGCCGGTCAGCACACAGGCAGCAGGCTTCCGGACGGTGCTGGATGAATTTGGAAAGGCGCTCTACACGGGAAGTGTGGATCCTGACGAATATCTTCCAAAGCTGCAGGAAAAGCTGGAGACCACCGGGATCCAGAAGGTGATCGACGAGATGCAGCGCCAGGTCGATGAGTGGAAAGAAACAAGATGAGATGGGCTTTTGCCCCAACATCATAACAGGAAAGGGAGGTTCAAAAAGAATGGGAACCAGGAAAACAACAGCTCCCGCGAAAAAGAGGGACAGAAAGAGATGGACGAAGGATGATACAGAGCTGACGCTGTTATCACTGCCGACCGTGCTCTGGTATTTGATTTTTTCGTATCTGCCGATGTTCGGTGTTGTCATTGCTTTTAAGGAGTACAAGCTGGCGCCGGGCGGACACGGATTTCTGTACAACCTGTTTGCAAGTGACTGGGTGGGAATTAAAAACTTCAAGTTTTTCTTTACGTCAAACGCTTTCACCATGTTGCTGAGAAACACCATCCTCTACAACATCGCGTTCATTATCATCAGCGCGACGGTTGCTGTAGGCGGAGCGTTGATTCTGAGCAATATGAGGAACAAGACGGGCTCGAAGATTTACCAGACCATGATGTTCCTGCCGTACTTCATGTCATGGGTAGTGATCAGCTACTTCGTGTACGCGCTGCTCACTCCGGAGAGAGGTTACATAAACGGCATCATCACCGCTCTCGGCGGCGAGAAGATCATGTGGTACCAGGAAAGCAAATACTGGCCGTTCATCCTGATCATCTTAAATACCTGGAAGGGTATGGGATACGGCATGGTAATGTATCTGGCAAGTATTACAAGTATCGACCAGTCTCTGTATGAGGCGGCGGTTATGGACGGAGCGACCAAGTGGCAGCAGATGAAGCACATCACGCTTCCGGGAATCAAGCCGGTATTCGTTATGATGCTGATCCTCGACTGCGGTAAGATCTTCAACTCCGATTTCGGTCTGTTCTATCAGGTAACAGGAGGGATCCCTGCATCCCTGTACACCACAGTATCGACGTTTGATACCTTTATTTACAACTCTATCCAGTCGACAGCACCGATCGGGCAGACAGCGGCAGCGTCCTTCTTCCAGGCGATCTGCAGCTGCGGTACCATCCTGTTTGCAAACTGGGTAGTAAGTAAGATCGATAACGAGAACAGAATTATTTAAGGAAAGGAAGTGTGCAAAGTGGCGAAAAAGAATAAAGTAGTGGAGCAGCAGTCTTCCTTTAACCAGATCAAGCCGTCAACAAATGTGTTATTCAACATAATCTTTTTGATACTGGGATTAATGTGTATCTTCCCGCTGCTGTTTGTATTTTCTATCTCGATCACAAGCGAGGAAGCGCTCCGCGTAGGCGGATATCAGATCATCCCGCAGGAGCTTTCCAACTCGGCATACATGTTCCTCTGGAACGAGCGCGGCACGATCCTGAGAGCGTTCTTCATGTCCGTGCTGGTAACTGTGATAGGTACGATTATCACAATTTGTTTAACAACCTCTATGGGATATGTTGCATCGAGAAGAAACTACAAGCTGAAAAAGCTGTACACCTGGATGATCTTCATCCCGATGGTTTTCAACGGCGGTATGCTGGCATCTTATGTAGTTGTAAATAACATTCTGAATTTGAGAAACACCATCTGGGCGCTGATCCTGCCTCTGGCATGTTCCTCGTTCAGTGTAACGATCTGCCGGACATTCTTCCGGACGACGGTGCCGGATGCGCTGATCGAGGCGGCGAAGATCGACGGAGCCGGACAGTTCCGCATCTGGTCAAGCATCGTGCTTCCGATCTCCAAGCCGGTTATGGCGACGATCGGCATGTTTGCAGCGTTCGGTTACTGGAACGACTGGTTCCAGGCATCCCTGTACATTCAGGACAAGAACCTGCAGACCTTACAGTCCTTGCTGAATAACATTCAGAAAAACATCGAATACATCGCGAACAATCCATACGGCGGTCTGTCACTGCAGCAGTACAAGATGAATATGCCGACAGAGTCCGTGCGAATGGCGATCGCGATCATCATTATCGTTCCGATTGCATGTACCTATCCGTTCTTCCAGAAATACTTTATCTCTGGTCTGACGATCGGTTCTGTAAAAGAATGATGAAAAGTGTAGTGCAGGTGGAAACTATTAATAACAAAAAAAGGAGGAAAACAAGATTATGAAAGCAAAGAAAATTGCAGCACTTGGTATGGCTGCTGTTATGACGGCAGGCGCACTGGCTGGCTGCGGCTCCAAAAAGGAAGAGCCGGCAAAGACAACGGAAGCAGCAGAGGCAGCGACGGAAGCGGAAAAGACAGACGACGCACAAACGGATGACGCTGCTGCGGCTGAAGAAACGGAAAAGCAGGAGGAAGCGGCGGCGACTTCTGCGGATGAGATCGTAAATCTGAAGTGGATCACCATCGGCAACGGTATGCCGACAAACTATGATACCTGGATCGCAAAGGTAAATGATTACATCGGAGAGAAGATTGGCGTAAATCTGGAGATGGAGGTTATTCCGTGGGGCGACTGGGATAACCGCAGAAACATTATCATCAGTACAAATGAGCCGTATGATATCATCTTCGGAAACGGCAATAACTATACGGCGGATATCAAGCTTGGTGCATATGCGGATATCACTGATATGCTCGACGCAAACATGGCGGAGTTCAATGAGCTGATGCCGGAGAAATACTGGGAAGCAGTACGTGTGGACGGCAGGATCTACGGCGTGCCTTCCTATAAGGACAGCTCCATTTCCAACTATGCGATCTGGGATAAAGAGCTGGTTGAGAAGTATGATATCGATTACAAAAATCTGACAAATCTGGAGGATCTCACGCCGGTATTTGAAAAGCTCAAAGCGGAGGAGAATGATTACCCGGTATACATCAAGAACGACGGCGTTTATTCCATCTTCGACCCGTATGATCAGCTTGGCGCAGGCACACAGATCCTTGGCGTAAGATATGACGACCAGAGCGGTAAGGTCTGCTACACACTGGAGGAGCCGGATGTTTACTCCGCACTGGAGACCTTTTATGACTGGTATCAGAAGGGCATCATCAACCCGGATGCTTCTACTCTGACAGAGGGACGTGTTTACAATATGTGGCGTATCGCACAGGGCTGGGAGTCTGCAGCTACCACCTCCTGGGGTCCGCAGATGGGCAAAGAGGTTGTTGTGGCAAAGGTTGGCGACACCATCCTCTCCAACGAAACGGTTCGCGGTTCTCTGAACATGGTTTCCACGAACTCCAAATATCCGGAGAAATGCTTACAGCTTCTGAATCTTGTAAACGTAGACACGAAACTGAGAGATATGTTCTTCTACGGGGAGGAAGGCGTAAACTTCGAATACATTGATGTAGACGGCAAGACAATGGTACACAAGATCAATGAGGACTGGGCAATGGCCGGCTATACGCAGGGTACCTTCTTCACAGTTACTCCGATCGAGACCGATACAAACGATCAGTGGGGCGAGGTTAAGGCGCTGAACGAGCAGGCAGTTTCCTCTGTAATGCTTGGATTCACCTTTGATACCACCGAGATCGCTGACCAGCTTGCAAACTGCCGTGAAATCTGGCTGCGCTATAAGAGCGAGGTAATGACCGGCGTGCAGGATCCGGCAGTGGTTGTTCCGAAGATCAAGGAAGAACTGATGGCGGCAGGCTTCCAGGATATACTGGATGCGGCGCAGGCACAGGTCGATGCATTCCTGGCAGAAAAAGGAACAGCGGCAGAAGAAACAACCGAGGGAACCACGGATGCGGCGGCAGAAGAGGTAACTGAGGCGGCAACAGAAGCAGAATAAAATAGAAAGAGAAAAAGAGCTGGCGCATGGCATAGATTACTGTGCGTCAGCTTTTTCCGACCGCAGGCAGGAGGCAGAAGTGATGCGACTGACGAGCAGGACGGACAACCGTCCATATATGAATGTGATTTTCGGGAATTTTTACAGCCCGGCGTTTGACGATGAACAATTTATAGACGAGACGATGGCGCTGATTAAGAAGCTTGGCTACAACAGCGTGATGTTTGACACTAAGGCGTGGGAGGATTTTAAGGAGCGCTGTGAGGGCGGCGACGCCAGTCAATATGTGAAAATGCAGGAGTATATGGGGCGCTCGGCGCACCGGCACGGACTGGCATATAATTTTCTATTATTGTATCTGAACGGCGACAATCTTTATCCGCATATCCGGTTCAGCCCGCCTATCTTTGGAGAGGAAATTTCGTATCTGGACGGCACGCCGGGGCGCTGGTACAAATACTGGTCGCCGAAAGCGCTGGCATCCATGAAGGAGCATGTGGAGCGGATCATGGATCGCTATGGGGACGGCTGCGAGCGGTGTATGCTGGGGGATGATGCGTGCGAAAGCCGGAGCGAAGCAATCGGGGATGATGGGTGTGAAGGCCGGAGCGAAGCAATCGGGGATGACGGGTGTGAAGGCCGGAGCGAAGCAATCGGGGACGATGCATGTGAAAGCCCGAATAGAGCGCGCGAGGTGGTTCCGGTGTGCAGCATGTGGGATCCGGTGGTCGCGGTAAGCTTTGACGATGAGGGACGTGCGCGCTATCTTTCCTTCCTGCGCGGGCTGTACCACGGCGATATCGGCGAGCTGAACCGCCGCTATGAAATTTGCGCGGAAAATTTTGCGGATTTATCCCCACAGGAATACTGGTATGGTGTAAGATATTCAGAGACTCCTTTTTATACCGAGGAGGATGTGAAGAACCGCACGGCGCGGTTTTACGTCTGGCGGGACAACGCGCTCTGGAAAATTCAGGAGATAACGCTCTACTTTGAAAAGATCGGTCCGATGCTGAAAGAGAAGCACCCGGAGCTGTTTCTCTGCCCGGATATGACGCAGTGGGGATATTTTCTTAATATCTACGGAAGATCGCAGCAGGATATCGACAACGAGTTCAGCGATCTCTGGGACACGGCGGTTCGCGGAATTGATATTTATGCGCTGGCGCCCTATGTGGATTCCTGTCATTTTATCACGGTTCCGGTGACGCCGGACGGATTGCCGGATGCCTACGTGGTTTCCTGCCAGCACAGCATGATGCGCGTAATGAATGAGGGAAAGCCGCTTATTGGCGGCATTTACTGGGGAAGGTATATCTACAATGATATTTATGCGCATCTTTCTCCGGCGGAGATTATCGGAAGCATGACTGCCTGCGGCATGGACGGCTACAACTGCTACGGCATGAACGGGCTGGACGACGGCGGCGTGATGAACCGCATGGACGACTGCTTCCTGGAATCGCTGCGCAGGGCGAACGACTGGTGCGCAGAGGTGATCCCGCTGCGCAGCGGCGCGCGCAAAAAAGAAATCGCGATTCTGTTTCCGTCAGAGATGGCGCATCTGGAGCCGTTCGAGGTGGGAAATAATAAGATACGCAGGCTTGATCTGCTCGGCTGGTACCGGATCTGCTGCGATCTCGGCTACCAGGCGGATGTCATCAGCAATCATGAGATCGAACGCGGTCTGCTAAAGGAATATAAGGTGCTGATCGTTCCGGCAAACGACTGCTATTTTGCAGCGGAGCACGAAGCGATGGAGGAAACAATCAGAGCGTGGGTGCGCGCGGGCGGCGCGCTGCTGCACGGACCGGGCGATTTGCTTGCCCAAAACTGCTTTGGCATCCGTGGAATAGAATGTGAGAAAAAGCCCTATCGTTATGGGAAAACGATCATCCCGCAGGGCGAGGCATTCTGCCGCTATGAGGGCGGACAGGAGCTTGCGCCTTACGTGGACGGCGGCGGATGCTGCGTGGCGGTATATGATGGAACGGTATACTCCTTCGGCGTACAGATCGGCGCGTCGTATGCCTCGAAAAATATCCCGCATGTGCCGTATGCGCAGGGCAACAGAGAGATGTATCCGCTTGCGCTCTCGCGCACGACGCTGATAAAGGATATTCTCGCGCGTCATGTTACCCCGGCGAGCGGTATCTGCGAGCGCGGCATTGAGACGGGGGTTTTTGAAAACGGCATGGTGATCGTCAACCACCGCCCGACGCCTTACAGGCTGCCGAAAAGGTACCGAACGGAGATCTATACCAACGGGGAGCGCCGGAGGATGGATCGTGCCGGAAGCAGAGAATGTTGCGGGCATATCGGCGGCAATATGGAATGCGGCGTGCAGGAGAGCACAGGTGTGAATGCGGAATGCGGCGTGCTGGGCGCGCACGAAGCCGTGTGGGTGAGCGGCGAACAAATATAAGAAAACAGGTGGGAAAAATAATGTTACAGCAATTTTTAACAGAAGGATGGCAGCTTAGAAAAGCGGGGGAGGAGCTTCAGCCTGCGGTGGTTCCGGGAACCGTGTACACGGACCTGCTCCGCAACGGAAATATGGAGGATCCGTTCTGGAAGGATAACGAAATCCGCGCCCTTGCGCTGATGGATTTCGACTATGAATATCAGGCGGTGTTCGACTGTGATGCACAGATGCTGAAAAAAGACCGGGTTCTGCTGCATTTTGACGGGATCGACACGATTGCAGATATTTATGTAAACGAAACGAAGGTGGGAAGTGCATACAATATGCACCGTGTCTGGGAGTATGACGTGAAAGCGCTTCTGAAGGAGACGGGCAACGCGCTGCGCGTGGTACTGCACTCCCCAACGAAGTATATCCAGGAGGAATTTAAAAAATGCCGCACGCTCGGCTCGGAGGATGCGATGGACGGATTTGTACATCTCCGCAAAGCACACTGCATGTTTGGCTGGGACTGGGGTGCGCATCTGCCGGACGCCGGAATCTTCCGCAAGGTATCGCTGATCGGGATCGACCGGGCGCGCATTGATAATGTATATGTTGCGCAGAAGCATGAAAACGGCCAGGTTACGCTGGAATTTAAGGTGGAGACGGAAACGGCTGCTGCCGGCGCAAAGCTTCATTATGCGGTGGAGATCACGGCTCCTTCCGGCGAGGTGCTCCGGGCGGAAAATTCCCCGAAGGAGCTGCTGATCACGGAGCCGGAGTTTTGGTGGCCGAACGGATACGGCAGTCAGCCGCTGTATGGCGTGAAGGTGACGCTTTTCTCAGGCGATGAAGCACTGGACATCTGGGAGCGTCGGATCGGTCTGCGCACGCTGACGATGCATATTGAAAAAGATCAGTGGGGCGAGAGCTTTGCGCATGAGGTGAACGGCATCACCGTTTTTGCGATGGGCGCCGACTATATCCCGGAGGATCACCTTCTGGGGCGCGTGACGCCGGAGACGACGAAAAAGCTGCTCCTGCAGTGCAAGGCTGCCAATTTCAACACGATCCGCGTGTGGGGCGGCGGCTACTACCCGGAGGACTGGTTCTTCGACCTCTGTGATGAGCTTGGCCTGATGGTGTGGCAGGACTTCATGTTTGCCTGCGCGGTGTATGAGCTTACGTCGGAATTTAAGGCAAATATCCGCCAGGAATTTATTGATAATGTGAAACGTATTCGTCATCACGCTTCGCTGGGATTGTGGTGCGGAAACAATGAGATGGAAATGTTCGTCGGGGAAAATCATCACTGGGTGACGAAAAAGACCGAGGTGCGCGATTATCTGATCATGTACGAGGAGCTGATCCCGGATGTACTGAAAGAGTACGATCCGCAGACCTTCTACTGGCCCGCAAGCCCATCGTCCGGCGGTTCCTTTGACGAGCCGAACAGTCCGGACCGGGGCGATGTACATTACTGGACAGTCTGGCACGGAAACAAGCCGTTTTCCGAGTACCGCAAATATTTCTTCCGCTATGCGTCGGAGTTCGGCTTCCAGTCGTTCCCGAGCAAAAAGACGGTGGAGACATTTACAGACGATCCGAGGGATATGAATATTTTTTCCTATATTATGGAGAAGCACCAGCGGCAGTACGGCGCGAACGGAAAGATTATGAATTACATGCAGCAGACCTACCTGTATCCGTCCGGCTTTGAGCAGGCAATTTACGCGTCGCAGCTTCTGCAGGCGGACGCGATCCGCTACGGCGTGGAGCATTTCCGCCGCAACCGCGGACGCTGCATGGGCGCGATCTACTGGCAACTAAATGACTGCTGGCCGGTAGTATCCTGGTCATCTATTGATTATTGCGGGCGCTTAAAGGCACTGCAGTATTATGCGAAACGCTTTTTTGCGCCGCTGATGCTTTCCTGCCAGGAGGAGGGCATGATGTCGCAGGAGGCGGATATGAACCGCGAGCACTTTGTGTTTGAGAAATCCATCCGTCTGAATGTGGCGAACGAGACACGCCGGGCGGAGAAGGTGCATGTGAGATGGGCGCTGCGCAACGCGGATGTATCGGTGGTGTCGCAGTGGGAGGAGGATGTGGAGGTTCCGGCTCTTACCAGTGTGTGGCTTGACAAAATGGAGCTGCCGGAGGCGGATATCTTCTCTCAATATGTGAGCTATGAAATGGAAAAGGACGGAAAAATCATTTCCAGCGGAACCGTGATTTTCTCCTATCCGAAATATTTCCGCTACGAGGACCCGAAGCTTTCTTATGAGATCGACGGCGATGAAATTATTGTGAGAGCGCACGCCTACGCAAAGAGCGTGGAAATCTTAAATGAAAACGAGGATCTGATACTGGAGGATAACTATTTTGACATGAATGCGGGCGAAAAGCGTGTGAAGGTGCTTTCCGGAGATATTGAAAAGCTGCGTTTGCGCAGTGTGTATGATATTCGGTAGAGGTATTTATGGAGTATATTTTAGAGGCATGTGTGGATTCCGCAGAATCCGCGCTGGCGGCACAGCGGAGCGGGGCATCCATACCATTCTCACTTCTGGGCAGAGAAACCGCTGCCTGGAAGGAAAAGAGGCTACGCAGACAGATTTTCATAATCTTTTCGTTAAAACGAAAAGAAGAAGAGAGACAAAACATAACTACGTTTTTGCCTCTCTTCTTATAATATATAGACTCACTCATATAATATGTTGACAAACAAGAGACCTTGTGATAATATGATTTTATCTATAATTCAAAGCAGTTCTGCTGAACATTTTCCGGAAGAAAGTGACGAAAAAAGTTATATGAGGAGGTTACTATTTGTCTGATTCAATTAATTGGCATGATTTTTTCATGTCCGGCTTACAGATCCAGTTGGAATCCTACAGGGATATTCTGACGTTTGAATCGGAGTTTGTTTTAAACAGACAGTCCAGGCGTATCGATTGTCTTATCACAAAGAAACCAGGCGCGCCACCGATTGATGCCGCAATTGCCCGGAACTTCCGGCAATATAATCTGATTGATTATAAAGGTCCTGGTGAAAGTATGAGCATTATCAATTATTACAAGGTATTATCGTATGCATACAGTCTCCCAGAGCATATGGGGTCTTCCAGCGTACTGGATCAATTATTCATAATGCTGGTTACACATTATTACCCGCGCAATCTCATAAAGCATATTCAAAAAAAGTTGCCTTTTGCTATTGAAAAAATTGCTCCGGGGATGTATGATATACATACAGAACCAATGCCGGTACAGCTTGTCGTCCTGCCGCAGCTTTCAGCGGACGAATATATGTGGCTGCGGTGTCTTACAAATGAGCTGACGCCGGGGATTCCGTTACAGAAACTTGCAGATTCATATGCATTACATAAAGAGGAATCACTGTATCAGAAATTTATGAATGCATTCATCAGGGCAAACCGGATAGAGAAGGGAGCTGAAATATCTATGTGTGAAGCATTATATGAATTGTTTGCAGATGAGCTGATCAGGCGGGAGATAAAAGGAAAAAATGAGGGCATGAGGAGACTTTCGGAACTGAACCTTAAATTAATATCAGAAAACCGTATTCCGGAGCTTGCCAAAGCAGCGTCTGATCCGGCATACCGCGAGGAACTTCTGCTGCAGTACCAGTTATAAGAAGAAAAATGTCTAAAGATTGCGAAATTTTTTATGTGAAAGTTGTATCTCAAGTTTGGAAGTGAAAATATAAAATTTTTATAAACTTTTGAATTTTAGTAATACAGCATCTTGCATATCTGCAGGCGTTTTCTGTACTTATGGTTCAGTTCTGTATGGAACAGGTCTCCGCATGCTTCGTAGATACAATTAAGCCAAATGAGGAAAAAGTATATGCAAAGCGAATCGATAGGGCGGAGTATGCGAAAGAAGCGGAGGCGGCTTATCAACAGATCAACGATCTGATCGAACGCTTCCAGAAAATTGACGCTGCGATCGTGGATTCTAATGCGAAGACAGAAGTTAAGACTTCCTACGGCACTTTTATAGTTGCGGGTGCAATCTCACTCAGAAGCAGGCTTCGAGGCATGGATTCTTATGATGGGGAGGCAGATTTCGAAGGCAAATAATGTTTTAAGTAAATGAATAACTTTCCTTCAGGCATAGAAATGTGCTGAAATCCATGAAGCAGGTATAGGTGAGAAACTGATTGACCGGGGAAAAGCCTCATGGCTGTAATGCAGGCAATATCATAAATTGGAGCTGTGGCGAAAGCTACAGCTTCTGTCGTTGTTATGTATCCGTGGGTATCTGGCGCAATCTGCCGGTGGAAGAACGATAGAGAGGAAAGCAAGGTGGGAAAAACATATTAAAGCTTCAGAAATCTCTTAAAGTGTGTTATACTGGTTAAGATTTTGTATCATATTAATCAGAGGAGATTGTTTATGAAGAAAAAATTTTGGCTGAAGCTGCTGCTGATTTTGGTGGTATTAGCGGCAGCGGTACTGTTGTTCGCCGGGAATTATCTGGTGGATTATGCGATCGTGCGCGAGGAGAATACGGAAAAGGATGTCGCGCCGCCCGCGGAGATTTCGGAAGAGGCGGGAAATGTCATAGCGGAAAATCTTGCCGCGATAAATGCGCAAAAGGAGGCGTGGCTGGCGGGCACGACCGTGGAGGAAGTTTCGATTACGTCGGAGGACGGTCTGACTTTGAAGGGCGATCTGTTTGCAGGCGACGAAGACAGTCACCGGTGGCTGCTTGGGATTCACGGGTACACGGGGCAGCGGTCGGATATGCAGAATATTGCCAGTTTTTATGGAAAGCAGGGCTATCATGTGCTGACGCCGGATATGCGTGCTCATGGAGAGAGCGAGGGAAAATATATTGGTATGGGCTGGCTGGACCGCAAGGACGTCCTGCAGTGGATCGATTTTATCATTGCACGTGATCCGCAGGCGGAAATTATCCTGCACGGCGTTTCGATGGGCGGTGCGACTGTGATGATGGTGTCCGGCGAGGAGCTGCCGGAGAATGTGAAGGGAATCGTGGAGGACTGCGGCTATACCTCCGTATGGGATATCTTTGCGGATGAGCTGGCATATCTGTTCCACCTGCCGACGTTTCCAATGCTGGATGCGGCAAATCTGATGTCGAAGATCCGGGCGGGTTACGATTTCAGGGAGGCATCCGCGGTGAAGCAGGTTGCAAAGAGCACGGTGCCGATGGTATTTATCCATGGATCCGAGGACAATTTTGTGCATACGGATATGGTTTATGAGGTCTACGAAGCGTGCCAGACGCCGAAGGAGCTGCTGGTAGTGGAGGGCGCAGGACACGGGCAGGCGTACCAGATGGACCCGGAGCTGTATTTTACAACCGTATTTGATTTTCTGGACAGAGAGTGTTTTTAATGACGGCATAAAAGAGAGCAGATGGCGGCGCGACGAAATTCTGATGACACGCCAGAGTCCGGATATAGACGCGGCAAAAGCCGCCGGACGTCTGCCACAGATTAATGAGAGACAAATCATGAAATTACAAGTGACCGGAGAATGATATGAGATATTATATTGCGGACTCCCATTTTTTCCACGGAGCGCTGAACACAAAGATGGATCATCGCGGTTTCGCGGATGTGGAAGAAATGAATGCATATATGTTGAAAAAGTGGAATGACAGGGTGCGGAAAAATGACGATGTGATCATTCTCGGCGACCTGTCCTGGGGGAAAGCGGAGGAGACGAACGAGCTTTTAGAAAAGCTGAACGGTCGGCTGTTCCTCATCCAGGGAAATCACGACCGTTTCCTGAAAAACAAGAAATACAACGCCGACCGGTTTGTGTGGATCAAGCCTTACGAGGAGCTGCATGACAGCAAGCGGAAGGTGGTGCTCTGTCACTATCCCATCATGTGCTATAACGGGCAATACCGCGTGGATTCCAAAGGGAATCCGCTGGTGTATATGCTGCACGGGCATGTGCACGACACGGTGGACCAGCGTCTGCTGGAGCAGTTCTCCGACATCACACAAAATACTGTGCGCGAGGTGCAGGACGGCAGCGTCCGCGCAATTCCATGCAACATGATAAATTGTTTCTGTATGTACTCTGATTACACGCCGCTCACGCTCGACGAGTGGATTGCCTGTGACCGGACGCGGCGCGCCCATTTTTCTTTTACTCCGTTTACTTTCTAACGTGAATTGGATATAATAAAATTAACCTCAAGTTTTCTTTAGATTTCAAGAATAGAAAGGATGATTTTATGAACCTTGCAAAAATTTCTTCAAACGGTCAGATTACAGTTCCGGTTGAAATCCGCCGTCTGCTCGGTCTAAAATTTGGTGATAAAATTCTGTTTCTGCAGAAGCCAAATGGTGAAATTGTAGTCAGCAATGCTTCCGCCCAGGCAATCCGCAAAGCACAGGCTGCCTTTTCCGGTGTCGCTGAGGAAATGGGTGTCTATAATGAAGATGATATTCAGGCACTTGTGGATGAAATACGGTACGGAAAGGAAAGATAATATACAAACAATGAAGAAGCTTTCTGAACAGGGGAGGATTATTCGCGAAGGCGGAAAGCGTTTTGGATACAGGGGAAGATGTTTGTCTTTTTGCGACGGCATCTTCCCATTTTTTATGGAATCAAAGAAACAGGAAAAACGGCACTTTTTTGATAAAAAATGGACTGTGTATTCCCTGGATAATTGAATATAATAAAAATATTTAGTCTGCAAATAAAAAGTCAAGCAGAAATTGATGAACTTTGAAAATTTT
>NZ_CAJKOX010000018.1 GCF_905201705.1 uncultured Marvinbryantia sp.
GCGAGCCGTTGCCGACACCGGTTCCTTCGGCAGAACCGGTTGTGAAGCCTTCTCCGTCTGCTGTGCCGGTTGTTGCAGAAGTAACCGAAGAAGCTCCGGTGAGAAAGAAGGAAAAGCCTGCCGTGCCAAAGCCCTCGCTGACACCGGAGCCTGTCCTTGTGCCGCCGTCACCATCTCCAACCCAGCAGGTGCTGCCAAAGATCGTAGAAGAAGAGAGCGTGGTACTTCCTACGGCAGCGGCACAGCCGGAGGATGCGGGAGGGGAACCGCTTGTGCTGAAGCGCAGATGGGCAGTCTTTACACCGGTCATTAAAATGCTGTCCATTACCTCGGGAACGGTTCTTTCTCTGGCAGCGCTTGTACTGTTGCTTCTTTATCTACGGAGAAGCGTGAGAGTCTATAATGATAATGGCAAAGGCAGAATGAAGTATCTGGGAAGAGCTGCCGTGACACTTTCCGAAGAAGGATATTACATCCGGATTACGGAGAAGCTTGAGGAACGTGCCGCAACGAACCGTTACAGCATCCGCCCGGATCTGTTCCTGATCGGAAAGAACAGCAGCTGGGAGATTTATGTGGTGAAGGACGGCAGGAAAAAGTCCGTGTATCTTGACAGGGAGATGACCTTTACCATTTAAGGTATGTATAACTATAACAAAAAGATGCATAAACTATTGACTTTCCGAATCTGCCGTGATAGATTTTAGTTGTTTTAGAAACTAGATTCGCGTTTAAAAACGCAGAAATGAGGAGAGTTATGAAAAAATTATTAGCCGTTTTATTAACAGCAGCAATGACAATGGCTATGCTGACCGCATGCGGAAGCAGCACAGAAGCCACAGACACCACAACAGAAACTACTGAAGCAGAAGCTGATACCACAACAGATGATGCAGCAGTAGAAGAAACTGCAGAAGCTGCAGATGCAGCAGATGCAGCAGATGCAGCAGAAGAAACCGCTGACACAGAAGCCGCTGTTTCCGAAGCACTTGCAGATGGTATGCTTACCGCAGGTACGAACGCAGAGTTCCCTCCATTTGAGTATGTTGGGGATGATGGAGAAGCAGATGGTTTCGATATCGCTTTAATCAAGGCAATCGGTGAGAAGCTTGGCGTAGACGTTCAGGTAGACAACATGGAGTTCGCATCCTTAGTATCCTCCATCGGTAACAAGATTGATGTTGCAATTGCAGGTATGACCATAACCGATGAAAGAAAAGAAGCAGTTGATTTCTCCGAGCCTTATTATGAAGCAGTTCAGTATGTTCTTCTTCCTGAGGGAAGCGAGATTGCAACCGCAGAGGATCTGAAGAACAAGACCATCGGTGTCCAGCTTGGAACAACAGGTGACTTCATTGCATCCGATATCGAAGGAACTACAGTGAATACCTATAACAAGGGTGTGGATGCGGTAAACGACCTGATCAACGGAAGAGTAGACTGTGTCATCATTGACAAGAATCCGGCACTCGTATTTGAAAGCAAGTTCCAGGATGACGGTTCCAAGATTACAGCAGTTGACGGTGCACAGTTTGAGTTCGAACCGGAATATTATGCAATTGCGGTTCCCAAGGGAGATACCGCTTTAGTAGATGCCATCAACAAGGCTATTGAAGAATTAAAGGCAGATGGAACTTTTGATGAACTGGTAAAGACATATATTGAAGAATAATCTTTTTTGTGTTAATATTCAATATAGCGTATAGCATATCAAAGAGGATAGCATATTATGCTATCCTCTTTTCATTGCCATGCATATGAGAAAATGATCCAGTGGATCATTTTTGAGTGTAGAGCACTTAGAGAAGACGATCCGAAGGAGAAGTCTGAGCTTAGTGCGAACGGTACCGGGACACTTAATGAGAACGAGCGAAGCGAAGTACGAATTTAGTATCCAGGTACATGTAGAGCACATACATATACATAGTCAAACAGGAAGGGTTAAGCACAGATGTTGGAATGGTTGAACAAGGTAGAAGGAAGCTTTTATAAAGCATTCCTTGCAGAAGACCGGTGGAAATTATATTTTGCCGGACTGGGAGTGACACTGAAGGTTGCGTTTTTTGCCGCAATCCTCGGACTGGTAATTGGAACGGTGATTGCACTGATGAAGCTTTCTACCGGAAAGAAAGGAAAGGGAACCATCTGGTCCTTTATCGCGAACTGCTATATTGACGTGATCCGTGGAACACCGTCGGTGCTGCAGCTGTTAATTATGTGGTTCATCATTATGAAGAGCTGTAAGAACGGTGTACTTGTTGCAGTTCTTTCTTTTGGTATCAACAGCGGCGCTTATGTGGCAGAGATTGTCCGTGCCGGAATCCTTGCAGTAGACAAAGGACAGACGGAAGCCGGCAGATCACTTGGTTTATCCAAGGCACAGACCATGATCTATATAGTCATTCCACAGGCAATCAAGAATGTGCTGCCTCCGATCGGTAATGAATTTATCGTGCTGTTAAAGGAGACCGCGATTGTCGGCTACGTGAGCCTGACAGATCTTACCAGAGCCGCAAACCAGATTTCTTCGAGAACCTACGAAGCATTTATGCCATTGATTGGTGCAGCAGTGATTTACTTTGTGATTATCAAGATTTTAACCATTCTGCTAGGTGTATTGGAGAGGAGGCTGCGTAAGAGTGATAATCGTTAAGGATCTTCATAAAAAATTTGACAATAACCACGTACTTCGTGGCGTGAATTATCATGTACATCAGGGAGAAAAGATCGTTATTATCGGTCCCTCCGGCTCCGGTAAAAGTACGTTCCTTAGATGCCTCAATTTACTGGAAACACCGACAAGCGGTGAGATCTGGTTTGATGGACAGCTGATTACAAGTGATAAGGTAAACATCAATCACGTACGTCAGCATATGGGCATGGTATTCCAGCACTTCAACCTGTTCAACAATATGACTGTGATCGAGAATATCATGATGGCACCGGTCTATGTGCGCTGTAAAGAGCTAAAGAAGGCAAAGAGAAAAGGAACGCTGGCACCTGATGCGCCGAAGACAAAGGCAGAGATCAAAGCACAGGCGAGAGCGGAAGCTCTGGAGCTGTTACGCCGCATCGGTCTTGAGGATAAAGCAGACGTTTATCCGTCCACGCTTTCCGGCGGACAGAAGCAGCGTGTGGCCATCGTCCGCGCTCTGGCGATGAAACCGGATGTGATCCTCTTTGACGAGCCGACGAGTGCCCTTGACCCGGAGATGGTAGGCGAGGTACTGGATCTCATGAAGGAGCTTGCAAACGAGGGAATGACCATGGTCGTTGTCACCCACGAGATGGGCTTTGCGAGAGAGGTCGCAAACCGCGTGCTGTTCATGGACCAGGGAAGGATCCTCGAAGAAGCTCCGCCGGAGGAATTCTTCGCGCATCCGAAGAATGAGAGAACGAAGGAATTTTTATCGAAGGTCCTGTAAATATTAGATAATGAAAAGCTTCTTGTTGCCTGAAAGATGGAAACGAGAGGCTTTTTTTATTTACGCGACAACTGACCAAAGTCCGCTCTTGCGCAAAATCTTGTTCCCAATAGTGCCCCTTCTCCTTGGCGTGCCAACTACACAGCAGCAGGGAACTTTCAGAAAGCAGTGCCTGGATACAGGGATCTGGTTCCTCTTGGCTCGCAGGTGAATGCGTTGGAAAAAAGATGATGCTTGTCTGAGCGAAGCGAGTTGCATCATCTTTTTTTCGTCCCTAGCAGTCGCCTGCAAGCCTAGAGGAACCTTCCCTGAATCCCACAAGCACTGCTTTCTGAAAGTTCCCTGCCCCGCCAATCAACTAAAACTCCACGAAAACTCTTATTTCTCAACAGGGATTTCGCTTTTAAGAAAAAATCCCCCATTTTGCCAATAATTTATGAGACAAAACGGGGAATCAAAATACGGAATAAAAATTACAGTTTTTTTATGTATAAACAATCAAAAAGGACACCTTTTCGTGTATAATTATGTTACCACAACACAAAACGAAAGAAGGTGTCCTTAATGAAAAATTAGCATTAAAAAAACTGTTAACTTATATAACAAGTGTATATAAAATTCCGCAAAAAATCAAGTGTTTATCTGATCAAAGAGAAAGAAAATCAATTCCGCTGTTTAATATCGTTATGCCGGTGCTACTCTTTCTGATGCTACAGTATGAAAGTTTTCACACTGTTTTTTCTGCACCAGAAAGTATGTCCAAACGGTTGCGGAACTGTATTACTGGAAAAATTCCAAAGGTGGATGCAGTCAGGGATCTTTTGTCCAGAATCAGTCCGGAAGAAATCCAAAAGATCCACGAGGAGACGATTGATATATTAAAAAAGAACCGCGTATTCCGGGAAGGAACCATCGGTAGATATGTTGTGGCCGGAATTGATGGGGTAGAATTATTCAGCAGTACAAAAAAATCCTGTCCGGACTGTCTTACCCGGAAAAACCGCGCAGGGGAAACGGAATATTTCCACCGGAGTGTAGTCTGTATGACGGTTGGAAAAGCACCGCATGTAATTCTGGGTCAGGAAATGTTAAAACCAAGGGACGGAGCAGAAAAAGATGAAGGGGAACTGACAGGAGGAAAACGCCTGATCAAACGGCTGAGGCAAAGACATGTCCACTTTGCAGATGTGATCGTGGCAGACGCATTGTACCTGAATGCACCATTCATCAATACTGTAAAGGAAAATGGACTGGATGCAGTTATCCGTTTAAAAGATGAAAAACGGTTAATCTTTCAGGATGCAGAGGGGCTTTTTAACCAGGGAAAAGGGAAAAAGAAATCATTCCAACACGGGAAAAAGACGATCGAGGTATGGGATCTATCAAAGTTTGAGATGGAAAACTGTCCATACAGACTTCGGGTAGTGAGATACCATGAAAGCTGGCAGGAAAACGGGAAGGAAGCAGAACGATGGATATGGTTGGTCACAACACTGGAAGAGACAGCTCCGCCGGTTTTATGGGAGATGATGAATTGCAGGTGGGATATCGAGGAAAATGGATTCCATCAGTTGAAGACGTACTACCATGCAAAGCATTGTTATTGTCATGCGGCAGTAGAAACCATATTTAATTTGATGATCATAGGATTCAACATGAGGGAACTGTACTTGTATCGTCGGATTCAGAGGTTTGAAAGAAGTGGAATTACCCGAAAGAGTGTAAGCCGAATCTTCAGAGATGATCTGCTGACAGAGAAAGTAAAACAGATCCTATACCAAAAAGGTGGATAGGATCTATATAAAAGGAATCAAAAACAGCATAAGAAAAAAGGCAGAAAGAAAGCACAGGGGGAACTTTGTGCGCATTGGGATCCAAAGGAGTAACAGTTGTGAGTAGAACGACCTGGCAACAGATTTTATATAAAATGCATAAACCTCAAAAGCTAAAAGCGAAACCCCTGAGTAGCGTAAAATAGACTTTATAGATCAAAGAAATTGTGATAGAATAATATAGGTGCCACCATAACGGTAGGCGGTTTGGCCCTCTTCGCAGAGGGCATGTGTGACCCTCTGATACATAGTGAGAGGAGGGTGATGCCATATGGAAATCTTAGGTATTGTACTTGCAATCCTGAGCTTCGGAGCAACTTGCTTCAAGGCAGGATATTCACTTGGCAGAGACATCGAAAAAAACGCAAAAAAATAACCGCCCAGTCCTCGCAAAACTAGCGGTTATTTTTTAATCCATATTTTCGAGGGCCAAGCCGTCTATCGGTGGCACTTCTCTTATCTATAATATAACATCTCTTCTTTAAATATTCAAGAGGTCTTTCTGCGATTTTCCTGTAACACCTTCCATGCCATTTCCGTTAAAATCTTGGATATTTTCAAAATCAGTTGATAAGAGGACGGGATTTAAGTATAATATAAATGAGCCAGAAAGGTTTCCGTGTGGCGACACATGAAAGCTGTACTCCGGCTGGGGAGGGTAATTACCAGCACTTTATGATACTCGGCAAGGCATCGAGGCTGACAGCCAGCATAAAACTCGCAATCATAAAAAATGCGTCGGATAACTTTGGTTGTCCGGCGTTTCTGTTACCCAAATACCGTTGATAGGAAAAATCTAATGAGGAAAAAGATCGATAAGAAAGAGATTGCAAAAGAAATTTGTAAAGCCGCGAAGTTATACAAAACCTCTTTCCTGCAGGAAGTTCGCATTTGTGTTTAATGAAGAAAATAAAGTTATAAGGCAACTATCAATCAATACTTTACGAAAGGATTTTCATTTATGAAAGCAACCGTACTCAGCGACAACATCCCCGCCGAAAATCTCGGCTGTGAATGGGGATTATCCATTTTTATTGAATATCATGGGAAACATATCCTTCTCGATGCCGGGGCATCCGGGCTTTTTCTGAAGAATGCTGATGTGCTTGGACTGAACATGAAAGACGTGGATTTCGGAGTTCTCTCCCACGCGCACTACGACCATGCAGACGGAATCCCGGAATTTTTCAGGGTAAATTCGTTTGCACCGTTCTATTTTAGGGAAACTACCGGAGAAAACTGCTGCAAAGGTGTCTGGAATTACAAGAAATACATCGGTATTCCAAAGGGCATGTTAAAAAAGTATCCGGACCGGATCAAGCTCGTCTCCGGGGACTTTTCCCCATGTGACGGGGTTTATCTGATTCCGCATAAGACTCCGGGACTGGAGAAAAAAGGAATCCGGGAGCACATGTACCTGAAGGAAAAACGGCGCTGGAGACCGGATTCCTTCTCCCATGAGCAAAGTCTTGTCTTCGACACACCGGACGGTCTTGTGATCTTCAACAGCTGTTCCCACGGCGGTGCCGATACCATTATCCGTGAGGTCACCGCGACTTTCCCGGATAAAAAAGTAAAAGCCCTGATCGGCGGCTTCCACCTCTACAATAAGACCGACGCAGAGATCCTTGCCCTCGCCGAAGGGATCCGCTCCACCGGTATTTCTGAAATCTACACCGGCCACTGCACCGGAGATCATGCCTTTGATCTCCTGCGAGAGACGTTAGGAGAATCCGTTCACAAGCTGCATGCGGGGCTTGTGATGGAGTTTTAGTATGTCCCGGTCTGCAAATGCAATGCAAGCGCTAACCTTTCAATCACGGATTGAACAAGGAAATCGAACCGAAGAACTTGTAAGTAAAAACGGCACTGTTTAAAACGGTGCCGTTTTTTGCTTGTCTTGTCGTTTCAATAAATTCTATTTCTGTAGCTGCTCCAGTGCCAATCCGATCAGCCTATCCGCTTGATCTGCCATGAATAGTGGAATATTCAACACATCATCATCCAGTTTCAGATTGTCCAATGAGAAACGGATGCGGAGCTTGACCTTATCAGGGAACAGCTCCTTGAACTTCTTCATACTCTTGCTGGTTGTGTTGGCTTCGGATTTGACCTCCACGGGGAAGATGTCGTTCTCCCGCTGAATGAGGAAATCCACTTCGTAAGGCGGGTTGTTCTGGCTCCAATAACGGGGCATAACTTCAAACTGCGTGATCAAAGTCTGCAACACAAAGTTTTCGGTCAATGCGCCTTTGAATTCAGTAAAAAGGCGGTTCCCTTCGCCAAAGGCAGTGGGGGCTAACTGCGCCAGACGGCGGAGCAATCCCACATCCACCAGATAAATCTTGAAAGCAGACAAGTCATCGTAAGCTGCAATCGGCAGGCCGGGAGCTGAGCTGCGATAAATTTTATGCACCAAACGGGCATCTACCAGCCATTGCAAGGCATCCTCGTACTCACGGGCTCGTGCACCTTCCTTGACCACTTTATAGATGAACTTCTTGTTCTCTCTTGCCAGTTGAGAAGGAATGGATTTCCAGATCATTGAGATTTTCGGGAACTCGCTGAGATCAGGATGTTTGGCAAAATCACGCTCATAGGCTCCGATGATTCCGGACAAGGCTTCCTGCATGACAGAAACATCCCGTGCCTCCGTCCACATCAATACCGGCTCCGGCATACCACCGGTGACATAGTACATTTTCAGCTTTTCATACAGCGGATTAAAAAAAGCGTCAGGGATGGGGTCAATGGTATCCACCTGTTCCAGATACTGCGCCAGATTTTCATCACCGTTGGCAAGTAAGAATTCATTAAAGGTCATCGGGTCAATCTGCATAAAGTTAACCTTACCCACGGGAAAAGAGGAAGGCTTCGCCAGGGCAATACCCAATAAAGAACCGGCACAGGCAACGTGATACTGCGGTGCGTTCTCACAAAAATACTTCATAGAATTAATGACCTTAGGGCAGTCCTGCACTTCATCAAAGATGATAAGGGTTTTTTCAGGCACAATTTTTTGACCGCTTGCCAGCATAAGGTTTTGTAGTATCCGATCTACATCCTTGGTTGTTTCAAAAAATTGCTTATATTCTTCATTTTCATCAAAGTTAAAGTAGGCTGTATTTTCATAATAACGTCTGCCGAATTCTTTGAGGACCCAGGTCTTACCCACTTGACGCACACCCTTTAAGATTAGCGGTTTACGGTAAGGTGAATTCTTCCAATCCAGCAGCTTATGCAGGATCAATCGCTCCATAGATACACTCCTTCACACTTTTATTTATATTTTTGTGTTTTTAATCACATTTTTATTATATTTTAGACACATAAAAATTACAACCCATATTATAAATTTGAGCCGTAAACTATCTGCTGCTTGCTGATGTCTGATTCCGGTGAAATTATCAAAAATACCCCGGAGGCGGCATCCTCCGGGGTATTTCATTTTCGTTACCAATGGAATTACCGTCTCTGGCGGACAATCTCGTATGCCATCACGCCTGCTGCCACCGATGCGTTGAGGGAGTCGATATCTCCCTTCATCGGTATGGAGGCGATGAAGTCGCAGCTTTCCCGCACGAGGCGGCTGACGCCCTCGCCTTCGCTGCCGATCACAAGTCCGATGGGTCCCTTTAAATCAAGATCATACATCGGCGTGCCGTTCATGTCGGCACACACGAACCAGATGCCCTTCTGTTTCAGCTCATCAATGGTTTTGGCAAGATTTGTCACCTTTGCCACCGGCGTATAGTTTAAGGCCCCCGCCGAGGTTTTCGCCACTGTGGCAGTCAGCCCGACAGCCCGACGCTTTGGAATGATCACGCCGTGTGCGCCTGCAAGGTTCGCGGTACGGATGATCGCACCCAGATTGTGCGGATCCTCAATGCCGTCCAGCAGGAACAGAAATGGCGGTTCACCCTTTTCCTCTGCAATTTTCAGAATATCGTCCACTTCCGCGTACTCGTACGCAGCTGCGTAGGCAATCACTCCCTGATGCCTGCCCGTCTCGCTCATCTGGTCAAGACGTTCTTTTGCAACAAATTGCAGAAGAGTGTCATGCTTTTTCGCCTCCCGGATAATCGTGCGCACCGGACCGTCCTGGCAGCCGTCAAGCACAAACAGCTTGTCAATCGGCTTGCCGGAACGAAACGCTTCGATCACCGCATTTCTTCCCTCTATCGTCAATTCTTCATATCTCATATGTTTCCCTCACTGTATGTCATTTCCGTGATATTTCAGGCAGCTCCGCCGTCAGTCTCCGTAAAGCTTCCGGCAGACTGCTCCGCCCCCATCTTCGCAATATTCCAGGCAGACTGCCGCGCCGCTAATCTGCACTGTTGTCCGGACATTTTTCCGGACCGTCCTTTTCTGTCTGCAGTCCGACCTGCATAAGATCGACAATCCGCGTCATATCCTTTTTCAGATACAGGTAGCCCATCAGCGCCTCCAGCCCGGTCGCCTTGTGATAATCGGAATGGGTGGCATTTTTCGCCTTCGTGTGCGGCTTTGCGTTGTGCCCGCGCCGGTAGACGGCGATCTCCTCCTCTGTGAGAAGCGGCATGATTTTTTCGATCATAGCCGCCTGCGCAGACGCTTTTACCAAAAGGCTCGCCTGTCGGTGAAGCTTCTGCACCTGGCAGTTTTTCTGGCGCACAAGCATCGTGCGGACGATCAGATCAAAAATGTCGTCCCCGATATACGCCAGCACCAACGGAGAATACTCCCGGAGGTCAACCTCCGGGAGTTTTAATTTTTCGTCAAGGTAAGCAAGAAAATCTACGCTCTCTCCCATTTTACACCTTCTCTGGTATCCTTCAGGATAATACCTTTGCCTGACAGAATATCGCGGATCTCATCGGCGCGCGCAAAATTCTTTGCTTTTCTCGCTGCCTGGCGCTCCTCGATCAGCGCTTCAATGTCTGCATCCAGCATTTCTTCTTTTCTCTCAACGATCAGGCCAAGAATATCAGAAAGCTCCACGATTTTATCCTTCGCAACTTCCGCAAGCGCCTTCGAACTGTTCTCTGTCACATTGGTATTGGCAAATTTTACCAGCTCAAAAATCGCAGAAATCGCATCCGCTGTGTTAAAATCATCATCCATCGCGTCGTCAAATTTCTTCTCATATTCCGCAAGCGCCTTCTGCGTCTCTGCCTCCGACTCCGTGAGCGTCTCCTGTGACGCATTACCCGCGAGGAATTTCAGATTTTCCACTGCATTGACAATACGGTTCAGACCGTTTCCTGCCGCCTCCATCAGTTCCGCGCTAAAATTCAGCGGACTACGGTAATGCGCGCTGAGCATAAAGAAACGCAGCACCTGCAGATCGTACTTTTCGCTGATCTCCCGCACCGTAAAGAAATTGCCCAGAGATTTGGACATCTTGCGGTTGTCAATATTCAAAAAGCCGTTATGCATCCAGTAACGCGCAAAAGTCTTTCCGTTGCAGCACTCGCTCTGCGCAATCTCGTTTTCATGGTGCGGAAAGATCAGATCCTCGCCGCCTGCATGGATGTCGATTTCCTCACCGAGGTATTTCTTTGACATCACGGAGCACTCGATATGCCAGCCCGGACGTCCCTGGCACCACGGGGATTCCCAATACGGCTCCCCTTCTTTTTTCGGCTTCCAGAGCACGAAATCCAGCGGGTCCTCCTTCTGCTCTTCTCCGGACACCAGCAGCGAGCGGTTTCCACCGCGCAGGTCGTCCAGATTTTTATGTGACAATTTTCCGTATTCTTTGAATTTGCGTGTACGGAAATAGACTGTGCCGTCTGCCGCCGGATAAGCATAGTCCCTCTCAATCAGAGTGGAAATCATCTCGATCATCCCGTCGATTTCCTGTGTCGCAAGCGGATGTGTGGTGGCAGGCTTTACGTTCATACCCTCCATGTCCTTCTTGCACTCCGCAATGTAGCGCTGGGAGATCTCGTCCGCCGTGACGCCCTCCTCCATTGCCTTCTTGATAATTTTGTCATCCACATCCGTGAAATTCGACACGAAGTTTACTTCGTAGCCCTTGTGCTCCATGTAACGGCGCACCGTGTCGAACACGATCATCGGGCGCGCGTTGCCTATATGGATATAGTTATAGACCGTCGGCCCGCAGACATACATGCTCACCTTCCCCGGCACCAGCGGCACAAATTCTTCTTTTTGCTTTGAAAGCGTGTTATATATTTTCATAGTCCAGACTCCGTATTGTATATAGTTTTCGTTGTCTTCCCTAGTGTATTAAATTTTTCCGGTTTTGTCAACTGATGGAACGGCCCCTACACTAATTCATTGAAATACAGCGGATGCAGCGGCCCTATCCCTGCCGCCTCCAGCACCGGATGCGGACGAATGCCAAAGAGTGCGTCCGTCAGCTCCTGTATCGTCATTTCCAGACAGGGCAGATTCTGAAACTGCCGGCTCATCGCTTCACCAGAAATCACAGATTTCTCTGGCACCGCCTCATTGGAAATCACAGATTGTTCCGGTGCCGCCTCACCGGAGCCGGGATTTTCGACCCGCTCCAGCCTGCCTCCGTCTCCGGATACCTGCAGATAAAACCAGCCGTTGTTCTGCAGTATCCATTTATCTTCTATATGAAGACAGCACGCAAAAGGCGTGTTCGCGCGAAGCAATTTCGCCATTGAAAACAGGTTTGTGATGCGTACCATCGTCATCGGACGCCAGGAATATTCCCTGCCGGAAACTCCGCTGATTTCGATGCCGGGAACAAACCCGCTCACCTTTACCGGCAGTTCCTCCCGGAAGTGCTCTGTCACTGTCCGGAGCGCCTGCGCATACAGGAGTGGGTCTTTTGTATCCAATACCAGCTCCCAGACCTCCGCTGCATCCTCAAGACCGGTAAAACACCAGCCCCGCAGGCGCAGCTTTTTCCCGGAATTACTCTCGCCGGTTTCCGCATATGCCACCCCGTCGGTTTTACCGCACGCCTCATCCGGCTCTTCCTCCGTATAGAACAGAAGAATGCCGCCGTTGACCGCCTCCTGCTCCTTCCAGATTCTCTCATAGTATGCGGTATCGCGTTTCGTATGCATCACGCCGCTTTCCGACAGCACGCGCTCCGAAAAATCTGCCAGCTCTGCAAGCTGTGAATACTTTGCGTGCCTGCAGATAATTCCGCCCCCGGAAGCTCTCTGCCCGCGCAAATTTCCTGTACCGGTGATTTTCTGCCTGCTCTGGATCCCGGCGCCCCCGGAAGCTTTTCCGCCGTATGCCGCCATATCAGATTCTTTTAGCGATGCAGCGCGCACTTCCACCGCTTCCTCTTCCGTCCGCGCCGGGCCAAACACACTCCCAAGCGTCAGTATGTTCTGATAATAGACCGTCCGGAATCCGAACGGCAGATAAATTTTTTCCGACGCCGGCATCAGATAAACAAACGGCTCACCCTCCCTGAAGCTATCCGAAAACGCCTCCAGCAGCAGCTTCTTCATGCGTCCCTGGTGACGATATTCTTCTTTTGTTGCAACAGCTACAATGTAGGAGCTGTCCGCCTGCATATCTCCCACACAGATTCGGTAGGGATTGCGGTGCAGCATAGAGACCGCCTGTCCGTTTTCCCAATCCGTGTAGATTTTATTGTGATCTGCCACATATGCATCATAATAATCCAGAAACTGCTGTGTATCCTCCTCAAAGACCATCTCCCAGAGGGCGCGGCTCGCACTTTTCACTTTTTGCGTATTCCACACACCAGATATCCCATCCATCTTCCGCGAACTATCTATATCAGACTCTTTGTCCGCCTTCTGCCCGCTATACATATCAGACGCTTTGTTCGCCTTCTGCCCGCTATACATATCAGACGCTTTGCCCGCCTTCTGCCCGTTATGCATATCAGACACCCTGTCCACCTTCCGCCTGCTATGCATATCAGACACCCTGCCTGCAGCCGCCGCAGCTCTGACAGCCTCCGCCGCAGCCGCCCGCGCTCATATAATCATATTCCATCTGCGAAATATCCACCAACGGCATCAGCATGCAGATCGCCTGCGCCGAGATACCCTCTCCGCTTCCGGTAAAGCCCAGGCCTTCCTCCGTCGTTGCCTTGATATTCACCTGACTCTCCTCGATACCCAGCGCATCCGCAACGTTCTTTACCATCTGCGGCATGTAGGAGAGCAGCTTCGGACGCTGCGCGATAATGGTCGCGTCAATATTTTCAATTACATAATTATGCTCCTCAAGAAGATCTCCCACATGCTTCAGAAGCAGAATGCTGGAGATCCCCTCATATTTCGGATCGGTATCCGGAAAATGCTTGCCGATGTCCCCAAGCGCAGCCGCTCCAAGCAGCGCATCCATAATTGCATGAACCGCAACATCCGCATCCGAATGCCCCAGCAGCCCCTTCTCATATGGTATTTCCACTCCGCACAAAATCAGTTTCCTGCCTTCCGTCAGCCGATGCACATCATATCCCATTCCAACTCTCATATCCGCCGCTCCTTTTCTTCTTTATCGTGACCCCCGCCTCCGCAATCTCCATAATACGTCCCGGAAGCAATTCCGAAGCCGGGTGCTGTTTTCCCTTCCACATTACCACAAAATAAAAAACACCGCAAGGCTATCCCTACGGTGCTTCTCATGTTTTCCTGTTCGCAGATCTTGCAGAAACAATTAAGCCTCTGTCTCTTCCTCTGCCGGAGCTTCGGTTGTCTCAGCTTCTGCCGGAGCATCTGTCTCGTCTTCTGCCGGAGCTTCCGTTGTCTCAGCTTCTGCCGGAGCATCTGTGGTTGCTTCTGTGGTTGCTTCTGTAGTTGCTGCCGGAGCTTCTGTCTCAGCATCTTTGCTGCCGCATCCAACTGCTACCATACCTACTACTGCTGCTACTGCTAATAATGTAACTACATTTCTCTTCTTCATTTCAAAATCCTCCTCAAGATTCAATGCATCCAAAAACTGCATACCTCTTTATTACGTATGATATTCTAGCACATATTCTTGAAAAAACAATATTCAGAATCATAAGATTTTGTGAAGATTTCGTGAAAAATTATGCAAAAAGTATAAATTAGCAATCGCGTTCTCTATATTTACAAACAATACCGCGCTATCAGCGCTGCAATTTCAGCATTTTTCGGGATGTTTTCTACTCATCTCAACGCAAATGCCATCAGATCAATCTGCCCAGCTCCGTGATAATGAAAATACAGCGGGTATACTCCCTCCACTGGCATCAGCTCCGCCCGCAGCACCGTCCATTTTTTTGTGGAAAGTCGGACGGGTATCCGGGCAATCGTCTGTTTTCCCTGTTCATCTGTGCTCACGATCAGACTGCCCCCTGCTTTTCCGCGCACCTTTACGGCAATGCCCTTTGGATTTTGAAGATCGAAATATTTAAAACCTGCCGCCGCCCCGTCCCGCATATTGGCGATGTACTGGCGCGCCGTCCGGTCTCCGTCTTTTTTGTCCTGTGTAAACCAGGGATATGCCTCATAAACTTTTCGGGTATTCCTGATGTCATATCGCCCGGCTCCCTCTTTTCCACGAAGATTACAGGCAATACGCGCCTCGTAGACGCCCCTTCCTCTGAGCGGTCCGCCGTTTAAACCGCAGCTTGTCATCTCCGCCTGCGCAAAGCTTCCGTCCGCTCTGCGCTTTAGTTTTTCCGCGCAGGTCTGCCGCGCGTAGGAATTGCGGTGCGTATGCCGATGATAGAAAATATAATACTGTCCGTTCAGATACAGCATCCCGCCGTGATTATTGCCGGTAAAATTGCGCGCATGTTTTTCGTCCGCGATGCCGTCCAGAAAAACGTCGCCGTTGCTGATCAGCGTTCCGCCGAAGGAAAAGCCCCGGTCGGGATAATCGCTTACCGCATAGCAAAGCTCGTGATTATGCCTGGATGAATACACAAAATAGTATTTTCCCTCATATTTACGGATAGAGCTCGCCTCAAAAAATTCGTGGTCTGCAAACGAACCCGGTCCCTGCTTGGGAAACAGCAGCTTCTGCGGCGTTTTGATCGTCGTCATATCCGGTTCCAGCTCCAGCACATAGCCGCCGTCAAATTTCAGAGCGCAAAATCCCGTGACCGCCGCCGGAACAGGCGTATAAAATCAGGAATACAGATATACGCTTCCATCGTCGTCAACCAGCACGCCGGGGTCGAACGGGAAGGAATCGCCCTTTTTTCTGCCCCAGATCGTTCCGTCCGGATAGTGAATATGCCCGTAAAATGCATACGGTCCCGCCGGATGATCCGCCACCGCCACGCCCATCATTCCCATAAAATCAAAGGCGTAATAGAGATAAAATCTGCCGTCCGCGCCCCTCGCCACGTCCGGCGCAAAAAGGAGCCGCAGTCCGGAACGGTTCTTCGGATCCTGGCTTTTCCGGTAAATCACGCCCTCATATCTCCAGTTGCCCAGATCATCCGCCGGAGCCGACCAGCACACATAATCATTCATGCAGAACATCGGTCCGTCAAAGCGGTCGTGCGAGCCGTAGACATACACACGCCCGTCAAACAAGTATGGTTCCCCGTCCGGGATGTATTCATATCCTGGAAGATAGGGGTTAAATGCCTGCGTCATACAATTCTCCTTTCTCATCCGAAAACAAAAACTCTGGCATTTACCAGAGTTTTCAGTAGCGGAAGGGAGATTTGAACTCTCGACACCACGGGTATGAACCGTGTGCTCTAGCCAACTGAGCTATTCCGCCATATTTAATTATATGTGGCATCACCTTTCCGATGGTGTACACATAAAAAGTGGGACCTATAGGGCTCGAACCTATGACCCTCTGCTTGTAAGGCAGATGCTCTCCCAGCTGAGCTAAGATCCCACAGGAAGCGGACAAAACCTGTCCACTTCCATAGTATACTATCTGACCGCACTTTCGTCAAGTATTTTTTACAAAAGATGCGCTCTTTATGTTTTGTCAATAGTTTTGCGACAAGTTTTTCAATTTTTTATGCCAGCTTCTTTAACTCTTCCTCAAACAATTCACCAGAGGTTTTATACTCAAATATTCCCCGTGGATAATTATTAATCCAGTTTTCAATGTAGGCTATCTCTTCATCTGTCCTATCGTCAAAGTCTTCACCCTTTGGAATATGTCTGCGGATGAGCCTATTATTATTTTCATTTGTTCCGCGCTCCCAACTGCTGTAAGGATGGCAGTAGAAAACAAACGTGCGTTTCCCCTCTTTTAGACTTGATTTCTCCATGCCCTCATAGTCCGAAAACTCCACGCCATTATCTACCGTTATACTCCGGAATACCTTGTAAAACATTTCGCCCCATTTTCTTTCCAGCCTGTCCAGTGCTTCAACGACAGAAGCCTCCCCTTGATCTTGCAGCTTTACAATAATTTCATCCCTTGTTTTCCTTTCGGTCAATACAAGCATACATGATTTAGTAGTCCCGCGCTGGCCTTTTACCGTGTCCATTTCCCAATGTCCGAAAATTTCCCGGTCCTTTACTTCATCCGGTCTGTTCTCTATGCTTTCGCCTGCACTGGCCCGTTTCTGAACCTTCACTTTCTTATTATGTGCTTTCCTCTTCCCCTTGATCGGCAGATCCTTATTTGTCAATTTCAAGAAAATTCCATTATCAATATATCTATACAAAGTCCTTACGCTGATAGATGTTTTAAATTCTTTTTCGCCCTTTTCAATCGCTGCCAACGCAGCTTCCGGGCTGTACTTTTCGTTCACTATTAAATCTTCTATACTCTCTGCCAATTCTCTGTCATTTCCTATTTTTAATGCTTTGCCCTTTCCCTGTTCGTTCCAGTCGTGCTTCTGCTGCCCTAGATCGCTGCTGTACCGTTCTTCCTCCGTGTAGTCAGAATTTCTATGTATATATTTTCCTCTGTCGTACTCCCTATATATTGTGCTTCTGTGTACATGAAGATACTCGGCAACTTCCCTTTTTGAATGTCCTTTATTAAGCAACGTTTCCATTTTTATTCTATCACTATGGCTCAAATGTTTTCCCATTTTCTCTTCCCCCTCCGCCCTGTAAAAAGTGTCTAATAACTATTGACAGTACCCCCCCGCTGTAAAATTTAAGCACGGCATACGCCGCAAATTAACGGAAGGGGTTTTACTATGAACTTTGGGAACTGGAATGAGAATGTACATACCGACTATGAACAGATCAAACGGATTGCGTTTTCGCAGCGCATCAAATCCGAAAACGTCACTGTAAATGCCGAAAATGAAACTGCCGTAATCGTTGGAAGTGACGGTATCTATGATGTAACGCTTAATAGCTGTACCTGCTTTGACTTTGGAGCCAGAAATCTACCGTGCAAGCATATGTACAGGCTTGCCGCCGAACTCGGTTTTCTTGATGATCTCCCTAAAACAAACCGCAAGGCAGCAAAGGCGTTTAAAGACAATATTCAGACCGACATAAACCATTACAAAGAATTATATCTAAGTGGTGCTATTTCTATTGAAAAATTCAATAAAATTGTAAATGCTTTGCTTTCCAAATAAGTTGCCAGAAAAGAAGGTGTCTGACTTATGATTAAAAAAATAATTCCCGCTTTTTTCCTTGCCGCCTGTATATCTCTCCCTGTCTACGCAGAAGATACTGCAGCGCTGCCGCACGTTGAAAGCCCAAATGGTATTTATGATCTTGTCGATTATGAATTTTATACCTACGGGGATAAAGAATATTTAGTTACTTTTATTGAGTATGAAAACACTACTACTGAAAATGTGTACCCCACAAATCAATTTACCAACCGTTTCTATCAAGACGGCGTTGCTCTGGAAGTCGGAATTAATGATTATAGTTATTCCCAGCCAAAAGGGAAGGAATGTAAGCCCGCATCTACAGAATTAAAACCGGGCGGCAAAGTCCGTTATCTATTCTCATACGAACTTGAAAGCCAGTCTGATATTGAGGTTGAAATAAAAGAATTTATGGGGGATGAAATTTTGTCTACCTATACTATCCCCTATGGTGGTTCTTCTCCTGCTGTAGCCGCTGCTGATTATGAAACACTATATAATGATCTGCTGATTAAGTACGAACAGTTACAAGCAGACTATCAAGCATTGCAGGAAAGGCTTTCTGTTTCTGATACAGAATAGCTTTTTAAAATCATTTCCTGTTATTGCCCGCTTTTAAGTGCTACAATAACACTGCAGACGGTATGTTGTATCTGGTATGATATACGTTGCACCCGCCCCGGTAATGTTCCCAGCGTTTCCGGGGCATTTCATTTTTAATTTTCCATTTTGCAGTCTTGACTTGCCTTATCTCCCCTGCTATCATTATAAATAACAGGTGGGGCTTTGGTGGCAAGCCCGCCGCCCCTCTGTTATGCCCGGTCTGCTTATTCAGCAGGCTTTTCTTTTTTCTGGTCCTCTAACAGCTCCGCAACCTTTTCTTTTGCTTCATCAAGGTCTTTGCATCCGTCCAGTATCATTGATACCATTTTGAGGATTTTGTCAAACTGCTTATCTGTCATATTGTCCTGCATCTTTTCTCCTTTCCCTTGCCATATTCATTAAGGTTTATTGTTTCCTTAACTGTCTTTATTATACTTCCGTAAGTATAAAATGTCAAGTGCTTTATCCAGATTTTACAATCTTTTTTCAGCATTGCAAAGCGTCCTTTATTTCTCCTTCTGCCATTCCATTTCTTCCCCTGTGTCCCGTAAATATCTTTCTTTTATTGCCTGCTCCACATAAGCATTAAAAGACTGCCCCTGCTCCTGTGCCGCTTCCTTTACCTTTGCTTTCATTCCCTTTGGAAGCGCAAGCTCTCCCCTATCATAGTTTGCGTTTCTGTGTTTATTTTTTGCCCTAGTAGCGGCGGCCCCTCTTGGGACATTCCATTTCTTTTTTTCTTCTTTCTGCTGATCTGCCATTTCAAAACCTCCATTTCTTTTTCTGAATTATATCATATCCGTTATCATTACGGAAGTATAAAAATTACACAATTATACTTCCGTAACTTTGTCTATTTTGCCTATTGATTTTATACTTCCGTAAGTATATAATATAAATACAAAGTAAGTAAAACAAATATTCAATGAGGTGAGATCGAAATGAAAAAATTTGAAATCGGCAAGGAATACAGTATGAGAAGTATTTGTAACCATGATTGCATCTGGACATACACCGTTACTGCAAGAACAGCCCAGACTATCACCATTACAGACGGTAAGGAAATTAAAAAATGCCGTATCAGCAAGAAAGCTTCTGAATACCGCAATACCGAAACAATTTTCCCGCTGGGTCAGTATTCAATGGCTCCCATGCTTTCTGCATAAGCCGGATAACCGGGGCGGTTCTCTCGCCCCTACAGAAAGAAAAGGTGAAAGAAATGGCAAAATTTGAAATTGTTTCTTGTAGCAAGTGTAAAGGTTCTGGTAAATATATATACAAGTCTGGTTCTGTCGGACCTTGCTATTGCTGTAATGGTAGCGGCAAGTTAAAGAAAATCCCGAATAAATCTTTTACTATTACAATACATGATGAAAACGGTTGTCTGCTCCGCTGGCTTCATGTGAACGCCAGAAGCAAGTCAGAAGCAGAACAAAAAGCCCGCAAAATAGGGGCAAACGGGTGTTATAAAAAGTGTCTTGACACAATCGTAGCCATTGAGGATGGTATTGAATACACTTATAAGCCCCTCTAATTTGCCCCGTAACGTCAAAAAAGCCCCGTAGGTGTCTTTTCCCTCACCCACGGGGCTTCTGCCTGTTTCTTCTGTACGGCTCAATCGTCCTTATTTGCCGCTTTGTTCAATCACAATCTTTGTAACGTTCTGCATTGCCGCTTCTGCTTCGTCAACGGGAATTGTTCCTACCTTTTCCCCATCTTCATTGTATGTGTTGATTGTCCCGTCTTCATTCGTTTCAAGCGCTCCCTCCGGTACATTGTCCGTTGCTATTGCCGTTACGCCCTCTGTACTGCTTTGTACGCCTGTATAAATGTTCACTGTCGGCGCGGCTGCCTGCACCGCTTCCACTGGCTGCGCTATCGCAATATCAGCTTCTTTTTCTCCGGCTTTCATTGCATTGTAGGCAGATTGCGCAATAGCCCGCAACTGATCTTCCGTCACTTCCAGCCCTGCTTCATCTGCAATTTCTTTTAATTTCTGCACAACTGCCGCCATCTTCTCTTCTCCGCACTGCGACTGCATGAATTGTTTCGCCCATACTACAAACTGCGCCGCCCATGCGGAAAGTGTATTCAGTTTTTCCGTTACAGATTTCGGTACATTCGGGAATACATATTTCCCGATAATAAAAGCTGCGATTGTAATACCCAACTGTATTGCAAGAATAACAATATCATTCATGTTCTTTACCCCCATTCTTATTTTGCCGGAATTTTAAGGACCTGCCCCGCATGGATTGTATCGCTTGTCAGCCCATTCATTGTTTTAATCTCATTGTACCGCGCACCATTTCCCAGTTTTTCCGCAGCAATCGCCCACAAGCTGTCGCCCTTTTTCACTGTATAGGTTGTAACGCCGGATGCCGGGATTTTGATAACCTGTCCCACGTTAATAATATTCGGGTTTGCAATCCCGTTGTAACTTGCAAGCTTCTGATATGTAGTCCCATAAACCGCAGCAATCTTTGAAAGTGTGTCCCCCGCTTTTACTTTGTATGTCTGTTCGCCGTTTACTGCACTTCCGCTGTTTCCACCGGATGTACCGCCGGACGCGCTGCCGCCAGACGTTGCCTTTGCGCCGTCAGAAACAACGGTTGCCGTATGCGCCCCGTCATTCAGAAGGATGTCCCCTGTAAGCAGATAGTCCCCGCTTGTCAGATACTTACTTGCTGTCAGCACTTCAAATCCTGCCGCTTTCAGCGCTGCCCTCATGTTTCCGGTATAGGTCCCGGAATGCTTCTGCAGTTTCGTATCTCCCAGCAAATAACCTGTTGCCCGGACAATCGCGCATACACCCGCGCTGCAATCCGCTTCACACTTTACCGTGATTTTTGACGGATAATAGCCCACCTTTTTAAGCTGCTCCCAGAATGTTTCGCGCTGGTTCTGATCGTACCCGATTTTATTATTGTTTGCTGCTTCTTTCGCAAGCTGCGCAATCAGTTTACGCACAGACGCTTTCGGATGCCGCAGCACACAATTCCACGGCCTGTTGTACCACGGAATAACCTGCCATTCTGTCCCCGTCTGATCTCCGGCAGCACCTCCGGAATATCTGCCGTTTTCATCATGTCCACTGTTTGAAATCATTGTTGCCATAGTTTTTGTACCTCCATTTTGTGTTTTATCTGCATCAGTACCGCCGGAAGGAAAAGAAACCGCAGCCGCTTTACTGTAGGTTTCTTTTCTTCTGGCAGTATATCCGCCCATAACCCTGTCTGACAGCGCTGCGGAATGCAGGATTGCAAGCGATACCTTGTCCATGCTTCCCGCTCTTTCTGCCGCCGTCTTTGCTATTCTTGCGGATGCCCCGGCTCCGCCCTGGTTTTCCAGATCGGCAAAATAAATCAATGCCTGTGCGTCCTCAATTCCCATATTTACCCCGTGCGATACATAGGAAAGCACGTCTTTTTCTGCAAGTGCATCCTGCGCCGCCTTTCCTGCCGGGGTTGTCAGTAATGCCGTCAATTTATTCTTCTCCTGCGCGGTGACGGTTCGTTTGTTCCACTGGACAGCAGTTTTGATCTCTTTGTAAAAATCCGCCCCCAGAATAACCGTTGCTGCCTGCTCTCCCAGTGCCGCAATGATTGTTTTTAAAAGGTCCAGCGCCCGTGAACCGTGCCACTGTACCTTCCCAACGCTTACGGCTCCGTTATCATTCGCGTTTACGGAACCGTAATTTCCTTCATTCCCGTAAATAATAACGGCGGCTTTTTCAGCCGCCGCCTTTTTTAATGCTTCTGTCATTTCCATTCCCCTTTACTGTGAAGACATTCCCGAAAAATCAGACAGGCTCCCCGTAAGCTCCGGGTTTCCTTTTCTGATTTTTTCCAGATTTTCCGCTTTCGATTTCCAGCAATAAAAAGCCACGGCAAACACGGCCACGCTTCCAACAAAAGTAAGCAGCGTTCCCAGTTGGTAAAAATCCTTTGAGATCACCACCCACACACCTACCAGAAAAGCGATATAATAAGTCACCATGATTGAAAATACAATCACCTTTGTTGCCTGCAGCTTCTTTTCCGGGTTTTTCTCGATCTCCGCTTTTCTGCGTTTCTTCGCCGCCCTCATAAACCGCAGGTTCAGCAGATATACCACCATCATTGCAGAAAAGAAACCCGCAATGAAAATCAATACTGCTTTCACTGTTCTTCGTCCTCCCTTACCACCAGAAAATCATTTTTTTCACAGCGCCGCATATAGATTTTTTGTACATACGCAAATGCAGCGTCCACCTTGCCGTTTTCCAGTTTGTTTTCTTTTATGTAACCCTCATAAGCGCTGTATACTTCAAAGAAATTATCAAACTCTTCTTTTGTATGACGTTTCCGGTTTATACATTCATTTGCAAAATTAAGAATATCCCGCCGCCAGCTTTCAACTTTGTGCTGCTGCAAATCTTTTTCGATTTTGTCAAGCTGTTCTTTTACATCATGGTTCATCAGCGCCCCGGCTTTTTTTAACAAATACCGCACTGGCTGTAGTTTAATCCCCGGTGTTAAGTCAATGACTATTCCCAACGCTGCCAGCCATGCAAGCCCCGTCCGGCACAGTTCCACTATTTCTTCCGCTGTCACGCTCTCTTCACCTCCTCTGAAAATCCGGACAGGTTTTCGCTGCTGTGTCTGGGTGTCTTTCGTTCTGGTCAACATCTAATGAACCATATATTTTGCACCTGCAGGCACTATATCCGCAGAAATTATCAGTAAAGAAATTCTTACAGTTCCTGCACCTTATGTCCGTTTGTTTTTCCTGTGTTTGTTCTTCCTGCATTTTTTCTTTTCCTTCCTTTACCACTTCTTTTATGTAAAGCTTATTTAAACTTTTCCGCAGTCCGTAGCTGTCACAGTGTTTCAATATTCCCCGGTATGATGCAACGCTCCTGTCAAGTGTTTCTTTGTCAATCTCTCCGGCTGCGTAAGCGCGGAACAGATACCGCAGACGTTTTTTCATTTTCTTTGCAGTCTTCTTTCTTAATTTCCTGTGTGTGGGCCATACCTGGAACCCTACAAACTCAATTCCCATACTGGTGGGCCGTATACAGGTTTTATTGTTTAACTGCAAATTCAATTCATTTCCCAGAAAGTCTGCGATCTGTTTTTGAACCTCTGCCAGATACCGCTTGTCGTGATGCAGTATAATCACATCATCCATATAGCGGATGTAGTAATGTAGCTTCAATGTGTGTTTGCAATACTGGTCTTGCTCATTCAGATATAAATTTGCAAACATCTGTGACGTAAGATTGCCAATAGGCAGCCCCACATCACCCATCATTTCATCAAATGCAACATCCCCTATATCAGCACCAAGCGGTAAACCGAAATTTGTATCTTCACAGTCAATGATCTTGTCCAGCAAATCCAGTAACGGCTTGTCCCGTATTTTCCGGGCCAGAATACGCTTTAAGACGCTGTGATCTATCCTGTAAAAATACTTTGCAATATCCAGTTTTAAGTAATAATATTTCTTTTTCTTCCTGTCTGTTTCCCGCAGCCAATACTGCAGGCGGTTTATTGCCGCATGGGTTCCATATCCCACGCGGCAAGCATAGCTGTCTTTAATGTACTGCTTTTCAATCAGCGGATTAAGCTGCCTGTAAATGGCGTGCTGTGCCACCCTGTCTTTAAACTGTAGTGACATAATAAGCCGCTTCTTTGGCTCATATACATAAAAGATATTGTACCGCCCTACTTCATACTGTCCCCACATAATCTGATTTTGCAGTTCAAACAGGTTTTCTTCCAGCCGGTCCATGTATTCCATAACGTCCGGACGGTATCGCTTTGTTTTTACTGCCAGTTTATAGGCTTCAAACAGGTTTTCAAAATCATATATTTTCGGGAAAAGATTATTTATTGTCTTCATTCCCTTTCCCTCCTGTAAAATACGCCGTGCAAATCTACTTTGGTTTTATCCATTTCAAACGTAACAAATACGCCGCGCGTTGCGGCTTTCGCTGCCGGAAACGGCAGCTACTAACTGTTTTCACGGCAATTCAATCTTTTTCCTATGGCTCCGGCTTCCCGGTCACTCGGAATGGAAAAGAACCCCTTTAACCCATACGCACGGGAAACGGCCACTTATGGCACGTTACTTCTGGCAGTTGGGGTGAAGCGGAACGCAGGGAAATGTTGTTGTTGCTGTTCGTCCGGGTGTTGTTCAAGTTCAACGCCGCAGGCCCGCCGTTGCTGGTGTTGTTGAAACTGGACCCCCGTAAAGGCAAGCAAGTCCCTCTAGTAATGGCTCTTTCCCATAGAAAAAGCGGGCTGCCCCGCTTATTTCACTTTTTCTTCTTTGCAGACTGCGGATTTAAGCTTTCAAAATATCCGCCGATCATGCGCCCGATTTCATTTACTTTTCTCGACCATACTTCATATTGATGCAGTGAAATACATGGTTTTTTATTCGCATGTAGCTCTTTATCCGCTGCCAGCCGTAAAGTCTGCCGCAGCCAGTCAAGTTCCGTGTCCAGTTCTCCCAGCGTTGTTTTCTTATAATGCTTATTTTCCAGCGTAATAACATGGTGCATTATATTGTACTGCGTTTGCCGTATTTCCTTTGCCAGCCCATACCTTTCATACCGTGGAAAACCGTCTAAAATCGGGTTGCCGTACCGTATCAACTCATAGACTTTGTTTTTCATCTGAAAATCTTCCGTCCGTGCGTTGTCCTGTACCTTTTCCAGCGGCTCCGGCTGTTCTTTGTCTTCTGCCGCCATTTTCCCACCTCTAATTTTTATGTCAGTTTTAAGGGGATTGCTGCCGCAATCCCCACAGTTTTACAGTGTCCAGTTACCAGTTATTCATATAAAGCGGAACGCAGGGAAATGTAGTGGTTGCTGAACGTCCGGGTGCTGCGCAAGAACAACGCCGCAGGCCCGCCGAGGCCGGTGTTGCTGAAACCGGACCCCCGCAAAGGCAAGCGCTCACCGTTGTTTCGCCCATACATTCTTCCCGGCGCTGTGGAACCTGTATTCGGGAAAAATCCGGCAGCAATCAAAATCTGTGGAATGTTCACGCCCTCTGCTGCCTTTACATCCTTGAAATACGCGCTAATATCATTGCTATCGGTTGTCTGATATACAATGCTTGTATTAATACGCATTGCATTACTTGTGGCGCTTGTCCCGTCAATTTTCAGCGTCCCGGCGGTTCCCGGTGCAACAAGCGTTCCATCCGGCATGATTGCTTTCCATTCCGTGCTGTCTGCCGCCATGCTGCAGTCAGATTTCATAGCGTTACCATACGGAATAATATTGATTTCCCCGTCTTTTACCCTTGCACCGGAAACCCATTCATGACAATTCCCGCAAAGATCGGCAATTCCCGCGGCTGTCCAATCGTCATACCATGTTACAGGTCCGGAACCCGTGGCGGTCCTTCCGCCGTCATGATCTCCGTCAATGTATGTATTAATGCCCCGTTCCCACGCCGCCAGATAACTTGCGTCCCAGTTCGTGTTACCTCTGGGGATAGTGCCGTTTTTCTCCGAACGCATTACCAACGCCGCAAAAACTCCGTTCTGGTTCAAATACCAGCCTGCGCCCTTATTCCGGCACACCTGCAGCGCCCGGTCAAAATTGATATAGCACTGCGGGTCTTTCAGCGCCAGTGAATAGGCGCGGTCATTTACAACGGTATTGATATACTTTGACACCCAGATCACGTCTTTTTCTACGCCGTCCACAATCCACCACGGAAGGGTTTCCTGTGTCCCTCCCTCGATAATATCGCTATACTTCATCTTTGGTACTGCCACCATGATTGACGGCTTCCCCAGATCATCAAAAAAAACCTTATTTCTTGCGCCGTAAGAAGCTACCGCAAGCGCCAGATCATCAAAATTACTCATTGTTTTAATCCTCCAATCCCCACAAAATCAGTGTGCAAAGTGACATATCAAACGGCAGCGGATAAGGTATGCCCTCTGCAGGCTCCCTGTCCTCTGCCGTTCCATTTTCAATCACATCATAACGTCTTGCCGGAATGATAATCTGCGCCGCATATTTCCGCGCCCTTCCGCCCGTTCCGATCACAACGCCGTTTTCATCATCAATGCAAATATCCAGTGTGACTTCATAATCTCTTTCACGGGTTGCAAGGTTCACAGTCAGTTCATCATCCCCGAACGTAATTTTCTTTGCGGAAACCTCATATTCAATATGTTTTCCCGGTGTTTTTTCTTCTACATTAATTGTTGCCATTATCTCCGTCCCTCCCTCTCAACTTCCTTGCTTCTGGCAGCAATCACCTCTGCGGCTTCCCGCTGCTCCGGTGTCCCTCTGCCCTGTACGCCAAAAGAACGCATCACATACGCTTCATGCTCCCGGCGTTCGTCTGATCTAATTATTACATTTGCCATTAATAAAACCCACCTTTCACATAGATTTTAAGTTTTACACTTGTAGCGCTCCCGGTATGCTCAACCTTGAACCCGTTTAACAGTTTTTCGGAAACCACAATTTCCCCCGGAAAGCCGCCGGAATATTCCAGCACTTCCGCCGTTACGGTATAATCAAGATGGTTTCTTTTCTGTGACAACGCCATTGTCTTTTTAGAATTGTTGAACGGGTAAGACTGTGTATTCGTCAGCGTTACTTCCATTGTTTCCCCTTCCATATCTGCCAACTGCTGCCCCGTATGGATTGCATGAAGGGCAAGCAGCGCCGCCAGTTCCCCGGCGTTTGAAATACCGTCCTCCATGCGGTTAAAATTCGCCGCATTCTGCGGCGTTCCCTGCTGTATCACGTCCCCTTCATCCGGGGTATGTGTGATCGTCCCGTCACTGTTCGGCGTTTCCCTGTACCTGTCCGGAAACTCTGTTACATGGTCCTGCCATTGCTTCCACACATACATTCTTTAAACCTCCTGTTCTTCGATTTTGAATACAAAACGGTACAGCGCCCCTTCCTGCACGTCAGAAAGCTTGATGTTTTCCGCTTTGTCCGCCCACAACTGCTTATTTTTGTTATACAGTTGTACACGCTGGATTGTGACGGCTGTATTTGCCTGCGGCGTTATTTCCAGATATACGGCAACTCTGCCGTCAGAAAGCCTTTCTCTCCGGTGTATCGCCATCTTTGTAACGCTTCCGCTTACCGTCACCTGCGCATAAGCAATGTTGTTTTCTATAAACTGTCTGAAATCTTCTATTGCCTGTGCTGTCAGCATTCTTCCTCACCTCCTTTACAGCTTCCGTGCGCTGCCGCAAAGCTTCACTGAATAAGAAAAGCTTGCGGTTTCCACTGTGTTTTCTATAAACGCACTCTTTGTCTTCTCCTGTGTGCTTCTCTGTGGCGTTTCTCCTGCGTTTTTCTGCCCTGTTGGTATATTTCTATACCCGAATACATTTAACGCCGTTTCTGCGTCAATCTGCGCGGTTCTGCTTTGAAATATCCGGTTTCTTTGTGGCTTTGTTCCTGCCAACGGGGAAACAAATGCAAACCCTGCCGCATCCGTCCCCACAATCAGCACGTCCGCCGCCTGCTTACCTTCCCGGCTTCTCTGCGGATATGTCCCCGCCATCCTCCGCCCTGTCAGCGGCGTTCTATACAGAAAACAGTCTGTATGCGTCTGGATGATACAGGAAATGCGGTTTTGATATACAACGCCCTCCATATGTGAAGAAAGACGTTTATACATTTTCACCGCATTTACAATTTCCCTGTAGCTTGCCGCAATTCTGCTATTTGTCGTATCGCAGATAATTTGAAAATGGTGCGGTTCCCCGCCGTATTCAAACCATTCTTCCACCGTGCTTTCCGGATATACCGCCCCCAACGCCTTTTCCACCGCATACACGGTTCCCATTTTTTTATGTATCTTTACACTGTTTTTCAGAAGTTCCCGTTTCGTTTCCAACGGGTAAGAATAATCGTACCAGTCAATGTGCATATCATACGCAAGTATATCCACCAGTGCTTCCGGCAGTTCATCTATTCTGGAATATATCAGCACATTATCAATAATCCCGCTTACGCTCAATAGCTGTTCTGCCATCACCTTTGCAAGCGCTTTGATTTTCGGGTCCCGTTGTAGCGCGGGCGGCAGATATTCAGCGAAATCAACATGGTATATATCCTGCATCCGCCCCGCCTTTTTACTCATTTTCATTTCCCCCATTTATAACATTCTGTTTCCCCAGCTTTGCAACGTGCGTTTCCTCCACGACTGAAAAAACAGGTTCCCGCACATCTATTCTCTTCACTCCTGCCGCCATCAGCATTTCCACCAGCTTTGACGGGTTAATGTCGCGCCCCATTTTTTCGGTCTGCCATGATATGTATTTTTCAACTGCTGCCGCCGCTTCCTGTGCAATAATGGTGTTGCTTGCCTGCGTGTTGCGCTCTATGTAGTAAGTCAGATCAATATTGAAAATATCTTCATCCGGTACAGATACCGTTACAATATCCGTCATGGGGCGCACGTCTTTCGCGTTCAATTCCTCTTCGATCTGCTTCAAGATCGTTTCCGTTGCTTCCTGTCCGTCTTTCAGCAGCACGCGCACATCAACCACGCCCGCTTCCGGGGACGTTGCCGCAATATCCGCAATAGCAGAAGATACACTTTTTGCAAAATAAATATAGCCGTTTACCGGACCGGCAGTTGAAAAGCTTTCCATGCTTTCACGCATCCGGTAATAATAATCTGCGTCTGTTTCTTCATCTGAACCGCCTGCGGTCTTTGTGATATTCTCAACAGAAAGAAAATAATCATATACGTCCACAATCTCCGTAACCTGCCCCGGCGCAAGATCGTTTCCAACGGTTCCCGCCGTCTGGCATTCCGCCACCACATCCCCGTATGATTGCCCCGCTATAATCTCTAATTCTTCCAATGTTGCAAAAGTGATTTCACCGTCAAACGTTATCCGTGTTCCCTCCGGGACGTAAACGCTTTGTTGCTGTGGCTCCGATATGTAGCAACGGAATGTTGCCCGCGCTGGTTCTGCCGGAAGTCTTTCTATATCATGGAAAAGCTCTGCAAGGCTGTCCAGATATTCCCCTTCTGCATATCTGGGGACGTTTTTCTTTGCTGTTTCTTCGATCAAAACCCGCTGCTGTACTACGATTTCCGCGCACCATGAAATAAAAAGCCTTTCCGGGGATGCCGGATAGACTTTCTTTTTCTTCCCTGTCATTTCCTCATACATCAGTTCATACAGGGCAATCATGCTATTAATTATCGTTTCAACATCCGTTTCAACAAACTGTATGTCCGGATATGTCCGCTCACTCATCTTCCGTCACCCCTTCTATTTCCACGATTGCAATGATCGTTCCCGTTGTGTTATCCGTTTCAAAATCCACCCCGCCAATAATCGCCCGTGGCTCATACGTTTCTATTTGATCGTAAATTTCCGCTACCAGAAGATTTAAAACTGCAGGCAATGGCCGCCCGTATATATTCCCGGTAATTCCCAGCCCGCGCACCATTGGACAGGATTTCTGCACGCTTGATACAATGATTGCCACATTCTGTAGCACTTCCGCATGTGTATTTTGCGGGTCCAAATCTATATTTTCCAGCAATTTCCCGTCACCTCTGATAATGTCCACCGTCTGTCACCTCTTCGCATATTCCTTCATAGATACACTTACTTTCGCAGAAAGCAGGTTTCCTTTTTTGTCAAATCGTTTCAGTTCCCCGCTAATATCCGTCATGGCCCACTTATAAGCCCCGTAAACCTTTCCGCCAATCACAAGCCGGTCTGTCTTCCCTGTCTGTACGATCTTCCGCAGTTTTTCAAGTTCTGTCAGCGGCGTTACTCCAAGAAAAACACTCAAATTCATTTCAAAACTGATTGTTTCTAACTCCGGCCCCAGAAATTCCAGCAAATCCCTTTTCATGTGCCTGTCATGTTCCGCATAATTCCCGGAAATCTGCCATTTCATATTATTGAAAGTCCGAACAGTCTTGTCAGATACAGAAAAAAACACCCCGGCAAATGTTCCGATATTTGCCATTACTGCACACCTCCGATAATAAAACCGTCCCCGTCCCCATCCGGAAGCATGATACAAAGCACCATGCTCCCGATTTCCGGGGTCCACTTTTTCACGGTAACTGCGTGATTATGGCCTTCTGCTACCCCTGTTGTAACGGTACTGGGTCTGATAAGAATATGAAGTTCCCCGGACATGATGCCTTTATCTTCAAACTTCACACGGGCCGTCATGTCGCTTTTTTTGACGCTGTGAACCTTCCCCACCCGCACAATATCCCGCAATTCTTCATTATCCATCAATACCCCTCCAATACCTGTTTTAATTCAATTTCTGTTGTATAGCCGCCAGTCAGTTTGTGCCTTGCTTTCGCAATTTTATATTTCTTGTCAAACTGCTGGAAACCTTTCAATTTTACCGTTGCCCCGGCTACAAGTGACACGTCACCAACTACAGTAAAACTCCCCGTATATTCCTGCGTATTCTTTTCCCGCAGCCGTTTTTGCGCCAGCTTTTTCGCCTGCGCCTTGCTGGTTACTTTTTCATTCACCTGTAAAGTCTGCCCGCTTCCCTTTTTGCTGTTCGGCGTATAGGTATATTCAATCGTTTTCTTTGTCTTTGGGTCCGTCCATGACACATGACAGCTTGTATACGCTGTATCTGTCAGTTTCGTTCCTAATTTGTAAGATATAATATCCCCGCTGCCTTTTTTCAGTGTCTTTATCGCAGGCTTTTTATCGTAAGTTTCCGCATCATATATCACAATCGTTAAGGCAGTTACTTTAAGTGCCTGCCCTGCTGCTTTGCAAAGCTTCTGTAAGAATTTTATATCAGACATTCTTACCTGCTCTTTCCGTTTGTATTGCGGATTTTCTGTACTTTCATACATCAGTTTTAACCCTGCCTGTTTTGCGATCTGCTGCGCAATCACTTTCAGACTTGTTTTCTCCCATGCCCTTGATTTCTTTTCTTTACGCAAGGTGCTGGAATAGGGAATAGACGTTGATTTCAGCGTAACCTTATCCGGCGGGCCGGACATATCTACGCTGTCAATCTCAAATACGCCACATTCTAAGACTGCATCTTTCCCGGTATCGTTCCAATTCTTCTGCACCAGAACCGCTTCCACATACTTTGCAGAGTGCCTTGTATCTCCGTCTACCGTGCTTTTTTTCGTTGTGACAGTTGTTTTCTTTGTTGTCGTTGTTGATTTCCCCGGAACGGTAATTTTAAATACCTGCCCCGGGTAAATCAAATTCGGATTTTTTATTTTATTCTGGGAAGCGATCTGCGGATATTTTGTACCGCTCCCCAGATATTTTGCAGCAATAGCCCATAAGGTATCACCGCGTTTTACAACGTAGTTTATTGTCTTTTCGCTTGTTGTCGTTGTCGTGACCGTTCTTGTAGTCTTGACTGTTGCCTGCACTACAAGCCATTTTCCCAGCATATTATTTTCCCGGTCATCATAGACAAGCTGGAAATCGTCTGCTGCGTCTTCCTCTTCATCCGTGTATGTGGCAGACTGCAAATGCAAATTGAAATCTTCCGGTACTTTTACATTTTTGAACGCAAGCCGTAGTTCCACCCGGCGGGCTAATGTCTTATCACTCATTATCCAGTAGCCCCCTTTTCCACGGCGGCAGTTCTAAGTTTTCTTCATCCTCCACTTCCGGGATAGTAAGCACTACCCCGGCTGGAAAGACGAAAATTTCCGCATATTTCGCATTTGCTTTTATGAGTTTGTCCATATACAGGACGGAACCCATCTGATCTGCTGCTATCTGGTCCCACATATCCCCGGAAATTGTGGTATATGTTTTAATCATACTTTGACCGCCTATCATCATCTTCTTGCCCGTCCAGCATCTCTTTGATCTGCCGCAGCAAGTTTTGATTGTTACGTTCCAGTTTTCCTTCCAGATCGTCCGGTTTATCTCCCTGTACAATCACTGTAGGGCTGTTCGTAACATTAATATTTGCATTGTTTTTTCTGACAGTTGAGCTTTCCACAAAGCGCGGCGGCTCCATTTCCGGGGCTTTTGTGGTGTTGTATGTATTGAACACATCATATGTTCCACCCCCGGCAGACGCAAACGCCGCCATCAGTGCGCCGTCCCTTTCCTGCAGCGCATTGCTGAAAATCTGCTTCATGTTCGACCATAATTCAGATAATGGCAATACAGCTTCTTTCCCAGCTTCCCCGCCCCCTAACAGTCCTCCGTTCATAGCTCCGAAAATTGTCGGGTTTGAAAGAATACCTCCGGCTTTATACCACGCTACCGAAATACTCGGAACCTGCGGCGGATTTAGTGAAAGTGTTCCGGACACGCTGAAATGTGGTAACGCAATATGCGGCAACTGCAAATGACAGTTTGCGAACATACTGCGTATAGATGCCAGCCCGGAAGATACCACGCTCTGCGCCGTTGACATTCCCGTTTGGAAAGCCGTCTGTACGCCCTGCATGGTACTTTGTGCGCTGCTTCTGATTGCATTCCCGGCGCTGATAAACTGGGAATTTATGTTTGCAAGTGACGTTGTAATCAATGACGTTATCAGCATCAGTGTCGTTGTAATTAACGTATTTACTGCTGCCGTTGTCATTGTCGTTGTTGTCTGAACGGCTGTCGCTGCCGTTGTTACGGTTGTCTGAATAGCTGATGCCGCCGTTGTGAATGCCGTCTGTAATAGCTGCAATACCGCTTGTATTCCGGTTGCCGCCGTTGTCATTCCCTCCGACATTGTAGCCATTCCCGTTGTTGTGTCTGTGAACGACTGTGTTACAGACTGCATAGCTGTCTGGACGGCTGTTGCTGCCGTTGTTGCCGCTGTCTGTGCATCACTGAAAGAAGTTCCAAACGCAGACGCGCTCTGCTGTGCGGATGCAAGGCTTTCTGACAACGCCTGTATTGCTGTATTTGCCGCTTCAATGGATGCCGTATCTAACGGTATGGAAATTTCTGCCCCTTCCAGCGCACTTGTATCAATCGCAGGTGTGGAAACTTCTGCATCCCCTCCACCTGTAATTGCATCCCAGATACCACCGAAAAAGTCTTTTACTCCTTCCCATGCACTCTTAACAGCGTCTGCTGCGCTACTGGCCGCCGTCTTTAAGGCTTCCCAGCCTGCGTCAAGTAATGTCCCCAGTCCGTCACCCACGGCGGAAATTGTTGTTTTTAATGTTTCAAATCCCGGACCCACGGCAGAAGATAAGCCATCAACCGCCGTACTTGCCGCTGTTTTTAAGGCTTCCCAGCCCGTATCAAGCAGCGTCCCCAGTCCATCACCGATACCGGAAATTGTTGTTTTCAGTGTTTCTAATCCGCTGCTTACCGCTCCCGGTAATGCGTCTACGGCTGTACCTGCTGCCGTCTTTAAAGCTTCCCAGCCTGCATTAAGCAGCGTCCCCAGCCCGTCACCTACGGCGGAAATTCCTGTTTTCAGTGCTTCCCATCCGGCAGATAACGCACCCGGTAAGGCTCCTACTGCGGTACTGGCCGCCGTCTTTAAGGCTTCCCAGCCTGCATCAAGCAGCGTCCCTAGTCCGTCACCCACAGCGGAAATTCCTGTTTTCAGTGCTTCCCATCCGGCAGACAACGCACCCGGCAAGGCTCCTACTGCGGTACTGGCCGCCGTCTTTAAGGCTTCCCAGCCTGCGTCAAGTAATGTCCCCAGTCCGTCACCTACGGCGGAAATAGCCGATTTCAGCAACTCCCAGCCTGCTGCAAGCAGTCCCGGAATAGCTTCTACCGCTGCCACCGCTGCCGATTTCAGCAGTTCCCAGCCCGTATCAAGTAACGGGCCTATCGCTTCACCTACGGCGGAAATAGCCGATTTCAGCAACTCCCAGCCTGCTGCAAGTAATCCCGGAATAGCTTCTACTGCTGCCACCGCTGCCGATTTCAGCAGTTCCCAGCCCGTATCAAGTAACGGGCCTATCGCTTCACCTACGGCGGAAATTGCTGATTTCAGCAACTCCCAGCCTGCCGCAAGCAATCCCGGCAATGCGTCTACGGCGGCTGTTGCTGCTGATTTCAATAGCTCCCAGCCAGAATTAAGCAGCGGACCTATTGCCGCGCCAACTGTAGATATACTGCTTTTCAGCAGTTCCCATCCTCCGGATAATAGCCCCGGAATGGCTTCCACTGCGGTACTGGCAATATTTTTTATTCCTTCCCATGCGCCGGACCAATCCCCGTCTATTGCCTTTAATACAACATCTAAAATGCTTTGTATTGCCGTCAAGGACCCGGCAATCAGACTTTGTACTTTGGGAAATACATTCTTTGCAACGTTTAGAAGGCTTGATGCTATCGGCTTTACAATGTCTATTACTTTTGAAAATATCCCTGTAATGACAGGAACCAGCTTTGCAAATACCTGCAGTACCTGTTCCGCTATCGGTACAACATACGTCTGTATGCCGCTGGCAAAACTGGAAAATGCCTTTTTTACGCTCCCTGCCGCTTTTACAAACGTATCAAAAACTGCTGTTCCTTTTTCCCCGAACGTTTCATTGATCTTTTCCCGGATGCCGTCAAGCTCTCCGCCAGAAAAGATATTTTTTATTGTGTTTCCTACATTCGTAATTGCAGAAACGGCTTTGTCAAAAACTTCAAGCCCCTTTTCTCCAAATACCTTTCCTACCGCTTCCCGGATTTCACCCAAATGTGCTTTGAGTAACTGTACTGCTGTAATAACTGCTGTTATCGCTCCCACTACCGGAAGGATTTTGCCAGCTATCCCGGCAAGTGGTCCAAGCATAGTAGAACCCAGCTTACTGATCGGCGCAAACGCTGTTGTAAACAGTTTTCCAATCGGCGAAATAATCTTTCCAATCCCGCTGATACCGGATGAAACAATTTTCCCGATACTTCCCAGCGGTGATTTTACAATCACGTTACCTACTCCGGACAGGATTCCGCCAAGCTTGCCGCCGATTGCTGAAAATGGCTTTAGCAGCGTTGAAACCATCTTTCCGCCAACTCCGGAAAATGCGCCGCCCAGTTTCCCGGCAGCGCCCGAAAATGGTTTCAGAAGCGTTGCCCCTACATCTCCAATCGCTTTCCCCACATTCCCGAAATAGGATAATATCCCGGAACCTGCAGTTTTCAGTTTTCCTGCAAGCCCCGTTCCTTCAATCCCGGCCATAATGGATTTTGCCCGGAATGCTTCAAGCACAATCCTCGCGGAATTTATGCCTTTTCTGATTTCCAGAAATCCCAGCTTTCCGACAAGTCCAGCTACTTTTAAGCCTGCCAGCGCTGCTACAACTGCCGTCAGTGTTTTAACAAGCTGCGGGTTCGCCTGTGCAAAATCAGTAATCTTTGTTACAAGTGCCGCTACTTTATCTGCTGCCGCTCCAATAATCGGTAAAAAGGTTTGTCCCAGCACAATAGACAGGTTTGCAAGGCTGTTTTTTGCCTTTTCCATTCTGGCTTGTTTGGTATTCTCCATTTTCGCAAACGCTTCATCTGTAGCGCCTACGCTGTCAACCATCCCCTGTACCTGTTCGTTAAAACCCTCTACCCCGTTAGATAGCAAAGAAACCGCTGCTTTTCCGGCTTCCGCGCTTCCGAACATATCAGAAAGACTTTTACCGCTTGATGCCGCCTGCTCCTGCAATACCTGCAGGACCTCCCCGACGCTCTTACCGCTTGCCATCAACTCTTGGAAACTCTGCCCTGTTGCCTTTTTTAAAGCGTCGCTTGCCGTTGTCCCGCTCTTGCCAAGCTCATTGAACATACTGTTCATGTAGGTTGTTGTTTCCGCTGCCGCTATACCTTTGCTTGTCATAATGGCATAGCCCGCGCAAAGCTGTTCAAGCGCCACGCCGTTTGCGTTTGCCGTTGGTATGATCTTGCCCATTGACGCAGATAATTCCGCAACGGTGACTTTACCTTTGTTCTGCGTCTGAATAAGCATATCGGAAACCGTTCCGACTTTCCCGGCTTCCATCCCATAGGCGTTCAAAATCGTTGTGAGTACGTCCAGCGTTTGTGAGCTTTCCGCAAATCCGGCTTTTGCAAGCTTTGTGGAATTGGAAACAAAATTCACCGCATCCGCCGTTGACTGTCCGGCAGAAATAGCGTTATATACATCATCCGCTATCGTTGCCGCCGCAATTCCTGTTTCGTTGGAAAGCTGCATGATCTGGCTTGACATTTCAGAAAGCGGGACCTCTTTTGCGTCCGCAATCGTGCTTACTTTCTGCATTGCAGTTTCAAAACCCATAGCAGCTTTTACCGGACCGGCATAAACCGCCGCCGCTACCGCAGTAATAGCCCCTACTGTCCCCAGCAATTCCGTTTTTGTCTGGCCTATGCTCTGCTTAATTTTCTGCTGTTCTTCATTCAGCTTCTGCATTCTTTCTTGTGACGCTTTCAGCTTGTCATAAGACTGCTGCAGCCTGCTGTTTGACTTTTCCAGATTATCTGTGTTTACGCCTGCGGCTTTTAATTCCTGTTCAAGACTGTTTAATTTCCCTGTCTGATCTTCAATTTTGGCAGAGGTCTGCTGTATCTGGTTTTCATTCGTTTTCAGTTTGCCATTAAGCTTGTCGTATTCCTGTTCTGTTGCGCTTAATTCCTGTTCAAGCCTTTTATATTCCTCAATGTCCCCGTTCGCTTCTGCGGTTTCCATTGCCTGCTGCAAAGCTTTTTTCTTTTCCGCTGTCTTCTGCAATTCAGACTGCAGGCGTGTATGTTCGCTTTGTAGTTCCGCCAGTTTCGCCTTGTTTTTATCAATGGCGCTGTTTGTCTTTGTATAGCCGTCAATCTTTGACTGAATGGAATTAACCTGCTTAATGCTATTCGCAAGCTTTTTCTGGGTGTCAATCGCATTTTTGAAAGCACTTGTAAAGCTTCCGCCCAGTGACGCTTTTAACTGAAATAACAGTTCATATTGCTTCTGCGACCCTGCCAAGTCCTTTCACCTCCTATTTCTTCCCGTTCAGCTTTTTCCACTCCGCATCATCTTCCCTGCTTACTTCATTTGCACTTTTAATCCAGCGGAAAAGCCGCACAATCGGCATATCAAGCCAGAACGGTATAGGCGTATGTGATGCCCTTGACATTCTGTAAATCTGTTTTCTAAGATAATTTGCCGGGTTGCTGATCTTTAGTAACCCACAGCAAGCAAAAAATCCCTTGCTTTGTTCTTGATCTTCATATATTCCCCAACGGGCAGCCGCTTAATTTCATCCGAACCAACCCCTGCGGCGCGGGCAGCAATCATAGACTGGAATTTTGAGGACAGTTCCGGGGATAATACATACTGGTTCATTGCCTGCAGTTCATCCTCTACCGCTTCAATGTCCGTACCTGTCAAGCGGTCAAAATAGAACGTCAGCTTTGTATATTTCTTTCCTTCGATCTCTACCGGATGCTTAAATGTGTGCGTGTAGTTCTGGGAATGTTCTTTTTCCGCTTTCTTATCTTCCAGACTGACAATTCCGGTCTGCGTGGCTTCCCGCATCTCTTCCGCAATCACTCCTTTCTGTCCCTGCTCCATATCCTCTTCCATGATTTCAAGTGTTCTGTCCATATCGTTTGCCATCTTCATTTCCTCCGTTTTTTCTGTAATAAACGGACCGGCAGAAGCTCCGCCGGTCCGTTCCGATCATTTTATTACTTTCCTAACGCTTTTCTCACGTCTTTCAGATAATCCACGCCATCCACATAGAAAATAAAGTTCAGCGGGTCAATCTCCACTTTCTTCTTACCCTCTAAGTAAATCGCATAATAGGAAACCGCATATTCCCCGTTTGCATCTGCGGCAGAACCTACCGCAAGTTTTCCCGGCGCATATTTTTTCGGCTTCACCTTCATAATGTGTTTTACCGCCTGCGGCGTTGTCTTTCCGGTTCTCGTGTCCGTCACCTGCTGTGCCGCCCGCAAATCCAGCTTATGAATAATCGGTTTGCAGAGGTTAATTGCTGCCGCCGTTACAGTACGGAAATTCAGCGTTGTTGTCATTGCTTCAATGTGTCCAAGAATGACGGCTTCCACATTTCCTGCAATTCCGGCTCCGGTGATCTCTTCCACAAGGTTTGAAATCTCCGGCAGAGATACTTCCGCCATGCCTACATATTCTGTTGCGTCCTCATAAACGGCAAAATTAATAATTGTTTCATCAATTTTCGGCATTGTTTATTCCTTCCTTTCCTCTTATGCTGCCAGCAATGCGGACAGATAAGAAACATCATATTCAAGCACAAATTCCAGCTTCTGCAGAGGGCTTGGCGGTGTAAGGTAAATATGGAATTTTGCTTTCCCGGCCATCAGCGCTGTAAGGGAATTTTCATGTTCCAGAAATTCCACGCGCCCGCCCAGAATTTTTTCTTCCGCTGTCAGCGCGTTCAGCCAGTCATTTACCCCCTGCAGGATTGTATCAATCAGACGGCGGGTAAGCTTCCTGTCAATCGTAGCCCAGTAAGACAACGTTACTGTCTTTGCCACCCATTTAAACATTCTGGAAATACAATAGATATAATCTACCGGGTCCGTACTTGCCGGAAATGCTGCCGTATAATTTCCCCAGCTTACAAAGCCGTTATAGAAATTCAGTGCCGTAATGATGCCATTATCATTCAGATAATTTGCCGCCTGCAAATCCAGAAGCACTTCCGTTCCATCATCAAGACACATACTGTCAGCCTGCAGGCTCTTGTTGGACGCGCTTTCGCAAGGTGTCCCGTCCCCGTAGCTTGTGTTGTTGTCCGTTGCTGCAATGGACCCGGCAAGCTGTGTGGACAGATTAAACATTTTATCGCCCAGTTTTACTTTCGGAAAGCAGACAAGCTCATTCACTTTCATGAAGTTATGCGCTTTTTTCCACTCCGGGGCCTCCGTGTAATAAGTAGTCCCGTCTTTCGTAGTGTCAATGTCAAGCACCGCAAACGCTTCAAACAGTGCATTGATATTTTCCGCTTTTGCGGACATTACCGCAGCAACATTGCTGTTATGTGACCAATTCGGACACAAAATAATGTCCGGGGCTTCCGTATATTTGGGGAAAACACTGTCAATCAGTTCAAGCCCGGTTGTCTTATGCGTGCTTACATTATAGCCGCCTATAATATCATCTTCTGTCACGGCTTCCGGGTCCACCACATCATACGTCACCGCTGTTTTTTTCGGGGCTTCTGTCAGAAACTCAATAATGCAGTTCTTATCATCATAGAATACTTCAAAATCAGTTCCTGCAGTTTTCCCAGTAATCGCCACGCTGTCCGCGATTGCTTCCAGCGGCAGTTTAATCTGTCCGTCAGATACTTCCTTTTCTGTCGTATCTCCTGCAGCTTTCTTGTGCTTTGCCGGGTCCAGAACATTTACCATAAAAACAGGCGCGATCTTGTACAGTACAAATGCTGTATAGATTTCTTCGCAAAGCCCATATTTTTTCCATTCGTCAGAATACCCCAGCGCCGCCGCAGCTTCCTCATAATTATTGAGCATAAGCACTTCATTTGTTTTTCCGCCTACCATCTGTACAGGCGCAGTTCCTACTACAAAATGAATACCGCTTGCCGCCACGTTCGGCGTGGAAACGGATGTTTCTTTTTTGCTTGTGCTTACTCCATGTGTGATTGTCGTAGCCATCTTTTATACCTCCTGTTCTTTTGCCGCAATCGCAGAAAGAATGTCAGAATAATACTTATTCATAATCGTTCCTGTGGTCCGAACCCTTGCTTTCTTTTCTGTCAGCCCTTCCACATTCACCAGCATTCTTTCTACAAGCGGATATTCTTTAATGACAGCTTCCAGTTCTTTTTTGATTGCTGCTTCCGTACCTTCAAAAATACGGTTGCATTTCAGCTTTCCCGCCGGAAGTGTCGGGCCAATATAAACGAGCTTCACAACATCTTCCACAAGCCCGTTATTTGCCGTTTCCTGCCCTTTTCCTGCTTCTGCCGTACTGTTTTCCGCTTCATTGTTTCCCGCTGCCGTTGTAGCCTTCTCTGCGGCTTCTGCCGCTTTTGTTTTTACTGCCATATTTCTTCTACCTCCCTTTTTATCGTTGGAATTGAAAAATTCAAAATCATTTCACCAAAAAAATACGGTGCTGTATCATCCGGGTAAATCAGATATTCAAGTGGGTGTTGTAAAACAAACCGTTCCCCGATAATCCCCGCTTTCTGAAATTCGCTCCGTAAACGCAGGATAACGTTCATGACGTCCATTGCTCCGGTGCTTTCATCTTCGGAATAAGTACAGGCAACTACCCGTACCTGTGCCGTGCTTTCCGGCGGCTGCCGCTCCTGCTGATCGTCTTTCCCGGTCAGAAGCTGTAGCAAAATATATGGAACCCTTGTCTGTTTTGCTTCCCTGTTTGGAAGACGCATCAGAAAAACCTCCGGACGTTTTTCTTTTTGTTCCTCCGGGTTGTTCCCCCTCACCCGCGCCTGCAGTTTCATGTTCTTTGTGGTATTTTCCACTATTGTTCATCCATTCGATCTTCTGCCGGTCCTCATAATTTAATCTGCGGTTTCCTTTTCTCATGTTTGCATATGCCCCCTTTCGTAAAAATGAAAAATGCGCCAAGATTTCAACTCTTGACGCATTTCATACATTTTGTTATTATTCACACAAAAATAGAACGCGATAGAGTTTTAATAACTCTTGTCGCGTTCTATTTTACAATGAAGCAAAAGATGCGCTCTTATATTTTACAAAAGATGCGCTCTTAATTCCTCGCCGCTCTTCGGGGAGAGATACGCCGGTGCAATGTCGAACACCGTCTTGCATCCACATGCGCCCTCGTCCGCCAGACGCTTTGCCGCGCGCGCATACGCCACCAGCACGCTGGAGGTAAATTCCGGATTGGAATCCAGCTTCAGACGGTACTCAATGATATGCTTGTTGGTTCCGTCGCCGGTCGCTCCGCTGCGAATGACAAAACCGCCGTGCGGGATCCCCTTATGATTTTTATCAAGCTCCTCCTGGCTGATAAACGTCACCGTTGTATCATAATCTGCAAAATAATTCGGCATATTTTTGATCTCCGACTCGATGCGCGCCAGATCCGCGCCCTCCTCGGCAACTACAAAGCACTCTCTGGTGTGCTTCTGTCTGGTCGTCAGATCCGGATTTTCTCCGTTTCGCACTGCTTCCACTGCGCTTTCCACCGGAACCGTGTACTGTCTTGCATCCAGCACACCCTCCACTCTGCGGATCGCGTCGGAATGCCCCTGACTGACGCCTCTTCCCCAGAAGGTATAATCCTTTCCGTCCGGCAAGATCGCATTGCCGTACAGACGATTAAGGGAAAACAGTCCCGGATCCCAGCCAACGGAAATAATGCCGACATGACCGCTCTCTTTTGCCGCCGCATCCACATTTGCAAAATGCTCCGGGATTCTTGCGTGCGTATCAAAGCTGTCGATGACGTTGAACAGCTTTGCGATCTCCGGCGTCTGCTTCGGAAGATCCGTCGCGCTGCCGCCGCAGATGATGCAAACATCGATGTCATCCTTCTTCGACGCCAGTTCGTCATAAGCATAGACCTTTGCGCCCTCCGTAGAAATCTTCACCGAAGCCGGGTCACGGCGTGTGAACACGCCCGCCAGCTCGCAGTCCTCGTTCTGTTTGATAGCGGCTTCCACGCTGCGTCCGATATTGCCGTAGCCTACAATTCCAATTCTGATCTTGTTCATATCCTTAAATCTCCTTTTTTCCAGCCGGAAACTATGTATCCGGCTTTTCATCCTTATCCCACGATAGTTTAACACGTTCCCGGCGCTGCGTCAAATTCATATAACTATATGCTGCAATGCATATTTTGCATATACCTTAATATGCCCGCGTCTCCCGGATACTCTCCAGATCCATCGTGGTGTCGAAGTACGCCTCTTCCATATACTGGATCTTGTCCACATGCTTTCCCGCCGCCAGGGAATTGATGATTTCCTGCAGCTTCGGTCCGTGCAGCGGATTGCACTCAAACACCGCGTTGATGTCGCCTGCTATCATCGCGTCAAAGGCTGCTTTCACCGCGTCAAAGGAGAGGATGATGATGTCTCCGTCCGGTCCACAGGTTCTGCCTGCCTCCTTGATCGCGTCGACCGCGCCGAACGCCATGTTGTCGTTTTCACAGACTACCACATCGATATCCGCATATTTTTCGAGCAGCGTCTCCATGACCTCCTGCCCCTTCGCCTGTGTGAAATCGCCGTCCAGCATCTCCAGCATTTCCCAGTTATCGTGCCGTCTGAGAACCTTGTCAAAGCCATTTGTGCGTCCAATCTGCGCCGTCGCTCCCGTAGTTCCCTGTATCGTGACAATCCGTATCTTTTCCTCAGCTCTTCCTTCTTTCTCCAGATAAGCCTCCAGCCACAGCCCGGCATCCTCGCCCTCTTTTTCCGCATTGGTTCCGAGCCAGCAAGTGTAGAGTTCCTCGTCCACATCCGCCATACGGTCATCCATAATCACCGGTATTCCGGCATCCTTCGCCTCCTGCAGAACCGCTTCCCATCCAGTCTCCACGATCGGTGCAAGTACAATATAATCCACTTCCTGCAGAATAAAGCTGCGCAGCGCCTTAATCTGGTTTTCCTGCTTTTGCTGCGCATCCTCAAAAATCAGATAAAACCCGTTTTCTTCTGTCAGCGCCTCCTTCACGGACTGCGTATGAGCATTGCGCCAGTCCGATTCCGAACCCACCTGTGAAAACCCTACTACAATCAGATTTTCGTCAACCTCCGTAATCTCCTGCATTCCCGTATACTGCTGTTTTTGCTGCATATTCCCCGCCGCGCATCCTCCGCACAGCAGCAATGCCGCTCCTGCCACGATTCCTCTTTTCATCCGCATCCTTTTCCTAAAATCCTTCCTGTTTCGCATTTTCTCCATCATAACATATCCCGATAAGGGTGTCAAAAAATCATATTTCCAGACTTACAGGCAGTTTACGAAAAAGTTACTGTTCACATCGTTCACAGTAACATTCGCAAATCCATTTAAAATTCGCTCCGCGAATGGGATTTGCTCACACCTGTATCACTTTCTTACCTTCAAAAAGAGGAACCGCTAACCGCGGTTCCTCGCCCAAAAATTTTCATATGTTATTTCTTGCTGTCCTTAATTTTCGCAAAAACACTCTGCAAAATGATAAAGAAGCAAAGCAGGATTGCCGTAATAATATTCGACCACGAGCTAATCAGCTTACCGTTCGTCTTAACCAGCGACGAAATGGTACCGTTAATCAGCACACCCACAAGAGAACCGAACACGTTTCCGACACCGCCCGTCAGCAGCGTACCGCCGATAACCGCCGAGGAAATCGCGCTCATCTCCAGACCCTGCGCCTGCTGCGTAGTACCGGCCATCGTATTCAGACAATAGCAGATTCCGCCAATCGAAGTGAGGAAGCTGGAAAGAACATATGCCTTCAGCTTTGTTTTCTTTACGTTCAGTCCCATCAGTGTAGCGGACTGCTGGTTGCCGCCGATTGCATAGATGCTGCGTCCGAACTTTGTATATTTCAGCATCAGGTAAACAAGTACCACCACAATCAGTGCAACGATAACCGTTACACGCAGATACGGCATCTGCATGATACCCTTCTTATTCTCATAGCCGCCAAACGGAAGCTCAATCTTCAGACTTGACAGCGTGGTAAAAATCTTATCCGAAACAATACTTACCTGGTTTCTGCAGATTACTGCCGTCATACCTCTGGCAAAGAACATACCCGCCATCGTAACGATGAACGGCTGGATATCCAGATAAGCGATACAGAAGCCCTGTACCAGACCGAAAACCAGACCGATTGCCAGAACAAGCAGCATCAGCGCCGGGCTGCTCCAGCCCCACTGCTCAATGCCGACCGCCAGAATCATACAGTCCATCGCAACCAGAGAACCAACCGAGATATCAATACCTCCCGTCAGCATGACGCAGGTCATACCACTGGCGACGCAGATAAGTCCGGCATTGTTAATCAGAATATTGAGGAACGTCTGCAAATGGGTAAATCCCTTGGACGCATAAACGATACAGCCCGCTGCGTACATCACTATAAACAGCACAACGGTAATCAGCAGCAACAGACTATTGCTGTTTATCTTTTTCTTCATGCCTGTGTCGCCCCCTTTGCCATTTCTCTCTTTTTGCCCAGTCTCTTAAAGAAATCCTTTGCCGGTTCCGACTGGATAACAACGATCAGAATTACGACGATTGCCTTAAATACCGGGGACTGCGCCGTGGATACGCCGAGCGCCAGCAGCGTCGTATCAATTGCCTGAATCGTGTAGGCACCGATCAGAGAGCCCGCCAGGTTAAATTTACCGCCGCCAAGGCTGTTGCCGCCGAGTGCAACTGCCAGAATCGCATCCAACTCCATATTCAGACCGATGTTATTTGTATCGGCGGAATAAATGCGGGAGGTTGCCACCATACCTGCCAGACCTGCACAGAGACCGCAGATAACATAACAGAGAAGAATAATCTTTGCAGAATTAAATCCGGCGATACGGGAAGCCTTCTTATTGATGCCGACGCTCTGGATATACGTGCCAAGCGCTGTAAATTTCAGTACCAGCGCCGCGACCAGAATACATGCCGCCGCAATAATAATCGGGGTTGGCATAAATCCCACGTAACCGCCGATTCTCTGGAAGGACGGCACACGCACATACACAATCTGGCTGTTACACAGAAGCAGACCGATGGCTCGCCCTGCCGACCATAGTATCAGCGTCGCCACCATAGGCTGGATATTCATATAGGCAACCAGAAATCCGTTAAACAGACCGCAGACACAGGCAGTTAAAAGACCTGCACCAATACCGACAATCAGCGGAACCGCATAATTGGAAACATTGGTATTTCCGTATCCTGCCAGCAGCATACAGCACATACCGCCGTACAGACTCATAACGGAACCTACCGAAATATCTGTTCCTGCAGAAGAAGATACTACCAGCGTCATACCGATTGCCAGGATCGCCGCTTCCGTTCCGCGGTTCAGGATATCGATCAGACGGCCGTACAGCACTCCGTTTTTAATGGTAATCGTAAAGAAATTAAGCGGCGGGTTTCCACATGCCACATCGTAGACCACGTTAATCAGCATAACGAGAATCATACTGAAAATCGGAAGAAACAGACGCTTCTGCGTTATCTTTTTCAAACTACTCATTACTGTCACCTCCTGCAATCGCTTTCATGACATTCATCTGGTTCATATCCCTTTCCTCAATCTCTCCTACCTTGGCGCCATCGCGCAGAACCGCCATACGGTTGCAGGTACGGAGCATTTCTTCAATTTCCGATGAGATGAAAATCAGGCTCTTTCCTTCGTCCGCCAGCTTCAGAACCAGCTTCTGGATTTCCGTCTTTGTTCCGATATCAATACCGCGGGTAGGTTCGTCCAGAATAAGGAAATCCGGATCCGTCGCCAGCCAGCGCGCCAGAATTACCTTCTGCTGATTACCGCCGGAGAGCTGCTTGATCAGCGTTTCACGGCTTGCTGTCTTAATCTGCAGCAGATCGATATACTTATCCGCAATTTCAATCTGCTTCGCCATCGGAATGCGCTTCATGATGCCCGCCTTCGCCTGGAGCGCCAGAATGATATTTTCACGCACAGACAAATCTCCGATAATGCCCTCCGCTTTTCTGTCATCCGGGAGAAGTCCCATGCCCAGATTCATGGCGTCAATTGGATTTTTAATCTTTACTTCTTTTCCATTTACCTTCAGCGTACCGGTCTGGTTTCTGTCCGCGCCGTAGATAACGCGCGCCAGTTCGCTGCGCCCGGAGCCCAGAAGACCAGTCAGACCGATAACCTCTCCTTTATGGATATCCAGGTCAAACGGTTTAATCGTTCCGGCATGGCTCATTCCCCTCGCCTCGATTACCAGAGGTTCTTTATGTTTGTCGCCGCTTCCCTCTTTCTTAATGGAGGCAAGGTCATCAAAGTCTTTACCCATCATCGCCGCTACCAGCTTTACACGCGGCAGATCTGCAATGTCATACTCACCGACAAGCTGTCCGTTTCTGAGCACCGTGATTGCGTCGCACACTGCATACACCTGCTCGAGGAAATGGGTAACGAAGATGATGCCCACCCCTTTTGCTTTCAGACGGCGCATCATCACAAACAGCTTTTCCACTTCACGGTCATCAAGAGAAGAAGTCGGCTCATCCAGGATCAGCACCTTGCTGTCCATATCCACCGCACGCGCGATTGCGATCATCTGCTGCAGCGCCAGTGAATAATCTTCCAGATTTCTCGTCACATCAACGTCAAGCTCCAGCTCTTTCATGAGCTCTTCCGCCTGCTTGTTCATTGCCTTTCTGTTTACCGTACCGATTTTTGTCAGCGGCTCTCTGCCGATATAAAGATTTTCCGCAACAGAAAGGTTCGGACACAGGTTTACTTCCTGGTACACGGTCGCGATTCCTTTATTCTGTGCATCCATCGTGTCCTTATTTACAATCGGCTTATCAAAACCGTCCAGATAAATCTCTCCGGCTTCAAATTTATTTACACCGGTCAGACACTTGATAAGCGTCGATTTGCCGGCTCCGTTTTCACCCATCAGTGCACGTATTTCGCCTTTCCTCAAAGTAAGGCAGGCGTGGTCAAGCGCTTTTACGCCAGGGAATGTCATGCAGATTCCCTGCATTTTTAATACTACACCAGCTTCCAACACACTTCCTCCTTCCTACACCATAAAAAAGAGGGGAGGTACCCATTTACTGGGATGCTCTCCCCTCCCGTTTCTTTCACTTAATCTGAATCAGTCAGCAGAAATTAGTATGCACGACCTGCCAGGATCTCTTCTGTCATCGTTGTTGCGAATTCGCTCTCGATACCCGGTGCACAGAAAGCTTCATCTGTGATAAGTGTGGTTGCTTCGAACTCTTCGCCAGCTTCCATCTGCTCGATAACGCCCTTAACTGTTTCAGCCTGAATCGGGTTGCACTCTACGTCAAGGTTGATCTTGCCGTCCAGTGTGTACTGAAGTCCGTCATGTGTAGCATCGTAGGAGATAAGGATAACATCGCCGCCAACACCATATGTAATACCTGCAGCATCCATTGCATCCATTGCGCCGTATGCTTCGTTATCATTCTGGCAAACAACTACGTTGAACTGTCCTTCATAGGTCTTGATGAAGGATTCCATAACAGCCTGTCCGCCGTCCTGTGTGAAATCACCGGACTGAGAATCCAGCAGCTCCCACTCGGAATGCTCTGCCATAACCTCTGCGAAACCATCTGTACGTCCGATCGCTGCGGATGCGCCTACAGAACCTTCAATCTGAAGAATCTTTGCTTCTGCGCCGTCAAGCTGTTCTGCCAGCCAGTTTCCTGCTGTAACGCCCTCATCATACGGAGCGGTTCCAACCCATGCGTCATACATGGAAGCGTCTGCTTCGATCTCACGGTCAGCGATGATAACCGGGATACCTGCATCCTGTGCTTCCTGAAGTACCGTATCCCATCCTGCGGACTGGATCGGAGCGATAACGATGTAGTCCATTCCCTGTGTGATGAAGTTACGAACTGCTTCCAGCTGCTTTGCGTTGTCATTGTCGCAGTCAATCAGAGACAGCTCATATCCGTTTTCCTCTGAGAAAACATCCTCATAATTCTTGGTGTTTGCTGTACGCCAGTCAGACTCATGTCCTACCTGTGCGTAACCGATCGTAATCAGGTCGCCCTCTGCGGATACACCAACTGCCATAGAAGCAACAACTGCTGTGCAAGCTAACATACCTAAAACCTTTTTGTTCATTTGAAAAATCCTCCTGTTCTTTTTTTTCGTTCTCCAGCCCTTCCGGCTATGATAGTAGTTTACACCGTCCGGCTAAAAAAAGAAACAGAAGGATTTTCTAAATTCGTACAATATTTTTTGGTGATTTTGTATGTTTTTTCTTCCAAAGTTGGTTTTTTTTAGATAAAAGTTAGTTTTTTATAGCGGGAAGCTCCACGCGCACCTCGGTTCCTTCCATAAAAGTGCTGGAAATCCAGATGCCGTATTGTGCACCATAGTTGAGCTTGATGCGCTGGACCACGTTGAACAGCCCGAAGCCGGAGGGATCGCCGTTGTCCGCCTCGTTTTTGTTCATCTCGCGCTGCACCTGCGCCAGGCGCTCGCCCGTCATCCCCTGCCCATTGTCCTGCACGAGAAACACCATCCTGCCAGATTCCAGATAGCCGGTCACCAGGATGCGTCCCTTGCCGCGTTTGTTTTTGATGCCGTGATAGAGCGCGTTTTCCACAAGCGGCTGCAGCGTCAGCTTTAAAATCTGATAATGGTACATTTCCTCCGGAATATCGATCTCGTAGTCCAGAATATCCTGATAGCGGAACTGCTGGATCTTCAGATAGCTGCGGATGTGCGACTCCTCTTCCTGCACCGTGATGTAGTCGCGCCCCTTGCTCAAAGTCGTGCGGAAGAAATCGGAGAGCGCCGTCACCATCATGACCACCTGCTCCGTCTGGTTCGCCTCCGCCAGCCAGACGATCGTATCCAGCGTATTGTAGAGAAAATGCGGATTGATCTGCGCCTGCAGAAGCTTCTGCTCTGTGGCCCGCAAATTGAGCTGCTCCACACGGATATCCTCCACCAGATTGCCGATGCGCTCGACCATCTGATTGAAGCCCTCGCCCAGCTCCGCCAGCTCCTCATCGCTCTCTTCAAGCTCAGCGCGTACGGTAAAGTCCCCGCGCCCCGCCTTTCTCGTCACCGTGCGGAGCTGCTGGATGCCATTCGTGAGGTGATGGGTGATCTTACTGCCCAGAAACAGCGCGCCAATAAGCACCGCCGCGCAGATGACAATGCTGATCTGCACCGCCCGCGACACATCCGCGCGCACGCCCTCTCGCAGCGCCTCCAGGTTCGTCGCCTCGTAGTAGATGTACTCCTGCACCTGCTCCTGTATAAGCTGCGTGAGGATGCGGATATCCAGATCCAGACGCTCCATATTTTTATCATACATGCCGCTGATCTGCGCGTCCTGCTTGATCTCCACCACCCGGTCCTCCAGAATATCCAGCGACTTCACGATCCTGCCGAGCTGATTTCTGGCATAGTCGCCGTCCGCCTTTTCCGCCAGATCCTGAAACGCCTCCCGCGCCTGTGTGATCAGGCGGTTCGGAAGCTCCGTATCCACAAGCTCCGCCGCTCGCTCGGAGTTCGCCACGATAACGTACATTGTGTAATCCACATCCTCCTTGAAGCTGATGTTGTACACATTTGCCTGCGTGATATTCGCTACGATCGCGTCGTAGCGGTCGGAAAAGCGCAGCACAAGAGACAGCAGATACACTGCCACGATCGTCAGCGGCACAAAGCAGACCGCCAGCAGCACATTGATGCGTTTGTTGAGTGAAGAGCCTTTGTGCGTCATAATTCCTACTCTTTTCTGCGGTTTTTATAATCCTTCGGGCTGCAGCCCACGATTTTCTTGAAAATGTAGCTGAAATAATGAGAGTCCTTGTAGCCTACCTCGTAGCCGATCTCCGCCGTGCGCATACTGGAGCACATCAGCAGCTCCTTCGCCTTATCGAGACGCACCTGCGTCAGATATTCCACAAAGGTCTGCCCCGTCTCCGCGCTGAAAATCGCGCTGAAGTAGCTGGGGCTGATATTCACCTGGGACGCCACCGTGTTGAGGGACATATCCTCCCGCTGATAATTTTCCTGGATGAATTTACGCGCCTCCTCCAGCACGGCACTGTATTTTTTCATGGAATGGTGATCACGCAGCTTTAAGGTTTCCACAAATAAGCGGCTCACCTGTTCGCGCATACTCTCCGGCGAGGTTGCCACTGCCACAACCTCATTGATATCCCGGCAGCTTTCCGGCATATCATCCGTGCTGATGTTCAGCCCCGCCAGAAAATCCGTTGTCATAAAATAAAGATCCATCACCACATACTGGCGGTAGAGCATCGACTGGTAATTCTGCTCGCCGATGTCCAGGAAGTACTCGTCCAGGAAGTTGCCGACCTCCTCCAGCGTACCGCTGCGCAGGAATTTATCGACCAGCTCCCGCTCTTTTTTCTTTGAGCGCATATTGCTGATGTCGATCCGGTTTTCCTCCCCGCTGTGCAGACGGACAACGTCGGCGGAGTATAATATCTGGTTCGGCTCTGTGAAAAAGCGGCTGGCAAACGCTTTTCCTGCCTCCCGATACGAGAGCGGAATATCGCCGAGACGCCGCACCACCGTGCCGATACCGCCGAAATATTCCAGATCCGGATAGCCTCCCACCAGCTCCGTCAGCTCTCTTCTACACGTTTCCAGGCACTCCTGTGCTTCCTCCTCCGAGTGCGCCTTGATGAGGAACACCCAGCCCTCCGAGCTTCGCTCAAAGGTGAGTACATTTTCCCACCCGGCACTCATCTCCAGAATCTTATCCGACACCTCGATAGTATCCTTCGAACAGCTGGTGGAGTCCCCGCCCTGCATAATCTTAAAGAGGAATACCAGATAGGCCGACGCTGTGAAATCCATCCCGACCTTCTGACCGCCCTCCAAAAGCTCCGCTGTCGTCAGCTTGTTTGCTACCAGCGCATTCCAGAGCTTCTGCTGCTCCAGATGGACGTTTTCCTCCATCTCCTTTTTGTAGCGCTCCATCATGCGGTCGTACTCGCGCTCCTTGTCGATAAGCGCGCCGACCTCCTTCACCGCCTCCAGAAGCTTTGCGGAGCTGATCGGCTTTAAGAGATACTGCGTGACGCCGATGTTGATCGCCTGTTTTGCATAGTCAAATTCATTGTAGCCGCTGAGGATCAGAATTTTGATCTGCGGCATCTCTTTTTTGACAATGCGGCTGAGCTCCAGTCCGTCCATAAACGGCATTTTAATATCGGTGATCAGTATGTCCGGTTTTTCCTTCTTTATAAGCGGATAGGCCAGCTCTCCGTCGCTGGCCTCTCCTACAAATTCGAATCCTTCTTTTTCCCACGGAATGTTATTTTTAATGCCATTCCGCATAACTACCTCGTCTTCTACCAAAAATACCTTTAACATCTGTTATTTTCCCTGTCCGTAATACGCGTTTGCCCCATGCTTTCTGTAGTAATGCTTGTCCTGCAGATCCTGCGGAGCCGGCTGTACCTGCGGATTGATCATCTCACAGCGCGCCGCCATCTTTGCCACTTCCTCCAGAACTACGGCATTGTGCACCGCCTCGTGACCATCCTTGCCCCAGGTGAACGGTCCGTGATTTTTACAGAGTACCGCGGGAACCGCTTCGTAATCCTTATCCTTGAAGAAATCCACGATCAGCAGACCGGTATTTTTTTCATACTCCTTAAATTCATCCCCGGTGAGGCAGCGCGCGCATGGCACCTCTCCGTAAATGTAATCCGCATGCGTCGTGCCGTAGCATGGAATACTCCGTCCCGCCTGCGCCCAGCTCGTCGCCCATGCGGAGTGCGTATGTACCACGCCGCCGATCTTTTCAAACGCCTTGTAAAGCTCCAGGTGCGTCGGCGTGTCAGAGGAGGGATTATATTTTCCCTCCACCTTATTTCCATTTAAATCCATCAGAACCATATCGTCCGGCGTCAGCTTGTCATAATCCACGCCGCTCGGCTTGATCGCGAAAATCCCCATCTCGCGGTCGATCTCGCTGACATTTCCCCAGGTAAAAGTCACCAGTCCATATTTCGGAAGCAGCATATTTGCTTCATATACCCTTTTTTTCAGTTCCTCTAACATTTTTCCACCTCATCTGAATTTTTATACCGTCTCCACTGCCGCGCGCTCTACTGCCAGCGCTTTGGTGTAGTTTTCAATAAACTTGTTGAAGCCTTCCACATCCGCCGGATCCGGGCTCAATGTCTCGCCCTTCTGCCCCGCGAATACCTTGTTGTTCAGATAAGCGTCCAGCGTCTCGCCCTCTTCTTTATTCTTCATGTAGGCAGCCAGAAGCGCGATACCCCATGCACCGCCCTCGCCTGCCGTCTCCATGCAGGTAACCGGAACGTTTGCCGCAGCCGCCATGATGCTCTGGCCGACGCCCTTTGTCTTGAACAAACCGCCGTGTCCCATCAGTTCATCCAGCGCAACATGCTCCTGTTCAAAGAGGATATCCATACCGATTTTCAGCGCTGCCAGCGAGCTGTACAGGTGCGTGCGCATAAAGTTCGCCAGATTAAATTTCGCATCCGGCGTGCGCACAAACAGCGGACGTCCCTCGTCGAAGCCGGTTACCGGCTCGCCGGAGAAGTAGCACCAGGACAGCAGACCGCCGCAGTCCTTGTCTCCCTCCAGCGCCTTGTTGTACAGCGTGCCGAATAATTTGTTCATATCCACTTCCATTCCGCAAGCTTCCATAAATTCACGGAAAATGCCTACCCACGCATTCAGATCGGAGGTACAGTTGTTGCAGTGCACCATCGCCACCAGGCTGCCGTCCGGCGTGGTAACAAGGTCCAGCTCCGGATATGCCCTGGAAAGCTCCTTTTCCAGAACGACCATCGCAAACACAGAGGTACCTGCAGAAACATTTCCGGTACGCTGCTTTACGCTGTTGGTTGCCGCCATGCCAGTGCCTGCGTCGCCCTCCGCCGGGCAAACCGGAATGCCTGCCTGCAGCTTTCCGCTCACGTCCAGACGCTTTGCGCCTTCCTCGGTCAGCACGCCTGCGTTTTCACCGGCAACTAAAACCTTCGGCAGAATATCGCGCAGCTTCCACGGGAAGTTTTTCTCCGCCACCAGCGCGTCGAATTTCTGCACCATCGTCTCGTCATAATCCTTTGTTTTCGGGTCGATCGGGAACATACCGGAAGCATCGCCCACGCCGAGCGCTTTTTCGCCGGTCATCTGCCAGTGAATATAGCCGGCCAGCGTCGTGAGGTAGGTGATATCCTTCACATGCTCCTCGCCGTTTAAGATCGCCTGATAGAGATGCGCAATGCTCCATCTCTGCGGAATGTTGTAGTTGAACAGGTCAAACAGCTTTCCTGCCGCTTCGCCCGTCATCGTATTTCTCCAGGTGCGGAACGGCACCAGCAGCTCGTCCTTCTCATTGAACGCCATATAGCCGTGCATCATCGCGGAAAAGCCGATCGCACCGATGTTTGTCAGCTCCAGATCATACTGCTTCTTCACATCCGCCGCCATGTCTGCGTAGGCGTCCTGCAGACCTGTCCAGATGTCATCCAGCGTGTAGGTCCAGATATTGTTCTCCAGACGGTTCTCCCACTCGTGGCTGCCTGCCGCGATCGGATTGCTCTCAGAGTCGATCAGCACCGCCTTGATCCTGGTGGAGCCAAATTCGATACCGAGCGCTGTCTTTGCGTTTTGTATATCTTCTTTAATCAGATTGATTTCTCTGCTCATGTTCGTTTCCTCCTATCTATACACGATACTGCCAAGCTGCAGGTCGCGCTTGAAATTGCGGATGGTGGTATCCTTGTCGATGTAAACCGCCTCAATACCCATCGCGTTTGCCCAGTCGCCCATCTGCTCCGCTGTCAGATCGTAGCTGAACGCGGTGTGATGCGCGCCGCCTGCAAGGATCCATGCCTCTGCGCCGGTCTTTAAGTTCGGCTGCGGCGTCCAGAATGCGGTTGCAACCGGAAGCTTCGGCATCGGCTTTTCCACCTTCTTGCACTCTACTTCATTGATGATCAGACGGAAGCGGTTGCCGAGATCAATGAGTGATGTTGCGATCGCCGGACCGGTCTTGGAGGTATACACAAGACGCGCCGGATCCTCACGGTCGCCCATGGAAAGCGGGCACACCTTAATGCCGATCGGACCATCCGCAACAGACGGGCAAACCTCCAGCATATGCGCCTGCAGGATGCCTTCCTTGCCCGGCACCAGATTGTATGTATAGTCTTCCATGAAGGAGGTACCCTTCGGATTCTTCACGCCCGCCGTCATGATCTTCATCAGGCGAACCATTGCCGCGGTCTTCCAGTCGCCCTCGCCGCCAAAGCCATATCCTTTTTCCATCAAACGCTGGATAGCAAGTCCCGGAAGCTGCTTCAGCGCGCCAAGATCGCCGAAGTGCGTAACGATCGCCTGATAGTTTTTCTCCTCCAGGAATTTTTCAAAACCGATCTCGATGCCTGCCTGCACCGCTACATGCTCCCGGAATTCCTTCGGATCTCTGCCCTCCAGGATGATGTCGTATTTGCTGTAGTATTCCTCAACCAGCGCGTCGATCTCGTTCTGCGGTACCGCCGCCACATATTCTGCGATCTCGTTCACCGGATAAGCGTCGATCTCCCAGCCAAATTTGATCTGCGCCTCTACCTTATCGCCCTCCGTCACGGCAACATTTCTCATATTGTCTGCGATACGGCACACGCGGATGTGGCTGCTCTCCATGATACCGATCGCCGTCAGCATCCATGACGCGATCTGCTCCTGCACGTCGCGGTCTTCCCAGTAGCCCATGATCACCTTGCGCTCGATTCCCATGCGGGATACGATGTGACCGTACTCGCGGTCGCCGTGCGCGGACTGGTTCTCGTTCATGAAATCCATGTCGATCGTGTCGTACGGGATTTCACGGTTAAACTGCGTGTGGAAATGCATGAGCGGTTTACGGAACTCCTGCAGTCCCAGGATCCAGGACTTCGCCGGGGAGAACGTGTGCATCCAGGTGATAACGCCCGCACAGCTCTCATCCGCATTCGCCTCGTTGAACGTCTTGCGGATCAGTTCGTTGGTGATCAGCGTCGGCTTCCAGACGATCTCATACGGAAGCACCCCCGATTTGTTTAATGCATCTACGATAATTCTGGAGTGCTCCGCCACATGTGCAAGGCACTCATCGCCATAAAGATCCTGTGAACCTGTACAAAACCAAAACTTGTAATCCTTTGCCGCTTTCATTTTAACCCTCCTGTAAGCATAATTTGATATCATCCAGTATACACCAAAAGGAGTGCAAAGGACAAGTTGTGTTTTATAGATTTTTGTTGAATATTTTTGTATTTATAAAACCACGCACCAGTTTTCTGCATATGATCCCTCCTCCTGTACTGTCCACATACCTTGTAACAGTTTTGTTACTGATAGATTAACATGTAAAAATGCTTTTCGCAAAACACGCAAAAAACTGCCCGGGCAAGTTGACTTGTCAAAGGCAGCTTTTGGGCAGCAGATTTGTTTCATTCAAAATAGGACATTTATATTATTTATTGAAATTCATTTCAGCATATGTTATAATTTTCCTGTTACCGCCTCCGATACCAGGTACGGGAGGGAGGTGCTTTGCATGGAGTTTGCTTTATCTTTTATTATTGCCGTTACGGCTGGCGTAGTTTGCCACTATGTCATCAAATGGTTAGACGGCGATAAATAGTCGGTAACTAGCCTATGGTCTAAGCCGCCATTAAAAAGGAATAGAAAATCCTCCGGATAGCCGTCCGGGGGATTTTCGTCTGTCACTCTGCATGGAGTAACGCTTTATCTTTTTGCCTGCTGGCATTATAGCATATACCGTTTTAAAATGCAATATTCCTCAAATATCTTTTTTCACATTTTCAGTCCCAAAGTGTTACTGCTTATTCAATTGTCACACTGCTTCCGGTACCTTCCGCACCGCGTTTCTTGGTAATGATAATCTTTTTGTCGATCCGTTCTTTTAATTCTGCCACATGGGAAATAATTCCTACCATACGATTTCCTTCCGAAAGCTCTCCAAGCGCTTTCATCGCCTGATCCAGAGCCTCCTCGTCCAAGGAACCAAACCCTTCATCCACGAACATGGAATCCAGCCGGATCCCTCCTGCATAAGACTGGATCTCATCGGACAACCCCAGCGCCAGTGACAGAGATGCCTGAAAGGATTCGCCGCCGGAAAGGGTTTTGACGCTTCGCTCCGATCCATTGTAATGATCGATAACATTCAGCTCCAATCCGGCTTTCTCCTTTTTATTTTCGCCATCCTCCTGCCGTTTCAGCTCATACTGTCCGCCGCTCATCGTCATCAGCCGCAGGTTTGCCCTGCGTAAGATCCTGTCCAGATACGCCATCTGCACATAGGTTTCCAGCTCGATCTTTCGTTTGCCTCCAAGATTCCCGTTTGCCGTATCTGACAGCGATTTTACCCACATGTACTCCTGTTCCACCGCTATCATAGTTTCCTGCCTGCCCTGAACTTCCTGTAAAATTCTCTGATTATTCCGGATTGCAGCATCCTGTGCTGTGCGCTTTTCCGTAAACATCGTCTTTTTCTCAAGACGCTGCTGCCTTCTTTCGGAAATCGCCTTCTCATCCAGCCGCTCCGCTGTCTCAAGCTGACCCAAAAGAGTGTTTTCTGCGGCGCGAAGCTGCGTCTCTTTTGTCTTGCCCTCCCGCCAGCTTTCCTCCGCCGCTCCGGCCTCCTCCTCGATCTGCTTTTTCTGTTTTTCCAGCGCCGTAATCTGCTGCTCTGTCTCCTCTTTCGAACGCCCGTCAAGAGCACAGAGAAGCTCCTCACGCTGCTGCACAAGCTTTTCATGATCTGCTCTCAGACCGGCCAGAGTAAGACCGAGCTGCTGGATAGCATCTCCAAGCTCTGCGATTTTCCGCTCTCTGGCAGGAATCTGCTGCTCCAGCTCTTCCTTTTGCTGAAGCTTCCGCTCATTTATACCGATTTCTGCCTCTGTCTCCTGCAAAGCCTCGCCAAGCATCCGGACTGCCTGCATCATCCACTGCGCCTGCTGCTCCTCCGGTTCCGAAGCTGCCATCTGAAACGCATCCTTCCAGGGCATGTCCCTTCGCATAAGACAGCGTACCTGTTTCCGTTTCTCTTCTGCCTTTTTGCTTTTTTGAACCTCCAGGGAACTAAGCAGCTCCTGCAGTCTCTCTCTGCAGCCGGAAAGACGTTTTTCCGATGCCGCTTTTCTTTCTTCCGCCTGCTTGCGAAGCCCGATTTCCTTCTCCGTTTCCCTCTGCTGTCTTTCATTTTCCTGTATCAGGGACGCAAGCCCAAGCAGGGCATTTTCTGTTGTTCCGGCAGAATCTGCCGGCTCCCCGATATGCGTTTCCGCCTGTGCAAAGGCATCCCGAATCTCGTCCAAATGCAGAATCCGTTCTGCCTCTTTACACATCTGCTGCTCAAGCGCCCGGCTTCTGCCTGCCAGATCGTCCGCTTCCCGGCGGATTTCTGTGTTTTCCTTCTCTGCCTGCTCCAGTTCCTTCTTAAGCTTCTGCTCCTGCTTTTTCCACGCTTCCTGATTTCGTCTTCTTTCTTCCGCCTCCTTGAGGTTATTGGAAAGCTGCACTTCATAATTATCCAGCTTCTGTCCGATTCTCTGAAGAAGCCCTTTTTCCGGTACGGCTTCCCCGCTGCTTTCAAAAACAGCAAGCTCTTCCTCAAATCCCGCCTCCTTCGCCGGAAGCTCCAGGGCTGCTTTTTTTAGCTGCGACAGCTTTTCCAGCTTCTGTCCGTCTGCACTTGCCTGCTCTTCCCGTTTTTGCTGAAGCATCTGCCGGAGGTTTTGTATTTCCGCTTCTTCCTGTTCAAGCAGCGCCGTTAATTCCTGCTCTCTGTTTTTTTCCGCATCCGCTTTTTCCTGCGCAAGGACAAGCTTCTGTTCTTCCTGCGTCAGCGCCTCTTTTTTCGCAGCAATTTCTGTGCGAATCTGTTCCAGTGAAATGCGCTCCCAAAAGGCCTTTGCTGCTTCCTGAATTTCTGCCTTTGCATCATCAATCTGCTCCCTTTTATGACCTGCATCACTGCTCAGACGATGGGTTGCTTCCTCCGAAACGGAAAGCACTTTCTTTTTGACCTCCAGCTCTTCCTCCTTCAGTGCTTCCCCGGATAATCGGGCAGGGGATGGATGATGAACGGCTCCGCACACAGGGCATGGTTCTCCTTCCTTCAGGTGCTGTGCCAGCACCCCGGCCCGTTCATCTAAAAACTGTTTTTCCAGACCGTGATACTCTGCTCTCAATTCCTCTGTTTTTTGGAAAGCCTGTTCGTACCGGGCCAGCACCTGCTGATATTGTGTTTCCGATTCAGATAGCTTTTTTACTTTCCGCTCCAGTTCCTGCAGCTTTTCCTTTTTTTGTTCAACAGAGTCCTGCTCCCTGGAAAGATGCAGCAGCCGGAGGTCCGCACCCTTCACACTCTCCCATTCTTCCTTATGTTTCTGATGTTCCTTCCGACATGCCTCCTCCTGCACAGAAAGCCTTTCCATTTCTTCCGCTGCTTTTTTTGAAGCTTTCTCCAAAGTCATCAGCGCCTTTGCAAAGCCTTTGTACTCACTGCTTTTGCCCTCCAGCTCTGTAAGACGATGACTGCATTCCAGCTCCGCCTCACCGGCGCCTTCCACTTCCAGAAGCTTTTCCCCAAGCTCCTCCAACGCCTTTTTCAAAGCAGAAATGTCCTTCTCCGAAGCATCAAATGCTTTTTTCCGGTTCCGATACTGCCCTGCTGCCGACGACCAGTCTGATTGGTACTGTTCCAGGTTGTTCTTCCAGGAAAGATACCTTTCCCGTTTACTCTGCAGGGAAATTAGAACAGCATCGTGATCCTTTCGCTGTGCCATCTCCCCCTCCAGCCTGCGGATCTCCTCCCGAAGCTCCGTTTCCGTCTGCTTCTCCTTTTCAAGCTCCTTCCTTTGTCTTTCTTCCGTTTGCGCAATATCCGCCAGCGTTTGCTCTGCGCCCGCAAGCTCCTTTTGGCATTCCTCCAGCTTTTCCCTGCGGTAAAAGAGCCTTGTTTTCTCTTCCCCTGCATTCTGCAGGGCGGCAAGACTCTGCTTTGCTTCTTCAAGCTGCCGTCCCTGCTCCTGTTTTTCCTTTTCCGTTTCTTCTCTGGAGCTGCAAAGGTTGTCTATACGCTGCTGTGCATCTTTGATAAGCTTCTGCGTTTCCTCCAGTTTTTTGTATTTTTCCATTTTTTCGCTGCAGGAGCGGAGCTGTTCATCCAATTGCCCTGTTTTCTTCAAAGCGGACTTTGCAGCTTCCCATAAAGCTTCCTTTTCTTTTAGCTCTGGCAGCAATGCCGCTAACTCTTCTCTGCACTTTTCCAGTTCTTCCTGACGCTGGCGGTTCTGGCTTGCTTTTCCGAGAAGCTGGTCGTCGCCCGCGATTTCTTTTTCGAGACTGCTGATCTCCTGATTCAGCTCTTCGAGCGCCTGCTTCTCCTGCTGCAAAAGCTCAGCCAAAAGCTCCAGCCCGCGCGCTACATTTCCCTCGAACCGTTCCTGTTTTAGACGCTCCAGCTCCGGAAGGAAGGGAGAATCTTCTTCACATGTCACACTGTTTAAAGACTGGTTAATGCTCCTGCGTATCTCGTCATAATCCCTCCAGCGATTTTTCACCTCATCCCGCAGACAATTCTGCAGCTCCTGAAACATTCCCGTGTGAAAAATCTGCCGGAAAATTTCGCTGCGCTGCGCCGTTCCCGCCAGAAGCACCTTTAAAAAATCCCCCTGGGCGATCATGGCGATCTGAGTAAACTGACGATAATCCAGCCCGATCAATTCCGTTACCGCTTTTGTCACCTCTCTGGACTTTGTAACCGGCTGGCGGTCGTCCGGATAGACAAGCCGGGCATCGCTCTTCTGCATGGTGAATCCGGTACCCCTTCCCTTTGGGCGCAGATATTCCGGATTGCGCACCACCGTATAGGATTTCCCCTGATACAAAAAGCGCAGTTCCACGTAGGTCTGCGTCTCAGGCTTTGCATATTTGCTGCGGAACATTCCGGAATCGCGGACCTCGCCGCTGGCTTCTCCATAAAGGGCAAACGTAATGGCATCAAAGATCGTAGTCTTTCCTGCTCCCGTATCTCCGGTAATGAGAAAAAGGCCATGATCTCCCAGCTTTTCAAAATCAATCTCTGTCGTTCCCGCATAGGGACCGAAAGCGCTGATAATCAGCTTTTGTGGTTTCATATCGTTCCTCCCTTACTTTTCAAAGCCCTTTTCCTGAAGCTTTTGAATCAGCTTTTTGACAAAAATATGCTGCTGTTCACTCATAGGCCGGTTATTCTGCAGCTCAAAAAATTCCGCAAAGAGCTCTGCTTCCGACTTCTGCTCTACAGCCTCAGCAGCCTCTACGCTGCGGTTTTCCCGGGTTCTTTGATTGTCATATTCCAACCTCATAAGATTGGGATAAATAATGCGAAGCTTCTGCATTCCGTCCGGAATATCTTCCTCATCGGTCAGGGTAATCTGTAAGTAGTCCTCTGTGTTTGTCCCCTCATAAAACGCTTTTTCCGTTACCTGAAGATAGGTTCCCCGGATTTTGCGCATATCCCGAAGGGGCTTTAAGGGAATGGTTCTGATTTCGATATTTCCTTTTTCCTTCAATTCTGCAATAGTAACGGATTTTTCCTGTTCTGCCTCGGAAAAGGAATATTTTAACGGTGTTCCGCAGTAGCGGACCGTCTCTCTGCCTACCCTCTGGGGACTGTGGAGATGCCCAAGCGCCGCATAGTCAAAGCGGTCAAAAAGAGATGCCTCGACCTGATCCAGCCCGCCCACCAGAACCTCCTCTGACTCACACCTGCTGGCGCCTGTCACAAACTGATGCGCTACAATGACATTGCGCCTGCTTTTGTCAACTTCGATTTCTCCGATCGCTTTTTTCAGAGCGTCCTGATAGGTGGAAATCTCCGCCTCTTCAAATACATGCCGCACGGAAGCGGGTTTTAAAAACGGAAGCAGATAAATGCATACCTCTCCGTATTGATCTGTAAGAACAATGTTTTGCACCTTTCCGCCGTATACCTGAGAAATATAGATGCCTTCCCCCTCCATAAGCTGTGCCCCGAAGGACACCCGCTCCACGGAATCATGATTTCCGCTGATGACAAAAACAGGGAGCCTCCGCTTTGCAAGCCTGGTGAGAAAGCTGTCAAATAACTGCACGGCCTCTACAGAAGGGATAGGCTTATCGTAAATATCTCCCGCCAGGATCACTCCGTCCGCTCCCTCTCTGTCCAGCAAAGAGATGATTTGCGATAATATATATTTCTGATCCTCGATCATGGAAAACTCATTTACACGCTTTCCAAGATGAAGGTCTGATAAATGCATCAGTTTCATGCCCTGCCTCCTTTTTTCTGTCCCGGATAGTTTTTTTTACAGTATAACATACGGATATCAGAGGCTCAATGGATTTCTGCTGTCTGCCTCACAGAGCTTCTCTTTTCATAAAACAATCAAAAAACTGCCCGCGCAGTTTTTCCTGCGAAAGGCAGTTTCTTTTCATAATCTACCGCGGCCACCGGTCTTCCTTCGGCGGCAGCTTTGGAAACGGATTATGCGGCTCCGACTGATACCAGTATGCCACGCTCGACACATCATCCTGACGCTCGAAAAGTCCCTTATGGCACACGCCAATCTGCTGGATCGTAACCCGGATATCCTCGTCAAACAGGACAGGGTCCATAATATGCCAGCGATAAAAACCACGCTCCGTCGGCTTATCATTCATATGATATTGATTAAACACCGTGTTATCCTCACGCGAGAAATAGGGATATCCCATAAAAGGCGTGTTATATGTATGCTCCACCGTCACACCATTTTCCACAGAAGCAAAGCTCCAGGAGCCTCCAAAATAATCCTCTGTTCCGGTACCGCAGATGGTAGGATACTGTTCATCCCCATCCAGATAAATTTTCAGCTCTCCTTCTCCCCACCAATAGCGTTCGAGCGTAGCGAGCGCCATATAGGTTCCGACATAATGCCCCTTTCCCTTCACGCCATCCAGAATCGTGTAGTCCTTTCGAAGCTCCGTGATTTTCTCCCGTCGCCATTGTGCATGAAAATATGCGATGTTCTCCGGCAATTCTTCATACAGTGTATAATCTATCTGATAAAAGAATGCCCCCAGCTCCGCCTCATGCTGGTTTTCAATCGTAATCCGTGCTTTTTTCCGGAAGGGCATCGGAAAATAGCTATTGAATCCCCTCGCCGGATTCACCACAACCGGCATGGAATTTACTATGCAGTCCCGCCCGAAGCCGCAGCAGAAAAAATCTCCCAGAGGACTCTCCACCGACGGCTCCTCTTCATCATCCCAGTACATCCTAAGGACTAAATCCCGCAAGACAAAATAATCCCTGTCTGTCCGATCTGCCACCGTAATCCAGATATGCTGGATTATGCCGCAGCCTTCTATTTCCGCCAGCACTCTCGTCTCTCCCGGTTTTACCCCGCGCATACACGGCGAGCCTTTTCTGCCTGGTCCCAGAGGGCTTGCCGCCCTTCCGCCATTTCCTTTCTCTCCGGAGGGATTCTCCTGATTAATCGCCCTGCTCTGTCCCTTCTTCTGAAACATCAGTGTACTCATATTATTGATAAAATCATTCACGCTTTTACTCCTCCCACCATAATGCCTTCCATAATCTGTTTTTCGAAAACTGCCACAAAAATAATGATTGGCAGCAAAATAATCCAGCCCATAGCGCTGACCAGGTCCCACGGAACCGCATACATATTATTGCGCAGCGGAAGCTGTACAATGGCTACCGACAGCACCTGAATATTATTCGCAAAAAACAAAGGTGTAAAAAAGTTATTCAGACATGTAATAAAGTTAATAATACATACGGTTGCTATCGCCGGCTTCATCAGCGGAATTATAACATAAAATACCCGCTGCAGTCAAGTCGCCCCGTCTATGGCGGCCGCCTCCTCCAGCGCCTCCGGGATTTCTCCGACAAAATTGCGGAGGATCAGCACAGTAAAGGGAATGACCGCACTGATATACAGGATAATCAGACCCGGATATGTATCATACAGCTTTGCCCCCTGCATAAAGGTATATAAAGGACGCGCAAGTACAATATCCGGTATCAGCATCGTTGCGATTATAAATCCAAAAGCCAGGGAAACCATCCTGGATTGAAATCTGGAGAAAGCATACGCTGCCAGTACGCACAAAACTGTACTCACCAGAATCGTCAGCCCTACAATAATAACCGTATTCCCTACCTTTTCCAACAGCCCGACGTTTTCAAGCAGATACTTGTAATTTTCCAGTGTCGGATGATCCGGCAGATAATCTATCGGCGACTGAAACAGCTCCGCAGATGGTGTGATTGACGAAATAAATATCCAGTATAATGGAAGAAGAATGATAAATGACACCACAAAAATCAGCAGCCCTCTCATCACTGTACCAAATACCTTTTTATAAATCAGCTCCTTATTCACAGCGTCTCCTCCTAACTCTCCATTTTACTAACCAGCTTCATATTCAGCGCACTGAATATAAGCATAACAATCAGCAGCATTATCGCGAGAGCCGATGCATACCCGATATTCAGATTCGTAAAGGCTTCCGTTGTGATCCGGTAAGCAATCAGCGCCGTATCCTCGCCCGGTCCTCCCGAGGTCATGGCATACACAAGGTCAAACATGGTAAGACGCCACATGGTGAACGGAATACAAAGCGTCACGACATTCTTTAAAATCAATGGCAATGTAATCTTAAAAAAGCTCTGCACCTTTGTCGCTCCATCCACTCTGGCTGCTTCATATATTTCTCCGGAAATAAACTGCATTCCGGAAAGTACCAGAATGGCAAAATAAGGCAGGTCTTTCCATAAATCTACCAGAATAACAGCAATTCTTGCCGTGTCCGTATTGACAAGCCAGCTCAGGGAAAAGTCATCCGCAAACCGCCGGATGACGTCATTAACCAGTCCGTACTTATCATTAAACGCCCACTTCGCCGCCATACCAATCACGACCGTAGGCATTGCCCAGGGAATCAGAACGATCGTCCGCAAAAAGCGCTGCAGCTTCGTCTTCATATTCAGAATCAGTGCAAGTCCAACTCCGAACACAACATGTCCAATCATCGATACAACCACAAAAATCAAAGTAAATTCAATGGAAGTGATTACTTTTTTATCACTGAATGCGCGAATATAATTCCCAAGTCCTGCAAATTCATTGACTCCCTTCAGAATCTTAATATCATAAAAGCTGTTTCTCAGCGTACTGAGAAACGGATATACTGTGGTAAATCCCCGGATTAATAACACTGGCAGTATAAAAATCCAGGCAACCCACATTTTTTGTTTTTTTGCTCCCATAGCTCCTCCATTCTCCGCAGGACGCGGTTTTTATAAAAAGACTGCCGCCTGAACATCTGCGGCAGTCTTTCAAGGCTCTGTTACTGATTTGCCTCTACAGCCTCCTGCGCCTGTGCGCAGAAATCATCAAGTGAAATTTCTCCCTGTACATACTGCTGGAACAATGTTCCCATCTCGGAAATAAACTCCATTGTCTGCGGAAGCATCGGACGTCCGTGTACCTCAAGCTCCTCCGCATATGTTGCATACATTGCTTTCACATCATTGTCCTCCGGAACGACTGTCTCCGCCACGTCGCTTCTTGCCGGATAACGGTCAAAGCAATTATAACTAGCAGCTTCCCCGTCTTCACTTGCAATCCATTTCAGGAAGGTATATGCCGCCTCTTTATTTTCGGATGCACTGTTCAGCACGTAGCTCCAGGAATCTGTAAAAATGCTGCCCTTCTCAAAGGTAGGAACCTTATACATGTGAATCTTATCATCACCCTTCATACCCGCATCTGCATATTCGCTTCCGGTTCCCCAGTAAAATACTACTCCATAATCACCATCAATGAACTTCTGGTTCATCTGTTCGTACTTATCTGCAAGCTGATCCAGGCTCGTCCAGCCGTTATCTACCATTTCCTTCATAAATTCCAGCGCCTTCCGGTTGCCCTCATTTGACCAGTCATAATAATCTCCGCCAAACATATTGACAAACTGAGCTATTTCATTGAAAACATATGTTTTCTCCCAGGAGCCGCCGTAGCCATAACGTCCTTCTTTTTCGGATGCTGCCGCCAGAAACGCTTTAAAATCATCCAGGGTATCAATGGATTCGATTCCTACCTCATCCATGATTTCCTGATTTACCCACATGGACAGATATCCGCAGTAGCCCGGCACACCCACAATCTGACCATCAGCCGAAGTAATCATATCTTCGATATATCCGACAGCAAAGTTATCCAGAATATCCTCTGTCATTACTGTATCATTCAGCCCCTCCAGCCAGCCTGTGTTTTTAAAGGCTGTTGACATCTCATCATTAATCTGTATAACATCAACGGATGTATCGCCCGTTGATAAAATTGTGGTGATTTTCTGCTGACGGGTATCCGTGTCCGTCGGAGCTGCCACTACATTAATATTCAATCCGGTGGCCTCCTCTGCCGCCGCCAGCCAGGTATCAAAATCCGGGTCTGTCGTTTCAATAGAATACACTGTCAAATCGTACTCTTCCGATGCCTGTGCCGGTATAAGCGCCCCGCACGCCACCGATGCCATCAATACCGCTCCAACCATTTTTTTGTTCATAAAAATTACCCTCCTTTTTTTGCGCCCCTGCGCTATTTGTTGTTTCTAAGGATACAGAAAAACAGGGCAAATTAAAATATATTATTTTTTCAATGATTTATAAGATTTTTTATTTTTGGATATTTTGTTCTATTTTCCCTCCGTTTATTTTAAAATAATATCGCTTTTAACTGTTATTTTTTTCGATTCCGGGAGGAGATATATCATTATGTCCAAAAAGCTTTTTCACATTAAAAATAAGCTGTCCCACTGTCTGATACGCAACAGTTTTCCGCAGAAGCTGACCTTTGCTTTTCTGACAGCTACCATTGTGCCGTTGTTTCTGATTAGCGTCATTTTCTACCGGATTAACACGCAAAATTCCTATGATAAGGTAATGAACGCCACCTCACTTACCAACAGACAGCTTGTGGACCAGATCGAATCCCGTTTTACCCAGATGAACCAGGTAGCCGCCACACTCCGCTCGTATATGTATACATATCCCGAAAAGAACGGCTCCATCAGCACAGAACAACTTCAGACCTTTTATACTCTGCGCACAAATATCCAGACCCTGGTATCCGCTTTTGACTTTGGATATATCTGTATTTTTCTGGATTCCGATTATATTTTTACAAATGAGGGCTTAATGTTCTACAGTCTGGATTCACTCTCCGCTTTTGGTTTCCGCGCAGGAGCTGCTGGAAAGCAATACAGATTCCGTCTGGCTTTTTGTGGAAAATCAGTCCTATCCCTTTATGCTGAATAAAAAATATACGTCCTTTAATGCCATTAATTGTGTTCATATGCTGCGCGACGGACTGGACGGCACGCTGCGTTATGTCTTTTTCATCAGTATTAACGCTGATGAATTTACCGAGCTTCTGACTGCCTTCTACGCCGATTCCGGAATTACCGGATATCTGCTTGACAACAACAGTCAGCTTGTTGCTTTTTCTGGTACAGAAGAAACAAAAACACTTGTGTGTGACCTTTTTTCAGACAAGCCGGAGCTGCTGCCGCAGATTTCTCCAACCAGCCGGATGCTCTGTACTATATCAACGCCCTCAGCAACGGCTGGACCTATGTGACAAGGGTATCACAGGATTATTTGAGAGCCAGCGCCTCTGCTTATGTAGGCAGCTTTCTTCTGATTCTCGCCCTGATTGTTCCCTGCATGGTCGTTTTTATAATTCTTCTGGCAAACAATTTTACGAAGCGGATCACTCTGCTGTCTAATTCCGCAAAACAGGTAAATTTCAGTGAAAATCAGTTTCATGGCTCCTTCATTGAATATGTAAAAGTTAAGCCCGAAAAAAATTATGACGAAGTGGACAAGCTTGCCATTACTTATAACCGGATGATGCAAACACTGCAGGAAAACATTGATTCGATTATGGTCTGCAACAATATGGGGAAACCGGAGCTTGCAAATAAGCTCATCATGAATCTTACCCGTTTTTACCGCATGACATTGCGCAAATCCAATGAACTGATTACAATCCGGGACGAGCTCGAAATCGCCCAGTTATATATGGAGCTTGAATCTATCTGCCGGGGCGGAAATTTTACATGGAGTATCGAGACAGACGAAGCAATTGAGAATTTTATGATTTGTAAATTTACCCTGCAGCCATTCATTGAAAACAGTATCCATCACGGTATGCAGGGGAGCAGCCAGAAGCTGCATATTCAAATCGAAATACGCTATGGAGATGATACCATCCTCATTTTTATCCGCGATAACGGAAACGGCATTTCCCCCGACAGGCTTGAAGAGCTGCGGGAATCTCTGCGTACACGTATTGTGGATACCAGCCGTCACTTTGGCATCTGCAACGTCAACGCCCGGATTTCCAGCGAGCTTTTCGGACATGGCTTCATCGAAATCGACAGCGAGTATACGGCAGGAACAACTGTAAAAATTGAATTTCAGCAGATATTGCCCTGAAGATTCTCCGGGCAGAAAGGATGTTTTGTATGTATATGAATGTTTTATTAGTCGATGATAATTATATCTGCGTAGAAGGTATTATGCACGCCATCTCCTGGGACAGTCCGGGAATCTCTTCTGTACATACCGTATACGACGGCGTTTCCGCACTGGATTATCTTAAAAATCACCCTGTGCATATTCTGATTTCCGATATTTCCATGCCAGGTATGAGCGGACTTGCGCTTTCCGAAAAAGCGCTCGCCCTTAATCCCTCTATTAAAATTATTTTGATCAGCGCCTACGACGAATTTGAATACGCCAGACAGGCTGTGCGTCTGGGCGCCTTTGACTATATCGAAAAGCCTGTCAATTACAGTTATCTCACGGAAATTCTCGAAAAGGTAATCGCTGAAATCAAGATGGAAGTAAAAAATCTGGAAATTCTGAAAAAGAGCCGTCCTGCTATAGCAGAGCAGTTTTTCCGTTCCCTGATCCAGCAGGGAAACCGGGAATCCGCACAGATTCTGGAGCTATATGCCCATTACCTCGATTTAAAGCTGAACTGCCGTTATTATATCGTTCTGCATATTTCTGCCGCAGATTCCGACCTTCTCAAACAGAAGCTCGGCATTGAAGAATATTGTGTGCGTTCTATGAATCTGGAGCATTGTGTCCGCAAAATCTGCAGCACATTTACCTTCCACTATGTTCTGAAAGACCTGACCAATTTTATTTGTATTATTGGCGAAAATATTGCATCCGCACATAAATTCCTGGAGCTGATACAGGCCCGCTTTCAGAAAGCGGCAGAACATTTTTCCAGCCGTCTGGGGGTTGTTATCGGACTTGGCAATATTACCGACAGCATCTGGGAGCTGAATTCCTCCTATGCAAGTGCCCAGAAAGCGCTGGAATACCGATTTTTCTTTCCAGAGCAGACGTTCCTGGAGGCGGACGCAATTTCCCGGTACGGCAGTAAAGTTTTGCCTGATGCGGACGTGTCAGAGGAGAATCTTATTCAATGCATATGCAAAAAAGACATGAATGGTATCACAGACTGGATTCACGCTTTTATCCATTCATTTCCGGGAAACTGTGATTCTAAAATCGTTGTTTATTCCCAGCTATACACGATTGTTGCCCGGTTATTAAAATTTTGCTATGAATTAAATATCATGACTCCTGAATTCGAAAAAGAAATTACATTTATTTTTACCAATCCGGATTATTTTAAAACGATTGCCATGATTTCCGACTGGCTTCTCAATACATGCCGGGAAATCTGCCAGAGACTTCAGGAATCCGTATCAAAATACCACGAAAGTCTCTGTGAGACCGCTGTAAAATATATTTTAAAGAATTACAGCAACAGCGACCTGGGGTTAAATGAAATCGCCGAATCTCTCCAGATTTCCCCTGCATACCTCAGCACCCTCTTTAAACGATGCCGGAACCAGAATATCAGTACCTTCCTCACTGATACCCGCATAGATGCCGCCTGTCAGCTTCTGCTGAACACCTCGCTGTCCCTGAAGGTTATCAGTACCCAGGTAGGATATTCGAACCAATACTATTTCAGCTCCTGTTTCAAGAAAAAGACAGGGAAAACTCCCAGTGCCTACAGGGAAGAGTATCAAAAACAATGAATATCCGCTACCTTTATGCATTCTCCTGTCGCTTCATACACACCAGCCGCTGGCTGACGGTATCGGAGTACAGCTCCAGCCCGTCCGTTTTCGCAACGTGGATGATGCCGGCATAAGATGTTTCTACGAAGTCTGCAATGCAGTTTTCTTTCTCCAGGACATAGCTTTCGTTGAATATCACATCCTTATCTTTTTCAAAGACGGCGGCATAGAATACGCCGGATTCGACAAGGTCCTGGAAGAAGTGGCTTCCGTAGGACAGCTCCGGCATCAGATTGCCCTCCTGGTACGCCACCTCGCAGATAGCGCTCATATGACAGATCTCGGTAAAGTGTACGGGCACGCCGAGCGAAGTGGTCGAGGTACCCCAGCGCCCCGGGCCCGCCAGCAATACGTGATGTTCCTTTAAAATCTGGTTCAGCTTTCCGATGACGCGCGCCACCGTGTAGCGCTCCTGCTCCGGCAGCGCCAGATATGCCTTCGCCTTTACAAAAATCACATACTGGATCGGAATGCGCACGTTTCCGCCCATGAAATTTCCGTGCGTCGCAAAGAAGCAGTCCGTTTCTTTTGTAATTTCCGGTATCTCCACGGTCTTTCCCAGTCCGCGTGTCTGAAGCGGCCGGCACTGCAGCAGATTGATCTTATAATTTCCCTCTTTATCAAAATTTGCCGCAAACTCGATATCCACCGGATAGTCGTAAACAGTGGAAAGCCGCTTTAAAATACGTCTCATATTGTCCGGAAAATCCGTATATTTCAGCAGTCGGCTGAAATTTAATATGTAAAGATTCCGCGTTTTTCTGCCCATCTCCTGCAGCCAGCGCATGGTATCAAAATCAAGCGACGAAAACAGATTTTTATTTGTTTTAATATCCATCGCAAGAATCTCGTCCACATCCTTATGTGTCCACTCGTTCGTGCCGGTATCCAGCAGATCCACATAATGCTGTGAGAATTTCCGCTCGTCGCCGTAAGAAATCAGCGGCGGACGTCCCGGATCATCCAGGCAGACAATCCGCGGATAATCACCCTCGATACGGTCTACCGCCCGCGTGCCAAGCCCGAATACCAGGCGCACCATACCGGCATCCATATCGATTGACGGATCCCAGACATAAAGATTCGAGGAATTTCCCACACCCGCCACATGCGGGAAGAAGTATTTTCCATAATAATCGCCGGACACGCGCTGGATCAGAAGCGCCATCTGCTCATCCTTATCCCACAGACCGCGGTTCATACGGTAATTCAGCGCGTCCTCATTCATCGTACTCGCATAAACCTGCTTCACCGCTTTTTCAAACGCCTCGTAGCGCTCCTCTAAGGTTCCCTGGTTCACACAGAATACGCTGTCGTATTTTCCGGCAAAAGCATTTCCGAAATTATCCTCCTGCAGAGAGCTGGAGCGCACAATGATCGGCGACTGTCCGAAATGCTCCAGCATCGCCTTGAATTTTTCCACCAGATACTCCGGAAAGCTTCCCGCACGCATCTTTTCCTGCAGCGGCTTTGCGTATTCATAGTAGCCCTCCTTCGATTTCTGCAGGGTGCGCAGGCGCCAGCAGTCGTTGTGTACAATATAAGTATAGAAAACGTCCGCTCCCATGTAAAAGGAATCATGGACCTCCAGCAGCCGCGAAAAATTATATTCCGTATCCTTTTCCAGAATTTTGCGCGCAAGGAACATGCCGACTGCTTTTCCGCCTATGCGCCCGGTGCCAAGCTCGCGCGATTTAACGTCCAGCAGGTCGCGCAATGAGAGATATTCCCGGCACAGGCCCACGATCGGATTGTCCTCCCCGATAAGCAGCCGCAGAAGAAGCTCCTTTGCCGTATTCTGCTCCTCCACCGAGCCGGAGAGCTTCATGGAAGCCTCCTGGAACACCACGTCCCAATAATCTGTGCGGTTCCGGTCCAGGCTAAAATGAGAAAACAGTGCCGCCGTTTCCGAGCTTGACGTGATCGTCTTCGCCGTCTCCCCGGAAATCAGATGCGGCAGGAACATCGTCTCCGATTTGCGCTGCCAGACCTTTAAGGGATGCAGATAATAATTTCCGCCCACATTATATAAGTCAAGGAGTACCTGCGTGGTATCACGGATACGCGAAATCGTGTGCTCCGTGTGCGAATCCCGAATCAACGCAAAATACGCTACCGTATTCAGCTCGTACAGATACGGACAGGTCACACGGAAAAAGTTTCCGATCATCAGATCTGAATACCAGTATTTCACAAGATCTGTCAGACAGTCGAAAATATAGAACGCATCCACACCGATTTCTTTAATAATATGATGCACCTTCATCGCAAAGTGCTCGAAGCCAAGCTCCGCGTGGATCCGGTGCACCTGCACGCCCTCCGTCTCCTGAATGACCGGCTCATGCGCGCCGAAGCGCATATAGTGAATCTCGCGCCCGTCCACCTTCGCCTGCTCCAGATATTGCGCTACCACACGCCGGTAGTCCGACACCGCATCCACCTGCCATACCACATTATCGCCCATGCGCAGCATGTCGATCACGTCATCCATACCCCTGTTTCCCGTGCTCACACGGTCTGCCTCTGTGTAAATCCTCATAAAAATCCCCCTTTCACCTATGGGACCTGCCACTGGCAGCTCCCTTCGGATGCATTGCAACCTACAAAACCTGTCATCGGCAGCTTCCTTCGAATGCATCGCAACGCAAAAAGGACCGCGCAGATCTCCTTTGATCCGCCTGGTCCTTCCTGTATATTTTGAGTTGCCCGATAAATGAGCCTCCTCATAGCTCATATTTTATATTACTGATTATCTTGCAAGCATCATCCTCACTGCTTGCCGGTTCGCAGAAATCCTGCCGCAAATATTATTTGCAAAGCTCCGCAACAACCTGATTGATCACCTTGCCGTCCGCTTTGCCCTTCAGCTCCGCCATGACCGTTTTCATGATCATTCCCTTGTTCTTCGTCGCAAGCAGATCCGCAAATTTCTCCTGCAGAATCGTCTTCACTTCCTCCGCGGAAAGCATCTTCGGCGCATAAGCGGAAATTACGTCGTAGCGGAACTGATACTCTGCCTTCAGCTCGGCTCTCTGCTCCGGGCAGGTGTCGATCTGCTCCTTCACTGTCTTCATTTCCTTTAAGATTACCTGATCTACCATCGACTCCGGTATGTCCTCGCGGCAGCCAGCATCAATGCCCGCCTTTTTCACCGCTGATACAAGCGCGGAAATCGCATCCTTGTGCGGCTTATCCTTCGCTTTCATCGCCGCGATCATATCCTTCTGTAACACTGCCAATTCCATCTTTTCATACACCTCTTTCTTTGATTACTGCATCTATTTTACTACGTAACACGTTATTTTGCAACGCCAACTCCTGCCGTTCTTCTTATTTTGCGACGCCAGCTCCTGCTGTTCTTCTTATTTTGCGACGTTAACGTTACTGCTCACTCCGTTCACAGTACCCTTCGCAAATCCATTTTAAATTCGCTCCACGAATGGGGCTTGCCGCTACAGCTTCACCACCGTGTACGTATGATGTACGGCCGGCAGAAATTTCTCCCAGATATCCGCCGCCCTTGCCCTGATGCTGCTTGTGTTAATGCAGGGGTGGAAGCCCACATATTCATCATGAAAAACGTCCTCGTCTATCAGGAGGCGCACACGATTTTGTGTATCATTCATCAGACCCATGATACTGACAGAGCCGGGCGTGATATCAAGAAACTCCTCCATGTGCCCCTCGTCAGCAAAAGAAAGCCGCGCCACGCCAAGCTGCTTACTTAAATCCTTTGTCTTAAACGGCTTCCTTCCGGGCATCATCAGCAGATAAAAATCCGTCTGCTGGCGGTTACACAAAAAGAGATTTTTGCAGATCTGGATACCCAGGATTTTATCGACATTGTGACAATCATCGATTGACATTGCAGCCGGATGATCCACTCGCTCATATTTGATGCCAAGCGCATCCAGCAGCCGGTACACCGCCATCTCCTTTGGAAGGCGCCCGTCCGTGGGCGCCTCTGTGTATATGATTCCTTCCATAATCCATTACTCCTCATATCGCATTGTGTTATGTGACATTTTTCCAGATCTCACAATGCCTCTTTCATTGTGCGGATATACTCTTTCACATACGGCACGCAATCCTTCCCATATTGGCCGCAAATGCGTACAATCGCGCTTCCCACTATCGCTCCATCAGACAGCGCCGCCATTTTCTCTGCCTGTTCCGGTGTGGAAATTCCAAAGCCGACCGCGCATGGAATCTCCTTCGTCTCCTTCACAAGTTTCACCATGCTTCCCACATCCGAAGTGATCTCCGCGCGCACTCCCGTCACGCCCATCGACGATACACAGTACACAAACCCGCTGGCTTCCGCCGCAATCTGCCGGATACGCTCATGCGAAGTCGGCGCGATTAAGGAGATGAGATCCAGACCATATTTCTTACATACAGTATCAAATTCTTCCTTTTCCTCAAAAGGTACGTCCGGCAGAATCAGACCGTCCATACCGATTTCCGCGGCTGTGCGGATAAAGCGCTCTGTACCGGATTCCATGCGGCTTAAACGTTCCAGTCCACCCAGCTCTGCGTGACCGGCGCATGCCGACCCGTCCTTCTGTTTTTTATGTGACATTTGTCCATATCCATAGGAAAATACTACATTCGCGTAAGTCATAAACACCATCGGAATATCCGTCTTTTTTCGGATACGGCGCACCATCTCAAAAATATCGTCCGTCGTCACCCCATTTGTCAGCGCCCGCAGGTTCGCCGCCTGGATAACCGGTCCCTCCGCCGTCGGATCGGAAAACGGAATGCCAAGCTCAATTAAATCCGCGCCCGCTTCTTCCGCCCCGTACACAAGCTGCTCGGTGACATCCAGCGACGGATCGCCGCAGGTAATGAACGGAATAAACGCCTTGCCATTTTCAAATGCTTTCTGAATGTTACTCATGAATATCCTCCCCTCTGTATCTGGCGATTGCCGCGCAGTCCTTATCTCCTCTGCCGGACAGGTTAATGACGATGATCTGATCCTTTCGCATCGTCGGCGCCAGCCTGCGCGCATAGGCAACTGCATGAGCGCTCTCGATTGCCGGGATCACGCCTTCCATCTTCGCCAGATATTCAAAGGCGTCCACCGCCTCGTCGTCGGTAATCGCAACATATTGCGCGCGTCCTTTATCGTAGAGATCGGCGTGCTCCGGTCCGATGCCCGGATAATCCAGCCCGGCGGAAATGGAGTATACCGGCGCGATCTGGCCGTACTCATCCTGGCAGAAATACGACTTCATTCCATGGAAAATGCCGAGCCTGCCGGTGGCGATCGTCGCCGCAGTCTCCGCGGTATCAACGCCGCGCCCCGCAGCCTCACAGCCGATCAACTGCACTTCTTTATCCTCAATAAAATGATAAAACGCGCCGATCGCATTGGAGCCTCCGCCCACACAGGCAAGCACCGCATCCGGCAGCTTCCCTTCTTTTTCAAGCATCTGCTGTTTGATTTCTTTGGAGATGACCGCCTGGAAATCCCGCACGATCGTCGGGAACGGATGCGGTCCCATGCAGGAACCGAGTACATAATGCGTGTCCTCCACACGGTTCGTCCACTCGCGCATCGTCTCTGAAACCGCATCCTTCAGGGTTCCTGTCCCCGATGTGACCGCATGGACCTTCGAGCCAAGCAGACGCATACGGTACACATTGAGCGCCTGACGCTTCGTGTCCTCCTCGCCCATAAACACCTCGCACTCCATTCCCATCAGCGCCGCCGCTGTTGCCGTGGCAACTCCGTGCTGTCCGGCTCCCGTCTCCGCGATCACACGGGTCTTTCCCATCTTCTTTGCGAGCAGCACCTGCCCAAGCACGTTATTGATCTTGTGTGCGCCCGTATGGTTCAGATCCTCCCGTTTCAGATAAATCTTCGCTCCGCCAAGATCCTTCGTCATGCGCTCCGCAAAATACAGCCGCGATGGTCTGCCCGCGTAGTCATTCAGAAGCTGTGTCAGCTCCTGCTGAAAATCCGGATCGTTTTTATAATGATTGTAGGCTTCTTCCAGCTCCAGAACCGCATTCATCAGCGTCTCCGGAATATACTGCCCGCCGTGTATTCCAAATCTTCCTGTGCTCATCTTTTTCTCCTTTATCATATTTCCCTATTTCTGTCACATCATTATATCTCATGCTGCCCCATATACACTGCATTTCAATCTCTCACATTACCCAGTGCACAGTACAACAGATTTCACATGCCGCTTTCCAAATTTTATCTCAGTGTCCGAATCCCGGCAACCGCCGCAAGTATTTTATCGCGATCCTTATATCCGTCCGTCTCCACGCCGCTCGACAGGTCGAGCGCCCACGGATGAAGCGTTTCCGCCGCATGTCTCATATTGTCCGGCGTAAGCCCGCCTGCCAGTATCCACGGACGCGAAGTTTCCCGAACCAGACTCCAGTCGAAACTCTTCCCGGTACCTTTTCCATTATCCAGCAGAATATAATCCGCCGCGCTTCTCATCGCCTGCTTTGCATCCGCTTCGCTGCGGATCGTAAACGCCTGTATCAGCTCTCTGTCCGTAAGTGTCCGCAATCGCCGGATATATGTTTCGTCCTCGCTTCCATGAAGCTGCGCCATGGAAATAATTCCTTCATTTAAAAGCTGTGCAACCAGCTCCGGCTTTTCATTTACAAACACGCCGACCGGAAGTACCGTCTCCGCCAGATTTTCGCGCAGCCGCGACAGCTGCAGAGGCGTCACGCTCCGGCGGCTTTTCGGATAATTCACCACAAATCCGGCAAAATCCGGCTGCGCCTCATTTACATATGTGATATCACAAGCCCGGCTAAGACCGCAGATTTTTATTTTCATCACATCACTCCCCGCAGCGTATCCAGCATTGCTTTTTTGTCCTTCGCCCGCATCAGCGCCTCTCCGATCAGCACGGCGTCGGTGCCGTTTTTTCGCAGCGCCGCAATATCCTCCGGCGTCTTTATGCCGCTCTCGGAAACAAACAGCACATCCTCCGGCACCATCGCGCGAAGCCTCCTGCTCTGCGCGATGTCCACCTGGAAGTTTTTCAGATTGCGGTTATTCACGCCGAGGATTCTTGCATCCGCCGCCAGCGCGCGGGATATTTCCTCCTCAGTGTGCGCCTCGACCAGAGCCGACATGCCCAGCTCCTCTGCAAGCTGACCATATGCTCTTAACTGTTCATCATCCAGGATCGCGCAGATCAGCAAAACCGCGGAAGCTCCCAATGCTTTTGCCTGATAGATCATATATTCATCTACGGTAAAATCCTTGCGCAGCACCGGAATACGCACCTGCGATGCGATCTCCTGCAGGTAAACATCCTTTCCAAGAAACCAGTATGGCTCCGTCAGGCAGGAAATAGCGGCAGCTCCAGCCGCCTCATATTCTTTTGCGATCTGCAGATACGGAAACTCCTGCGCGATAATTCCCTTAGAGGGGGAAGCCTTTTTTACTTCACATATAAATGAGATGCCTTCCGCGGCAAGAGCCGCCTCAAACGCGGGGCGCTCCCTGCGTGGCGTATTCTCTGCCGAGGGGCGCTCCCTGCATGGCGCATCCTCCACCGCCAGGCGCTCTCT
>NZ_CAJKOX010000019.1 GCF_905201705.1 uncultured Marvinbryantia sp.
GCATGAAGCCCGGCATAACCGGCCTGTGGCAGATCAGCGGGCGGAGCGATATCACGGACTTTGAGGAAGTAGTAAAGCTCGATGCAAAGTACATAGAAGAATGGAGCTTCGGGCTGGATATCAAAATCCTCCTGAAAACCGTAGGAGTTATTTTTACGGGCAGGGGAGCGGAGTAGAACAGAGCATAGAACAGGGAAAGACGGGGAAAAACCAGGGGAACATGGGGAAACCAGTCGTGAAAAACTGCAGGGTGGTGGGGGTATCTTTTGGATGTCCTGTCGCTGCCGCAGGCAAAAGTATTGCTTAGATAGATGCGGATGATGATCATAGTCTGGCCGGTGTTCAGAATCAGGCTGACATCCACAGTATGGATGATTTCAACATCACAGTACGGATGATGAACACATGAATTATTAAGGAAGATTTCCTGCTATGAGAGTTGCTGGGAGATTTGGCGTGTTGCTGATGATGGACCCAGTGAGTTGATAAAGAAAAATAGATTGGAGCAACAAACGATGAGTTGTGTGGATTTAAAATGCAAAACAATACTGGTCACAGGTGCTGCCGGATTCATTGGATCGAATCTGGTAAAGCGTCTCTATTCCGATGTGGAAGACGTGACGGTTATCGGCATTGACAATATGAATGACTACTACGACGTGAGGCTGAAGGAGGCAAGACTGGAAGAACTGTCTGAGAACCCTTCGTTTATTTTTGTTAAGGGCAGTATTGCAGATAAGGCGTTGGTTAAAGAAATCTTTGAAAAGTATAAACCGCAGGTAGTGATAAATCTGGCAGCGCAGGCCGGTGTCCGTTATTCCATTACGAATCCGGATGCTTATATAGAATCTAACCTGATTGGTTTTTACAACATATTAGAAGCCTGCCGTCATTCTTATGATAATGGTCAGACAGGTGTGGAGCATCTTGTGTACGCTTCTTCTTCCAGTGTTTATGGATCAAACAAAAAGGTTCCATACAGCACGGATGACAAGGTGGATAACCCGGTCAGCCTGTATGCGGCGACCAAGAAGAGCAATGAACTTTTGGCTCATGCCTACAGCAAGCTCTACAACATTCCGTCCACAGGTCTGCGTTTCTTTACCGTGTATGGTCCTGCAGGGCGTCCGGATATGGCGTACTTTGGATTTACGAACAAGCTGCGTGAAGGCAAGACCATTCAGATATTCAACTATGGCAATTGCAAACGTGATTTCACTTATGTGGATGATATCGTGGAAGGTGTTGTCCGTGTGATGCAGAAAGCACCGGATAAGGTAACTGGTGAAGATGGTCTGCCGTTGCCGCCGTACAAGGTTTACAACATCGGAAACAACAGCCCGGAGAATCTATTGGATTTCGTGAAGATTTTGTCTGAGGAGTTAGTAAGAGCAGGAGTGCTGCCGGAGGATTATGACTTTGAGGCACACAAGGAACTTGTACCGATGCAGCCGGGTGATGTGCCAGTTACCTATGCAGATACAAGCGCATTGGAGAAAGACTTTGGATTCAAGCCGAGTACAAGCCTGAGAGATGGGCTTCGGAAATTCGCTGAGTGGTATAAAGCGTTTTATATGTGATTTCTGTAATGACATGTAAGTATTCCCCGCTGATAAGGCGGTGTAAATACCCACAGTGTGGGAGAGGAGAAAATGACTATGAGAGAATTTAAAGATTTGAAAATTGCTGTGGCTGGAACAGGCTATGTGGGGCTTTCCATTGCTACGCTGTTATCACAGCATCATCATGTTACGGCTGTGGACATTGTGCCAGAGAAGGTTGAACTGATTAATAACAAGAAATCTCCGATTCAGGATGAGTATATTGAGAAGTATCTGGCAGAGAAAGAACTGGATTTGGTCGCAACGCTGGATGCAAAGGAAGCATATTCGGATGCTGATTTTGTAGTAATCGCTGCGCCCACAAATTACGATTCAAGGAAGAACTTTTTTGACACGTCTGCTGTAGAAGCTGTGATTAAGCTGGTGATCGAGTATAATCCGGAAGCCATCATGGTCATCAAATCAACTATTCCTGTAGGGTATACGAAATCTGTTCGTGAGAAATTTCACTGCGATAATATCATTTTCAGCCCGGAATTCTTGCGTGAAAGTAAAGCCCTGTTCGACAACTTGTATCCCAGCCGGATTATAGTGGGCACGGATGTAGAGAATGCAAGGCTGGTGAAGGCTGCACATACCTTTGCGGAGCTATTGCAGGAAGGTGCAATTAAAGAGAACATAGATACTCTGTTTATGGGCTTTACTGAGGCGGAAGCTGTGAAGTTGTTTGCAAATACATATTTGGCATTAAGAGTAAGCTATTTTAACGAATTGGATACTTATGCAGAAATGAAGGGGCTGAATACACAGCAGATCATCAATGGCGTCTGCCTTGATCCTCGTATCGGCACTCATTACAACAATCCGAGCTTTGGTTATGGCGGCTATTGCCTGCCGAAAGATACCAAGCAGTTGCTGGCAAATTATGCGGATGTGCCGGAGAACCTGATTGAAGCAATCGTAGAAAGCAATCGGACGCGAAAAGATTTTATCGCTGACCGGGTACTGGAGATTGCTGGAGGATACGGCGAGAATGAGAGCTGGGACAGCAAGAAAGAGAAAGAAATTGTCGTAGGCGTTTATCGGTTGACAATGAAATCAAATTCGGACAACTTCAGACAATCGAGCATCCAAGGAGTCATGAAGCGGATTAAGGCGAAAGGTGCTACGGTAATTGTGTATGAGCCAACGCTGAAAGACGGTGAGACGTTCTTTGGAAGCCTGGTTGTGAATGATCTGGATGAATTCAAGAAACAGAGTCAGGCAATCATCGCAAACCGGTATGACAAGTGCCTGGATGATGTGAAAGAAAAAGTGTACACAAGAGATATTTTCCAGAGGGATTGATGGGGAGGTCAAGACAAATGAATACTATTTTACTTTCTGGCGGAAGCGGGAAGCGTCTCTGGCCTCTCTCCAATGATGTGCGAAGCAAGCAGTTTATTAAACTATTTAAAAATGATGAAGAATATGAGTCGATGGTGCAGCGAGTGTACCGTCAGATTACTGCAGTAGATACGGATGCAAGGGTCACAATTGCCACTAGTAAATCACAGGCCAGCGCAATTAAGAACCAGCTCGGTGAAAAAGCGTCTGTATGTGTGGAACCGTGCCGTCGTGATACGTTCCCGGCCATCGTGTTGGCAGTGACTTATCTGCATGATGAACTTGGCGTGTCTGAAGATGAATCCGTGGTTGTGTGCCCAGTAGATCCATATGTGGATACTACATATTATGAAGCTGTAAAAACATTGCAGGAACTTTCCGAGCAGGGCAATGCAAACTTGACTCTGATGGGTATTGAGCCAACTTATCCGAGTGAAAAATACGGTTACATTATCCCAGTATCTGGCGATAATGTTAGCCCGGTCAAAGAATTTAAAGAAAAGCCAGATACAGAAACTGCTAAGAAGTATCTTGCCCAGAGCGCATTGTGGAATGCTGGTATCTTTGCTTTCAAGATAAGTTATCTGTTGGAGAAGGCTCATAGTATGATTGAGTTTGACGATTACCGTGACCTTTTCAACAAGTATGATACTTTGACGAAAATCAGTTTCGATTATGCTGTGGCAGAAAAGGAATCCAGCATCCAGGTGTTGCGCTATAGCGGCAACTGGAAGGATGTCGGTACATGGAATATGATGGCCGAGGTCATGGCCGATGCAGTGAAGGGCAAGGCTGTATTGGATGATACTTGCGAAAATACCAATGTAGTCAATGAACTGAACATCCCAATCCTTTGCATGGGCTGCAAAGACATGATTGTTGCAGCCAGTGGCGATGGTATCCTGATTTCCGATAAAGAGCGTAGTGGTTATATGAAGCCCTATGTAGAAAAGATTGAAACCGAAGCAATGTATGCCGAAAAGTCTTGGGGCACCTACACGGTTATTGATGTCCAACCTGGTTCCATGACTGTGAAACTATCCCTGAGAGTTGGGGAACGCTTGACGTATCATATGCACAACTACAGAGAGGAAGTCTGGACAGTCGTTTCCGGCAAGGGAAAGGCAATTGTAGATGGCATGGAGCAGGTTCTCCGTACAGGTGACGTTATTACGATTGCAGCAGGATGCAAGCATATGGTAGAAGCTCTGACTCCTCTGGATATTATTGAAGTCCAGCTTGGTGAGGAAATCAGCGTCAGTGACAAAATAAAATTTGAATTGAAGTAAAGGGGCGGGAATGGAGATTTTTAAACTTAATCCTGCCGGAAAAGATTATCTCTGGGGTGGCATACGCCTAAGAGAAGAATACGGAAAAAACATTAACATGACACCTCTCGCAGAGACGTGGGAATGTTCTGTACACCCAGACGGCTCAAGCAAAGTGGCAAATGGTAAGTTTAAAGGGGAGTCATTAGCGGAAGTGCTGCTGCAGCATCCGGAGTATCTTGGAACAAAAGTTTCAAGTAAAGAATTCCCAATTCTGGTAAAGTTCATTGATGCGAAAAAAGAACTCTCTGTACAGGTTCATCCAGATGATGAATACGCACATGAACATGAACATCAAAATGGCAAGACCGAGATGTGGTACGTAATTGATGCGGAAGAAGGAGCAAGTCTGATTTATGGTTTCAGGCATAAGGTTACCGAAGAAATCTTGAGAAGGGCTGTGAAAACCGGAACATTAGATAAGCATCTTCAAAAAGTACAGGTGCACAAAGGCGATGTTTATTACGTTCCAGCTGGAACTGTACATGGTATAGGTTCCGGAATCCTTGTTGCGGAGATACAGGAAAGCTCAAATGTAACATATCGTGTTTACGATTATGATCGTGTGGATAAGGACGGTAACAAACGGGAACTTCACTTTGATAAAGCTGTACAAGTAATGGATATGGATTTAGCACCGGATGCAAGCCAAAAGCCGAGAATGGTAAAGCATTATCCTGGCTGCTCTCGTGAATTGCTCTGCCGTTGTAAATACTTTGAAGTAGAGCGGATTCAGGTTACAAAAGGCTTTTCATTTTCTGTAATGGATAGCTCCTTCCAGGTGTTGATGTGCTTAGAGGGATATGGACAAGTGGAAACGATGGATGCAGATTTGAGGCCAGTGCGATTTTCTAAAGGAGAAACATTGTTTATTCCGGCAGGAATCGGGAGATGCCTTACATTAGGAGAAACAACAATATTGAAAATACGCTGCTAAAGGCAGAGGTATATGACAACAAAAAAAGAAAAAGGAGTTTACTATCATGAAAAAAGCATTGATTACCGGAATTACTGGACAGGATGGCTCTTACCTTGCTGAGCTTCTCCTTGAAAAAGGCTACGAGGTACATGGCATCATTCGCCGTGCCTCTGTTTCTACAACTGCGCGGATTGACCACATTTTAGATGAATTGATCATTCATGAGGGAGACCTTTCGGATTCGTCCAGCATCATCCGCATTGTCCTTCAGGTTAAGCCGGATGAAATCTATAACCTTGCGGCACAGTCCCATGTGCAGGTATCTTTTGACGCTGCTGAGTATACGGGTGATGTGGACGCACTTGGTGTGCTCCGTATTCTTGAGGCTGTACATACTGCCGGTTTAGACAAGACCTGCCGTGTTTATCAGGCATCCACGTCTGAACTGTATGGAAAGGTTGAGGAAGTTCCCCAGAATGAGAATACTCCGTTCCATCCCTACAGCCCATATGCTGTAGCAAAACAGTATGGCTATTGGATGATTAAGGAATACAGGGAAGCATACGGAATCTTTGCCTGCAACGGCATCCTGTTCAATCATGAGTCAGAACGCCGGGGCGATAATTTCGTTACCCGTAAGATTACGCTTGCCGCCGGACGTATCGCCTGCGGCCTGCAGGATCATCTTGAACTGGGCAATCTGGACTCCCTGCGTGATTGGGGATATGCCAAGGACTATGTGGAGTGCATGTGGCTGATCTTACAGCAGGATGAGCCGGATGACTATGTCATTGCAACGGGGGTACAGCATACCGTCCGTGAATTTACCACACTTGCTTTTGCGAACGACGGCATTGAGCTTGAGTGGAAGGGCGAAGGCATGGATGAGAAGGGCTACGACAAGAAGACTGGAAAGCTGTTGGTTTGTGTTAATCCGAAGTGGTACCGTCCGACTGATGTTGTTAACCTCTGGGGAGATCCGACTAAAGCAAAAACCAAGCTTGGCTGGAATCCGCAGAAGACGAGCTATGAGCAGCTGTGTGCAATTATGGCGGAGCATGATCTGCAGCTTGCAAAGAAAGAAGCTGGAATTCAATAAAACACAGTATAAGGCAGGCAGACACAGCGTTGTGTAATGGGTCGGTCTGCCTTATCTTACTTTATAGATGTGGAGTGGAGACAAGGGATGAAAGATGTACTTATTTTTGGAGCAGGCGGTTTTGTTGGCAGCTATCTTTCGAGAGAATTTATAGAACATGGATATAATGTCTTTGGCAGCGATAAGGTGCATAGTGCAATGCTGCCCTCTGAAGTTGATTTTGAGTCTGCTGACTTGATGGATTCAGAAGCAGTAGAAAAGCTGGTTAATAAAATTGGTCCGGATATTATTGTGAACCTTGCTGCAATTAGCAGTGTAGGGGCTTCCTGGAATATTCCGCAGTTCACGATTCAGGTGAATGTTGTCGGGGCACTTAATATTATGGAGGCAGCCAGAAAGAGCGTGAAAAAGCCGAAAATTTTGTTTGTTGGTTCAAGTGAAGAATATGTTATTTCCGATTTCCCAATGAATGAAGACCGGCAGCTTAATGCAAGCAATCCGTATGGCATTTCCAAGGTGACACAGGAGCAGTTTGCAAAATTATATAAAGAGCAGTATGGTTTAAAAATTTTTTGTGTAAGGCCCTTTAACCACACTGGGGTCGGGCAGAGGGATTCTTTTGTATTACCGAGTTTCTGCAAGCAGGTGGCTGAGATTGAAAAGAGCGGAAACTCTGGGAAGATTAAAGTAGGGAACCTGACGGTTAAGCGGGATTTCAGCCATGTGAAGGACATTGTAAGGGCTTACCGTATGATTGTCGAGAGTGAGAACTGTGATCTTATCTATAACGTTGGTTCTGGGACGGCTTATAGCCTTGAGGATATGCTCCAGTATATTATTAAGATGAGCAGCCAGAAAATTGAAGTAGAAATTGACCAGAGTCGGTTCAGGCCGACAGACCAGCCTGTGATTTGCTGTGATTATAACCTAATAAAAAAGGAGTTGGGGTGGGAACCGCAGTATACAGTTTTTGATGCCTTAAAAGAGATGCTTGAGTATTATAGAGAAAGTTGAAAATGTTATGAGAAAGAAAAAAGTGTTGCAAATATCAAAGTATTATTATCCGTTTCTCGGTGGTACTGAGCAGGTTGCAAGAGATATGGCATCTGCCATGCAGAAAATGGATAGTGTGGAGCAGAAAATCATCTGTTTCAATGAGACAGCGGCAATAGGAGAACACGTGTGTCGGAATAATGAAACAGTGCATGATTTTGTTGACGGCATAGAGGTTATCCGATGCGGTTATCAGTTGAAGGTTTCATCACAAGCGATTTCTTTTAGTTATGGGAAAGAGCTGGATAAACTGATGAAAGAATTCAAACCGGATATTGTCATACTGCATTATCCAAATCCTTATGTTACTCACTTTTTGCTTAAATATAAAAAAAAGAATTTTAAGTTATGGGTATACTGGCATCTTGATATAACCAAGCAACGTATATTAAAGCATTTGTTCCATAAACAGAATGTTGATCTGATACAAAGAGCAGATAAGATTTTGGGCGCGACGCCGAAGCATTTGGACGAATCTGCTTTTACCAAATTATTTGAAGGTAAAAAGCAGATACTTCCATATACAATTGATGAAAAGAGCTTGATTATCACACAAGATGAAATTGATAAAGCGGAAGCAATCCGAAAGCAGCATGAAGGTGAGAAAATCGGATTCTTTATTGGACGGCATGTGCCTTACAAGGGACTAAAATACTTGATTGATGCATCAAAAGAAATGGGCGATGAGAACATACATTTCTTTATCGCCGGATCAGGTGAGTTGACAGAGGGACTGAAAGAACAGGCAAAAGGCGATCCAAAGGTGGAATTTCTGGGACGGATATCGGATTCAGAAAGAAAGTCTTATCTTTATGCGGCAGATATTATTTGTTTTCCGTCCATTACCCGGAATGAGGGCTTTGGGCTTGCACTTGCAGAAGGTATGTATTTTGGGAAACCTGCTGTGACCTTTACGATTCCAGGCAGTGGTGTGAACTATGTAAACCTTGATGGAGTGACAGGCATTGAGTGCCCGAATTGCGATAGCCATGCTTATGCGCAGGCATTGATGAAGCTGGCAGGGAACGATGCATTAAGGAAAGAATATGGGGACAACGCCAGACAACGCGTGTTGGATAATTTCACAGAAAGAACATTTGAAGAAAATATAAAGAGATTAGTTGAGGAAGCTTGAAGGAGATTTTTATCATAAAACAAAAACTGATGACTTGATTTTCAACAGGAGTGGAGCAAATAGGATGAAGATTCTGATAGTGAATTCACTGTACCCCCCATATGTTATAGGCGGGGCGGAGATAAGTTCGCAGAAATTAGCTGAGGAACTTGCTAAAGCCGGGCATGAGGTTGCCGTTTTGGCGACAGGTGAATCGGACAATTATGAACAAGCGAATAATGTAAAGATTTACCGAAGACGGTTTACTAATATCATGTCGTTTTGGGAGTTTAAGCGTAGTACGCCGGGGAAACGGTTAACTTATAAATTGCTGGATTTATACAACCCGTTTAATAAAAAGGCAATTATGGAAGTGTTGCGGCTTGTCAATCCTGATGTAATTCATACGAATACAATTTATGGGATCACACCTGCTATATGGGATTGTGCATCATCTTTGAGAATCCCTGTTGTTCAAACGCTTCGGGACTATTATCTGATGTGCCCGAAAGCGAATTTGATGCCGGGAAAAGGTGGAAAATGCGAGAATCCCAATATCGCCTGTAAGGTGTTCAGAACCTTTCACAAGAGAAAATCATTGAAGGTTAGTGCTGTAACAGCTCCTTCCGAATTTACCTTAAACCGGTTTCTGGATGATGGCTACTTTGAAAATAGCATTAAACAGGTGGTATATAACGCAATAGATTATGATGCGGATAGGTTTGCAGAATTGGCAGAATTAAAAATGTCAATGCAGAATGAAACCATGCATGTTGCATATATAGGTTCTTTCATTGAAACGAAAGGCATTCAGATTCTGCTTAAAGCAATAGAGCAATGCAATGGGAAGATGATGTTCCACTTCGCTGGGAAAGGGCGATTGTTGCCTGAAATACAGAAAGCCGCTGAAAAAAACGGGAACATAGTAATTGAAGGTTTCCTATCCGAAGATAAATTGAATGAATTGATGGAGAAGATGGATATGCTTGTATGCCCTTCAATTTGGGATGAGCCATTTGGAAGAGTGATTATTGATGCATACAAATCCTGCGTTCCTGTCATTGGGACAAATTGCGGCGGTATTCCTGAATTGATTGAAAATGGAGTCACCGGCCTGATAATAGAGAAAAATTCAGTGGATAGTTTGGTGCAGGCATTAACGTATATGGATGAACATAAATTGACGAGGGAAATGGTAAATGCGATGGAAAAAAAATTAAGACAGTTTTCTTTATTATCACAAAGGGAACAGTTTGAAAAAATATACAATAAAATTCGGGGGGGGGTATTTCCTAACTCTCGAAATTCCGAATATTGCGGAGATATCAGGTATGTATGGCCGCGAGAATTGCTGGCTGCCTGATGCTGCGTAATAGGAGGGATAGAGATGAAACTTACTTTTATACATGATGGACCTTTATTCTATGATTCTGAGGGCAGATACTATGAATTTGCATACCATGAGTTGCTAGAAAGATACGCATACCTTGCGGATGATATTACTTTCATGATGAGGACAAAACCGATAAGCGGTGATAGAAAATTTACACCTGTTCCAAGTGCAGTTCATGTGGTAGGTGTGCCAAATTTTAAGAGCCCAAAGCTTTATCTGACAGAGAGGAAGAAAGCGGAGAAAATTGTAGAAAAACAGGTTCGAGAGTCAGATATTGTGGTATTGAGGACGCAGAGTTCCATTGCCCAGCTCGCATTAAAATATATTCATGAGCTTAAGAAGCCTTACATTATAGAAAGCGTAGGATGTTCATGGGATAGTTACTGGAACCACGGAATGTTGGGTAAAATGGTGGCACCATATATGTATTACAAAACCAAGAAAGCAATAGCAGAAGCGGGTTATGTGTATTATGTGACCACACAATTCCTTCAGAAACGCTATCCGACACATGGAAAGTCAGTGAGCTGTTCTAATGTGGTTCTGGACAAGTTGGAAGGAAAGACATTGGACAAGAGATTAGAAAAAATACATCGGTTTAATCCAAACGAAAAGTTGGTATTAGGGACAGCGGCCGCCCTTGACACACGTTATAAGGGTCAGGAATATGTGATCAGGTCGATAAGGGGGTTGCTGGAAGCAGGATATAATGTTGAATACCATCTTGCCGGAGGCATGACGGGGGCGAAAGAAAATTCTTTCCTAAAAGAACTGGCATATAAATGTGGCGTGTCTGAACGGGTCATATTTTGTGGCAGCCTTGCCTCGAACCAAATGCCAGAATACTATGATTCACTTGACATTTACGTACAGCCCAGCAAACAGGAAGGGCTGCCAAGAGCTGTAATAGAGGCAATGAGCCGGGGCTGCCCTGTAATTGGCACAAGCATTGCTGGGATACCGGAGTTGGTGCAGGAGCAATTTCTTTTTAAGAAGGGTAGTGAAAAAGATTTTGTAAAAGCATTGCAAAGAATCTTAAGAAGCGACCTTTCGGAAATTGCTACAGAAAATTTTGAAAAGGCCCGCAAGTATGAAAAAAACAACTTGAAGGAAAAGAGGGAAAGGTTTTATGACCAATTCCTGTCAGATATAGATAAATTGAAATAGGAGGCAGCATATGAAGAGGTATGCAATTCCAGGAGTGTTTGTTGGTCGATCCCTGACCGGCGTAACCAGATATTCATGGGAAATAATAGATCAGCTTGATCAGCTCATTGAGGGCAAAGACATAACTGTTGATTTTGTCATCCCGGTTGGTGTGCAGATTGAAAAAAAGTATAAAAATATTAGAATTATTCATTATGGTAAAAATGTCAAATTTTTTTGGCTTAATATATCATTCCTGAATTATCTGAGAAAAGAACACGCAATAGGAATTCATCTGGGAGTAAATGTACCATGGCTGAAACCGGATATTGTCTGCATTTATGATGTTAACTCCATAGCGAACCCCCAGTTTTTTAGCAAGTATCATTATGTAAAAACAAAGTTAGAAAAAAAATTGGCGGTCAAGAGAGGAAAGAAAGTGTTTACTATTTCAAAATTCTCTGCGGATGAGATTGAAAAGTACATTGGAGGTAAAGCTGAGGACTTCCCAGTTGTTCCGTGCGCATGGCAGCATATGGCATCGATTCGGGTTACTGGTGATTCTAAGGAGAAGTTTGGTGTGGAAAAAGGAACCTACTTTTTCTCTATGTCCAGTGTAGCTCCGACAAAGAATTTTAAATGGGTGATTGAAGCTGCGAAACAAAACAGGAATCACATATTCATTATCGCAGGTGGGACAGACCCCAAAACTTTTGGTATAAGTTCGCTTGAAAATGAGGCACCAAATGTTAAATATGTTGGAAGAGTGTCAGATGAAGATGCCAAACTTTTGATGCGGGACTGCAAGGCATTCCTGTTTCCTTCTTATTACGAAGGCTTTGGAATACCACCTATGGAGGCGCTTGCTTGCGGGGCACCGGAAGTGGTTGTATCAGATATTCCAGTGATGCATGAAGTATGCGGTGAGTCTGCTCATTATATAGATCCGTTTGATTATTCTGATATTGACATGGAAAAGATAATGGGGTCAAAAGTAGCTCCTTCCAAGAAGGTTCTTGATAAATACAGTTGGAAAGACAGCGCTAAGCGTCTCCTGTCCATATTAGAAACAGTTAGATGAGGTGTCAAATGCGGATCTTAATAATAAATGAATTGGCAAAATCAGGCGGAGCAGAAATGCAAAGCATGAGGGAATGCGAACTATTAAGGCAATTTGGAAATGAGTCGATGGTTCTGACTTTAGACCCTAATTTTACGCTGGGCTGGAACACGGAATACCATTATAATATTTCCCTAAATGAGTCTGTAATTAAGCATAAACTTCAAATGCTGTTTGTTGATAGAAGCATTGTGAAAGAAATAAGAGGAATAATAAAGCAGTTTAAACCGGATTATATCCATTTGAATAATTCTAAAGAACACGCTTTATCTATATTCCAAGCAGTAAAAGGGTATAAATGCATGCGCACTATCAGAGATTATGGAGCAGTTTGTCCAAACTCGCAGTCTATATGTGCTGATTTAACTGTGTGCGATGGGTATACTCATTGTACGAAGTGTATTAGAAATTGTTGGCTTGGTAAAAAATCCGGTTTAAAGGGATTGTGGAAATGGATATGCTTTAAGCGGAGAAATTCTGCCCAAAAGAAAGTAATAACTAATTTTGCGTGTCCAAGCCAGATGTTAACTGATTATTGCAACCGTTTTGGCTTAAAAACGACCTGCGTCAATAACCCTTTTGATTTTTCAATGCTGGATGGAAAGATAAAGAATACAAATTTTAGGAAAAAAGTATTCCTATATTATGGGCAAATTATTGGGTTTAAAGGTGTTGAACAGCTTATAGAAGCATTTTCTGAATTTAGCAAGGATAAGGATGATGTAGAGTTGCATCTTGCTGGAATGCTGCCAGAAGTATATAAAGGAACATTAGACAAGCTACTTTCTCAGTATGGAAAGGGAAAGATCCAATATATTGGTAAATTAGAGTACAATGACATGATTATGGAGTTACTCAAAGTACATACGGTAGTAATCCCTTCATTATGGATAGAGAATTATCCCAATACTGCTTTAGAAGCAATGTCTGTTGGTTGCTTGGTGTTAGGATCTGAACGTGGTGGAATGAGAGAAATCATAGGAACAGAGCGGTTTATCTTCAATGTACTTGATAAGGCTGATATTGTTGAAAAGCTTGAATTAGCATATGGGATTTCAGAAGATGAATATAAGAAAATTACAACAACCGGGCAAAATCGTGTGCGCAGTAATAATTCATTTGAAATGTACTATAAGAGACTTATGAAATGCTTTTCTAATATAAGTGCCTAATTGTGATGATTGTCAATAAAGAAATGTATTGTTTGAAGTGTTATAGCGGTATCGTAAAACCAGCTAAAAAATACATTACCGCTGAAATATGGTAACTGCGATTGTTTGGTTTGCCTAAAGGAGAGATGATAGTGGGTTACATAATTGCGATTATGTGTGTGCTTATAGCCATTTTTGCGTATAAAATTGAAAAGAACTGGTATAACCCGGCTACAGTTATTTTTAGTATTTGGGCAGTTGTATTATTTTTGTATTCCTTAAAATTATATGGAATTTATGATGTTGAGGGTACTGCTTATGCCACTATTGCATTGGGGCTCTTTTGTTTTTTTATTGGCTATATAGTATGCACAGCCGGAAAAAGACAAATCGTCCTTACCCAGCGGAATCACAGTCAAGTTAAAGAATACATTAACTATAGGCTTTTAAAGATCTGTGGGGTTATTGTTTTCGCTTTTTTTGCAGAAGAGGCAATTGAGACATTAGTGCTGGCTCGTTCGGGAATATCGCTTTTTGACATTAGATCCTCCCTGCAGGGATATGCACAGTATAGTTTTTCGGATAATTTATATGTTTTAAGAAGCATGATAGGCCCATTATACACATGGGCAATTCTTCCAATATATAATGCGATGTTAATTATTTCTTGCATAGACCTTTTTGCGGGGAAAAAAGATAAAATATTGATTCTCCTGTCTGTAGGATGTCTATTGTTGAAAAGCTTCAAAGAAGGAAGCAGGGTAGCGTTATTTGCATTTATGATCTATCTTTTGTTTGCTATGGTGATATACGGAAAAAAAATCGTTTTATCCCAAAAGGCAAAGAAACGGATACGTTTAGTAATCCTTGCGGCGATACTGATTATATTTGTAATTTCAAATATCCGTATTAGTACTGGGGAAAAAACCCTCTTTGAGGAGATATATTTATATTTTACATGCTGCATTCCATTATGGGATCATTGGCTTTCCGAAATGATGACAAAAGGTACGGAGTATACATATGGGGCGACTTCTCTTTATGGTATTTTACAACTTCCTGTAACAGCACTATCCATATTAAATGGCAGTACGCTGGAATGGTACCAAGCTGGGCAGCAGGCCATTCAAGATACAGAAATGTTTATCCAGGTGCGTAATGCAAGCTATTCATTCCGTTCCAATGCATACACAACAATGTTTTATTATTTTTATAAAGATGCCGGAATGATTGGAATCATTTTGGGAGGGGCATTATTTGGCGGAGTATGTACCTCCGTTTATAAACGAATGAAAAAAGGAATAAAGGTAGGATTGAAATCTGAAAGACAGGTTTTTGTTTATTTGTTGCTTTTACAGGCTATGGTTTTATCCTTTGTCCGTGTGTATTTTTCAGTGGCTTCGTACTCCTTTACTTTCCTTTATGCATTTGTTTTCATTAGAAAGAAATATGACAGAGAAGGGGAGAATGAGGAATGATTAGTGCATTACTTTGTGAATATGAGAGCATGGTTGGCAGAAAAAAGTTTGAACTGTTGTACGCTATTATATGCTATTACAGAATGCCTAAATACCGAGTTCGTGTGCTGATAAGATGGCTTATTTCTACTAATAGCCCTTTTATGAAAGAACGAGTGGCAAATAAACTTATGTTAAAATATGGTATGGAAATAGCAAAAAATGTAAAGATAGGAAACAACCTAAAAATTGAACATTTTAATGGAATCGTGTTTGGATTGGGCACCGTGATCGGTGACAACTGTACAATATACCAGCAGGTAACGCTGGGACAAAAAAATGGAGAATACCCAATTGTAGGGAATAATGTTGTGATTTATCCTGGCGCAAAAGTATTAGGGGGAATTCATGTTGGAGATAATGCTGTGATAGCGCCTAATTCGGTTGTCTTGAAAGATGTTGAAAATGGAGCAGTTTTTGCGGGGGTTCCGGCAAAAAGGATAAAATAAAGACTAGCTTTAAGAAAGGGCACATAGTATAATGGCCAATTTGAAGAAAAATATTGTTTATAATTTTACTTATCAAGTATTGATTTTGATTCTTCCGTTTATTACGGCACCGTATCTTTCAAGAGTGATAGGGCCAGATGGTGTAGGAACCTATTCATTTGCATATTCGGTCGCTCTATATTTTACTTATATTACGATGCTCGGATTAAATAATTATGGCAATCGCTCCATAGCTTCTACACAGAACGACTTAGGAAAAAGATCAGATACGTTTTGCGAAATATATGTCATGCAAATAATCTCTTTCTGTATTAGTGCCTTAATGTATGGTATTTATGTGTTGTTTTTTTCTGTAGATAAAGTTGCAGCCACAGTGATGGGAATTATGGTTTTATCGTCGCTTTTTGATATTAACTGGTTTTTCTTTGGAATGGAGCTTTTTAAGCTGACAGTTACAAGAAATGCTGTAATAAAAATTGGTACTGCAATTTGTATTTTTGCCTTTATTAAGGAAAGAAGCGATGTCTATAAATACATTTTGATTATGGCTACGAGCGTACTTTTAAGTCAAATGTGCTTATGGCCTTTTGTTAAGAGGTATGTACATTTTTCTAGACCGTCCTTGAAAAATGTACTAAAACATTTTAAACCTAATCTGACATTGTTTGTTCCGGTTATAGCTGTTAGCTTATATAAAATTATGGACAAGGTAATGCTGGGATACATGAGTACAATGACAGAGGTTGGCTATTATGAAAATGCAGAAAAAATAATCAACATTGCCTTAACACTGATTACAGCGGTTGGAACTGTAATGCTTCCCAGGATGACTGCCCTAATTTCAAATAATAATATTAGTGAGAGCAGAAAATATATTGATAAGAGCATGGCACTTGTATTGGCATATTCTAATGCTGTGGCTTTTGGTATTTTCGCCGTAGGAAAGTTATTTGCGGTTGTTTATTATGGTAAAGATTTTGAAAAAACAGGAATAATAATGATTCTACTTGCTGTAACAATAGTGTTCTTGGGGTGTGGAAATGTGGTACGAACTCAATATCTTATACCAAATAAACATGATAAAATTTACATATACTCTGCGATTATTGGCGCAGTTGTGAATTTGGTAATTAATGGGTTGTTGATTCCAGAATATGCTTCTATAGGTGCCGCTATTGGTACGATTGCAGCAGAATTTTGTGTTTTGTTTTACCAACTTTATTCCATTCGAAAAGAGTTAAACTTAAAAGAATATGCCCAATACGAAGCTATTTTTGCACTTATTGGGGTAATAATGGTCATTGTAATTAATGTGTTGCCGGAATCTGATAGTAGCGCAATTAATTTGGCTGTAAAAATCTTGGCTGGAGGATGCGTTTATGTCATTATTGCGGGATTTTACTTAGTAAAAGCACAACAATTCAAAATTCCTGTATTTCATGGAAGGTGGAAAAAGAAGTGAGCAGTCAGATAATGAAATCTTATCGAATCCATTGGATAGATATAGCAAAAGGAATTTGCATTATTTCGATAGTTATCGGTCATGTATACCATAACAGCTTCATAAGAACCTATGCACTGTCTTTTGATGTGCCTATGTTTTTCTTCCTGTCAGGACTGTGTTATCGAAAACCGGATGATTCAATAGAATACTTTATTAACAAAATAAAGAGAGTTGTAGTTCCATATTTCTCTTTTTCACTAATCAGCATACTTGTATTTGCGGTTGCAGGCAGGATAATGCCACAAATTAGTAATATCATGAATTGCTCTCTTGAAGATAATATTCTGGTAATGCTATGGGGAAATTCTAAACCGGATGTGATGAAGTATAATTCTCCATTGTGGTTTTTGACTTGCTATTTTAGTGTGCTTGTTTTGGCGTTTATAGTTGAAAAAATTGTCGATTTCCTCCGTAATGTTCGTTATGTAAGAGAGATTATTATAATTTGCCTTATTTTGATCGGGGGGGGGATTCCACACCGTCGATTACATTACCATGGCATTTGGAAACCGCTGTTTCCATGCTTGTTTGGCTTGAGCTAGGAATAACATTTAAGGAAAAGAAGCTCTTTGACCGTTCTATTAAATTTAAAAATGTGATTATCGTTATTTTTCTTGTAGTTGGAGCATTGTTAGGGTTTATAAATCGGGATATTATAAAAACATCCCTGCAGGTTAGACAGGACATTTATGGCGTTCATGTTTTGTACTATTTAGGTGCGTTTTTCGGAATTATGGGATTTTCCTTATTATCTCAGAGAATAGGGAAAAATAAAATATTAGAATATTGTGGACGAAACAGCTTGTCCATACTTGTTGTACATAAATTTCCTGTTTTGTTTTTTCAGGAGCTTTTCCCCCCCCTACAAAAGCGGCTTTGGTAGATTCAAATTCGATTGTTGGAATTAGCACTGGCATCATAGTCATGGCTATTTCAATAGTTTTATCGCTAATTGTGTGTAATGTTATAAAGAGAGTTTGTCCTTTGGTGCTTGGGGAGAAGAAAATAAATAAGAGCAGCAAGTAAATTTAAACATACATACTTTCGTCAAAAGTGGAGGCGATATATTGGAAGACTGGAAAACAATTAAGACGGAGAAGCTTCTGGATACTCAATGGATAAAAGTTTATAAAGATGCTGTTGAACTTCCTAATGGGATGCACGTTGAAGACTTTTATAAAGTAGGATTGAACGATGCTTCAGCTATTGTGGGAATGGATAATCAAAAGAACATCATTCTGGTCAAGCAATATCGATATTGTTGCGGGTGCTGTTCAATCGAAATTCCTGCTGGAACATTTGAAATGAATGATGATGATGGGCTCGAAGTAGTGAAACGAGAGCTATTAGAAGAGACAGGATATGTATCTGATTGCTGGCAGTATCTTGGGTCTGTTTTTGAAAGTTCTGCTAAATTAACAAATCAAATGCATTTATATTTTGCAAGCAATTGCAGGAAAATTGGTAAGCAAAATCTTGACGAAGTAGAAGAGATACAGGTAATTGTTGTTCCGTTTGAAAAAGCGATAGAAATGGTTATGGATAATGAGATTCGATGCAGCAGCTCTGCAAATGGTATTTTACGTGTTGCAAGGTTGTTAGGAAAGTAAGTTGATTGTAGAAAGGATAAAAGTATGAATTACAGAGATGAATATGAACGTTGGCTGAAATATGCCACGGCGGACGCAGATGACGCAGCCGAGTTAAAATCGATGGACAATACGAAAGTTGAGGATGCATTTTACCGTGACCTTGCATTTGGCACGGGCGGTCTTCGCGGAACAATCGGAGCGGGAATCAACCGCATGAATATTTATACAGTTGCAAAGGCATCTCAGGGATTGGCAGATTATCTGATTAAGCATTTTGATAAGCCATCCGTTGTCGTTGGGTATGATAGCCGCATCAAGAGTGATGTGTTTGCCAAGGTGGCGGCGGGGGTGTTTGCGGCCAATGGGGTGCAGGTACATATCTGGCCGACGCTGATGCCGGTGCCTACGGTTTCCTTTGCGACGCGCTATTTGGGCGCCTCTGCCGGTGTAATGGTTACAGCATCCCACAATCCCAGCAAATACAATGGCTATAAGGTCTACGGCCCGGACGGTTGCCAGATCACCACCGAAGCCGCTGCCGAGATTCTGTCTGAAATTGAGAAGCTGGACATCTTTGCAGACGTGAACACCGGCGACTTTGAGGCCGACATGGCAGATGGCAGTATTCGTTATATTTCAGATGACGTCTACACCGCTTTTGTGGATGAGGTTAAGCAGCAGTCGGTACTGTTTGGGGAAGAAGTAAGTAAGGATGTAGCAATTGTATATTCTCCGTTAAATGGTACTGGCCTGAAACCAGTCACGCGCACTTTGAAAGAGATGGGGTATACAAATATCACTGTAGTCAAAGAACAGGAACAACCGGACGGCCATTTTCCTACCTGCCCGTATCCTAACCCTGAGATAAAGGAAGCAATGTCTCTTGGCATGGAATATGCTAGAAAGTGCAATGCCGACCTGTTATTGGCTACTGATCCTGATTGTGACCGTGTGGGCATTGCTGTCAAAAATGAATCAGGGGAGTATGAACTGCTCACTGGAAATCAGGTAGGGCTGCTTCTTCTGGATTATATTTGCAGCCAGCGCGTCAAGCATGGCAAAATGCCTGACGATCCTGTCATGGTCAAAACCATTGTAACGATGGATATGGGCGAGCAGATTGCCAGTCATTATGGTCTGCGCACAGTCAATGTGCTGACGGGCTTCAAATTTATTGGCGAGCAGATTGGAAAACTGGAGCAGCAGGGAAAGGCGGACAGCTATGTGTTTGGGTTCGAGGAGAGCTATGGCTATTTGACCGGCTCCTATGTCCGCGATAAGGACGGCGTGGACGGCGCGTACATGATCTGCGAGATGTTTAGTTACTATAAAACCAATGGCGTCAGCCTGCTGGAAAAGCTGGAAGAACTGTACCGGACCTACGGCTACTGCATGAACACGCTGCACAGCTACGAGTTTGACGGCAGCGCGGGCTTTGCAAAGATGCAGGCAATTATGCAGACTTTTCGTGGCGGAATTACAGAGTTTGGAGGGAAAAAGGCTATAAAGCTGCTGGACTATGCAGAAGGACTGGATGGATTACCGAAGTCTGATGTGTTGAAATTTCTGCTGGAGGATAACTGTTCGATCGTAGTGCGTCCCTCCGGCACAGAACCGAAACTGAAAATATATGTCTCTGTCAGTGCAGAGAATAGAGAAGCCGCAGAGAAAATTGAGGTGGAGATTGTTAAGAGTGCGGGAAAGTGGTTTGATTAATTATCAAGGATTGTCAAACTACCTTTGAATAGGGGTATTTCAATTTTCTTAAGATGTAGATTGTAAGGAAGGCTGCGAGGAGTATGAATATGAAAAACAATACATAATATTGTATTTTTTTTAAATATATGCGTTACTTTCCCGTGTCGAATTTGTATATATTATAGAACCCATAAAGGGAAATCTATGCAAGTGAATAATATAAGTAACTGGAGTAAACCTATGAAGAAACGAAGAGTATACAAAACTGTATTCCGTATAGAAATCATGGATTCCTGAACCACTATAGCCGGATGATAGAACGTTTGGCGGATTTTGTAACAATACTTGCCCTTGAAACCAGTTGTGAAGCAAGCGCACGCATCATGCAGTCTATGAATGTTAAAATCAGTGGTGACACGGTAACCCGCATGCTTTTGAAAAGATATCATGCCCAATCATCCATATCATGTGGGAGTCATATTGGTGTGGATGATTTTGCTTTTAAGAAACGGCATACGTATGGAACTGTTATTGTTGATGAGGATTCCCATATGCCTGTTACTGTTTTGGAAGGACGGGATGGATCAGCCCTGAGAACATGGCTGTCCAGAAATAAACAGGTGACCACAGTGACTCGTGACCATGCGTCTGCCTATGCAAAAGCGGTGGAAGAAATCCTTCCCAATTGTATGCAGATAGCTGACCGTTTCCATTTATACCAGAATCTTCTGGAGGCGGTGAGGAATGTGGTAAACTCAACAGTGCCGGTAGATATAAAAATTTCAACAGATTATACTCCATCCCATACGGAAGCAATTCCTTTAGGTACTCCAGTAGAAAATGGTAAAAAAATGGCTGAGACTGTGGATAATTCAGTAGAATACAATTCTAAAAGTATACAACTATATTATGGTATCCGTGAATATGCAGTTGCTGGGTACAGCAAAAGAGAAATTGCAAAAATTATACATTGTGGACGCAATACAGTCACTAAGTATCTTAACGGTGGTCATGAATCCCTGTGCAGGAGAGATTTCAAAAGCGGTATGGATCAATTTTATGATTACATTGTAAAAGAGCTGACCGCAGGTGTAAGCAGAAAGGATGTCTACCGCCATTTACTCCTGAAAGGTTACAAAGGTAAGTAGACGGCTGCCTATGATTACATGAATAAAATAATAAAACGTGCTCATATTGATATAGCCATTTATAAAAGTTCCAGTGCGGAAGCAGTCCAAAAGCGGAAAGAACTGCAGAAATATGACCACGTTTTAAGGTCAGGAGTTTTCCGCTTTCTATGGATGAATGCCGACCTGAGTAAGACGCATTGCGCTTATATCATGGAGAAATACCCCAAAATCCGTCAATTAGATACATGTATCCGTGAATTCCGAAAGATATACAAACAGAGAAACATGGTATTGCTTTATCTGTTTATTGAAAAGTATAAACAGTCAGAATTAAAAGACTCATCCCGTTTTGCAGAAGGACTTGAGAAGGATATTGATGCGGTTGAAAATTCGGTTGCAAGTCCTCTTTCCAACGGATTTGTAGAAGGGACAAACAACAAAGTAAAAATGGTAAAACGCACAATGTATGGTCGATGCAGCCGCCAATTATTAGAGGCCAAACTTATGTATCGTCCAGATATATAAATACCCAAATATGCGGAAGAACCCCGCCGCATCGTAATAATCCCCGTGAAAGGTGGTCAATTTGACCGTGAGTGATGGTCAGTTTATCTGTAATATACAACTGGAGTCAGGTTGATGATGAAGCTGTGGGAAGATTAAAATAAATTCCCTCTGTTTGGAATAGCACTATATAGTTTGTTCCAACAGAGGGGATTTTTTATGCCTTCCTTGCCGTTACATATTTCTGATTCCGGCTGTTAGGCTTATCAGGAATAGTCATGACCAGTTTCCCGGAATCTAAAAGAGGAATAAGATATTTTTTTGTAAAATATGTGAGGTTCTTATATCCTAAATAAGAACAAAGCTCCTTTTTACTGTGGGCTATTTGGCAAAAATCAAGAATTTTTGTATCAATATCTTGGTCAGTGACTAAGTTGACTTGGTTACTTGTGACTAAGTCCTGAGGTGTTGGTCCCACAGTAGCGGTCGCCACGTCAGTCAGTGGGATTGTGATGCGGAACACATCTCCTTCTACAAACTGTGGCTCTCCGCCGGAATACATCTTAGTATATTTATAAGTATTTCGCATACCAGACCCCAGTTCATCGGCAAGCCCTATCTCTCGGAATACTTTTGAGATCGGTGGATTCTTCTGGAATGGATCGAATGTTGCAAGGTTTAAAATGCCATATCCATGCGAGAGGTTGGCGTTTTCGGTATATAGTTTATCCTTTTCAATAACCATTTTGGCAACATAACCGCTTGAAAAGTCTCGATGCATAAGGAGATTCGAAACAATTTCACGGAGGATATGATCTCGTGCGCTGACGCTCTGCATCCCTTCCAAATGGAAGGTATCGTTCAGATGTTTCTCACCAAATGTAATCAGGCGGTCATAACTTTCCAGAAGATTTGTAATAACAACATCCCGGTCATCGTATCGGTCCAGATTCTGGACGCGAAAGATCGCGTCTGTTTTGTGCTGTGGAAGGACCGACATGATGGTGCTATCTTTTCCGAACAAGAGAATGGCGGCAATCGTAATTCCTTCCTGTTGGGTAAATTCATCTGTCAGAATCAATCCTGCGCTGCGCAGAAGTTCTTCATCCGACATGGAACGCCACGGATGGTTTTCACCGCGGACACGGGTCATTTTTTTGGCCCGTTCAATCAGGTCGGGACGGAGAGCGTCCATACTGAAACGGGTGACCTTATTTACAAAATAGGAGCCGCTTTTACGGGCGTAAAGTCGATATACTTCATTCGAGTGGTTGGTAATATCAATATCCGCCTCATGGTTCCGGTCGAAGATGCGGCCATTGCAGCGGCATACACTGGAGCAGGCCGGCACGCGGATATATAGGATAATCTTTCCATCGTACTCATATTCAATCGGTGTGAGATAAAGGGGAGGATACATCTTATTTTCATTATTGACCGACGTAACAAAGTTTTTCTTCATTGCATCAACACAGTCTGGCTGGATACCGAGAATTGTCCCATTATCCTTGATTCCGAGAAAAATGTGGCCGCCATTCCTGTTAGAGAAAGCGCAGATTGTATCATATACATCTTTGGTTATATCTGTAGTGGATTTTTTGAACTCAACTTCTGTATTTTCGCCATTTTGAATCAGTTTGAAAAGTTCCTGAGGCAACTGTGCATAATTCATTCCATTCACTTCCAATCTGAGGGCATTGTACGGGCATGAATTCCTGACCCTCTTTTATATATTAACCGTTGAAAGGAAGAATATCAAGCTGGTAAAGAAGAATTTTTCTCTCGTCGGTGGATGCTTATTTTTTATGTTGGCTGGACAGCAGAGGACTTTTCATATTAAATCCATGTCTCGGAATAGACTGCAGTCTATTTCTATGATTGCATCGATCAGATCAATACGCTCCGTCCATCGGAAATCTTATTTTCGGCATAGAAGATGACTTCCTGCTCAACAGTATCTAATTTTTTGACAATATCTGTGTTAGTTGCATAGTAAGCGCTTAATTCTTGGGTACAATAAACAGTACAGTGGAGAATTTGAAACCATCACAGATTGCGAAAAAAAGGAGAACGCAGATTTAGAAAATAAACTTGGTTAAAAACAGTGGATGTGGTAAATATAAGCCACCTGTGGGTATCATATTAATGTGACGGGAATGTGGCTTGAATTTCTACAGTCTTGTTTGCGAATTTTCGGTTAGTAAGTGCCTTCGCTTCTGTGGAAAATGAGGCGGTTTGCTCAGATGAGAGTTTATTTGGATAATTGTTGTTTTAACTGACCGTATGAGATGAGAAAAAATGCCATAACAGAATTTACAGACCGCAGACTGTTAAAGTACCGAACAGATAAGCTGAAGATGATGAATCCGTTAGACTTTATCAGGGAATTGGAGGTGTAATGTATGGGTTCGAATACAATAGCGATTATGAATAAGGGAATAAATTGTCTATTGGAAAAACTTGGCGTTGCAGAAGCGGAACAGTTTATTTCTATCATAATAAGGGAGAAATTTGATTATACAAAATGGCAGCAAAAACATTTTGATGAGATGACTCCAGAACAGATAGACGATGAAGCCCCCAGTGAATCAGATATATAGTGTAAAGCTGAATATCTGAGCCACGGGGTATTTTTATACACATGGGTTAGCTTTGACTAATATCATTTATCGGTGCAGACTTGGTGTTGTCCGGCATTTTATCTGGCACCAAACCATACCACATTCAGTCAAATTAAAAAGAGGAGCAGCATTAATTAATCTGATGGAGATTTCATTGAATTGCTCTATGCCGTGACTTTTGTGACTGATTAAAGCTGGTTTGCTTCCAGCACTAAAACTGGGAGACTTAAAGTAAGGAAGAAAACTCTATGCAAATCCCTTCAGGAATATGAGGAATGCGATTTTTGCGTTAATAATAGATATTTTATACGGAGTGTATTATAATTTACCTATAAACAGAGAAATCATGTAAGGAATAAGGATATGACAGATTTTATAAATTATATATGGAAAGATATCCTGAAAAGGGGAAAAATATGAATGAACAATTAGGCGGTTATATCAGCAGTATTGTAGCTGGTCTTATAACCAATGGGATACAGGGTATATTTGATTATATTACAGAAGAGACATTACAGGATCGTGTGATAAATGTAATTGAAACTGTACAAAAATTATATGAGAAAGAATACCAATGCAAGGATGACAGTTTGTTTATCTGGCAAAAAAATATTGAATATTATACCTTGTGGCTGGCACAGGGGTTTCTTCCAAGAGAGAACGCATTTCCTCCGATCTTGCACGGCAGGGATGAAGGCAGGAAGCTTACCATGGAAGAAGTTGATTTCATTTATTGCAAGATGGACCATCTGGTAAAAGAAGATGCGGAATTACGGAGCCTTCATGCCTCCATTGTGTGTGATGAGATATACCGGATGCTGTCAGGAAAAGACTGCACAGGGAAAAATCAGGACTATTATGGGTATGTCAAGAGTTTTGGCAGCGTGCTTTTTTTGCATAAATCAGAAAATAAAAGGGCTATCACCTTGAAAGATACTTATGTTAAGCCAGACTATGATATAGCGGCACGCAGTGCCATAAAAGCAGAGGATGACCCGGGTGATATTGAAGAATTCCTGGTTGGGTTTTCTGCGGATAGAAAGAATCGGGTCATGATTATTGAGGGAGATGCCGGTGTGGGAAAAAGCAGTTTGCTTTCTTATCTTGCGTTCCGCAATGAAAGAGCCCGGCAGGAGACTGGCAGTGGGATATTCGGCACATCGAAAATGCTGTGTGTGCGTTTACGGAATCTGACAATGAATCAGGGATTTATTGATGCACCGGTTAAGAATATCGTTGAAGAATTAGGATTCCGGTCCTGTGAAGAACTTGCAGATTCCATAGGAGAGGCCGTCCTCTTGTTGGATGGGTTTGATGAAATATGTATGATAGACGGCATGACAGATTTTGCGGAGCAGATTCTGGGAGAAATCATCAGAGGCTTTTCAGAACAGCATATTATCATAACCACAAGGCCTAAATTTTTAAGTGTTTCGAAATTGAAAGAAGAAGGAATTGGCACGGGGATCGCTTATATCCTGTTAAAACATTTTGATACATTTAAAAGAGCAGAATGGATTAAACAGTATCGAGAGGTATGTGACAGGGAAGAGAATCCGCGGCTTGAAAGAATCCTTATGATTGACGAGGATGCTTCCAATGGGATTTGTGATACTCCGTTGGCTCTGTATATGCTTGCGGCAGGGAAAATCACAGATGAAGCCTGGGAAAATCCATGGCTTTTATACCATCAGATTTTCCGTATGGAACTGAGTAATACGGAATATAACAAACTGTTTTCCGGCGAATCCTACACACATTCGATCAGCCGCTATAAGGATATTCTGTATCAGGTCAGTGCTGAGATTGCATATAAAATGTATGTATCTGGGAATAAGCAGCTTTATGTAACACAGAGTGATATTGAAGAAGTGATCCGTAAATTGCATCTGGAATCAAGGCAGACCGGTCAGATTGTCAGGCGGTGTTATGCACTTTGCAATTACTGGAAAAATGACGGAGAACGGGGTGTGGCTGAATTTTACCATAATAATATAAGGGACTTTTTTCTATGCGAAAAGATATTTTACGAGCTTGAAAAGATTTATCAGTCCTTTGAGCCGGCCTGTATGACAGATAACGAGAAATGTAATAAAACCATTGAACAGTTTATTAATTGTTTCAGCCAGTTGTTTGCCTGTTCAGATTTGAATGATAAAGTATCCGAATTTATCTATTATAGATCGTTGTATAAAATGGTGTCCCATGAAGAAGAGGAGTTTATACAACAGGAATTGAAATATCAGTTCCTGGGCTGTTTTTTTGAAAAAATGTTCGTTAATGGTGCAATCCATGATTACCACTATGATGGAAAACGAAATCTGTATCAGGAGAATGTAAATGTATTGAAATGCGTTGTGCAGATATACAGGCATATTTATGAGCCCTATGTTGTAAGAGGGAAAAAGCGGCTGGAATGGTTTTTTAATGCCGGGTCTGAGATGAATGATATGGAAGGTCTGCCATTTTTGTTTAAACCTGTTTTTATTAGAACGCCGGTAACAATAGCGTCTGATTACTGTATTCCGGTTGCGGGATATGCGAATTTTAATCTATATGATATGAAAAAGGCAGATTTACGGTATGGGATGTTTAACCATTCGAAATTCCTGAGCTGCAATTTTTCAGATACGGTGCTTGTAAGCACAGATTTTTCAAATGCCAGATTAACAAACTGTAATTTTGAGAATGCAGATTTCAGGTTTTCCAGCCTGGCCGGAGCGAATATTACAGGATGCAGGTTTGATAATTGTAGTCTTGCAGGGACAACTCTTCCGGATGGATTTTGTTCTGATGTGCAGGAAGAACAGATGGAGCATATAAAGCAATTACTGCAAAAAGCGGATTGAGGTAATCCATAATTTCTCTGGAATCATTAATAGCATTTTGGTAGGACATTATATAAGGTGGACTTTATGAGCGAATTTAATTTCCAAACGGTATTTCAGATTTTGCATGAGCCTTTGGCGGGTAACACCAGTATAAAAAAAGAGGAACTATACAGAGATATTTTTCAGGGAGTATATCAGATAGCAGGCCGACGGTGTGAAGATGACGAAGACACGGCACCTTTCCGTAAATTTACCAGCGGCAGCCTGCCGATTCAAAAGTATGTGGCAAAAAAGCTTCAATCGATAGCTTATTGTATGGACGATCCGGTTTTGCGTGAAATGTATGCTGATCTGCTGGCTACAGCTATGAATTCGGAAACGGTCGGGAATGTGCATCCGACATATGTTGAGATTATCCGCCAGATGTCGCCTTATGATGCGCTGGTATTTCGCGAGCTTTGTAAGCAAGTGGTTATTCCGTGCATGGATGTGGTATACAAAAATAAGAAAACAGGACAGTCATATCCGATTAGTGAATATGTCGTGTTTACCGATTTAGAGACCCATCCGCTTGTGCAGACACAGATTTCTCTTGAAAATTTGAAAAGACTCTGTATTATTGACGTAGTTAAAAATAAAAAATATGCAGCTGAAGAACGATATACCGAATTAAAGTCTGCGATACGCAATACGGTAAATGAATTTGTAGAAATGAACAAAGAAATATTGAAGAAGAATGAATATACGGTGGAGTACCAGGAATACGTAATAATGATACGGGGGTTTGGACAATTCTTTGCCAGAGCATGTCTGGGAACGGATTTTTCTGATATAATGTGATGTTTGTCCGATACATTAAAAAAGCTCCTGCTTACGCAGGATGTATTTGCAACTACCAATTATGACCGGTTATTGGAGTGCGCCACCGGATTGTCTACGCTTTCTTATGAAGAACCAGATAAAGTTTTCTGTATGCTTGACAAAAAGAGTGAGGCTGTTCTTCATATTCATGGGGTATATGATTCAATTCACGGGGTTGATAATGTATATACAGAACCACACCCGGTCCAGTGATCCGCATTTTTCACAATCTGGCAGAGCAGCCATGCGCGGCTTTTCCCTTTGACAGCGCAGTGGTGTCACAGCGAAAAAAGTCATAGAGAGTGGCTTGCTATTCACCTGTCAGTGAGGTAAAATAAAGCTGGAATGGTGCAGTAAGGCCCGCACTAGTCGGGAAAGGAGGATGAGTCATATGCAGAAAAAGAAGCTGCCTGTTGGCATTGATGATTTTGGGAAACTTCGCAGGGAAGATTTCTATTATATAGATAAAACCGGACTCATCCGCGATCTGCTGAACAATTGGGGTGAGGTCAACCTGTTCACCCGTCCGCGACGTTTCGGAAAGACGCTGAACATGAGTATGCTGAAATGCTTTTTCGAGATAGGGACGGACAAGACACTGTTTGATGGCCTGGCAATCTCACAGGAGGCGGCGCTGTGTGAAGAATATATGGGAAAATACCCGGTTATCTTTATCTCACTGAAGGATGTGGATGGACTGCGGTTTGAGTATGCGAGAAAACGCCTGATAAAAAAGGTGGGGACCGAAGCAGAGCGATTCCGGTTTTTGCTGAATAGTGACCGACTGTCTGTGAATGAAAAAGAAAAATATAGTGCATTGGTGGCACTGGATAAAGGGCAGTATGTCATGGATGAAGAGATGCTTACATCCAGCCTGGAAGTATTGTCTTCCTTGCTCTGTCGGCATTATGGTAAAAAAGCGATCCTTCTGATTGATGAATATGACGTTCCGTTGGATAAGGCATTCCAGCACGGCTATTACAACGAGATGGTGTTGTTGATTCGTGGATTGTTCGGACAGGTGTTGAAAACCAATGAATTTTTACAATTTGCCGTCCTGACGGGATGCCTGCGTGTTTCTAAAGAGAGTATTTTCACTGGGTTGAATAATTTTGATGTCAATTCGATCGTTGATGTGGAGCATGACGAGCAGTTTGGTTTTACGGATTCAGAAGTGCAGAGACTTTTGGAAGATTATGGTTTGAACGAAAGAGCTGGCATTGTGAAAGAGTGGTATGATGGATACCGTTTTGGCAACGCAAACATTTACTGCCCCTGGGATGTGATCAAGTATACGAAAAAGCTGTTGGCAGACCCTTACGCAGAACCGGAAGCTTTTTGGATCAACACCAGTGGGAATGATCTGGTGAAACGGTTTATCGATAAGGCAGATAAAACCACGCAGAATGAGATCGAACGCCTGATTGCGGGAGAGGCGATCGAAAAAGCGATTCGTTTGGATCTGACTTATAATGAACTGGATGCCAGCATTGCAAATTTGTGGAGCGTCCTCTTTACCACAGGCTATCTGACGCAGACAGGCAGGGCGGTAAACGGCGTTTATAAACTGGTCATCCCCAATCGAGAGGTACGGGAAGTTTTTATATTGCAGATACAGGAGTGGTTCAAAGAAACGACCCTTGCAGATTCTGCGAGAATCAATCGTTTTTGCGCAGCTTTTCCTGCTGGAGACGTATCGACTATTCAGGATATGCTGCATGACTATCTGTGGGATTCCATCAGTGTGCGGGACACAGCAGTGCGGACGAGCATGAAGGAGAACTTTTATCATGGCATGGTACTGGGACTGCTGCGGAGCCAGGGGAACTGGTTGATCCAGTCCAACGCAGAGACCGGGGAAGGATACAGCGATATATCTGTAAGTACACCTGCGCGCACAGGAATTGTGATCGAACTGAAGTATGCAAATGATGGGGATATGGAAGCGGCCTGCGCGGAGGCTCTGAAGCAAATTGAGGAAAAGAAATACGCTGTGGGTTTGCAGCGCCAGGGGATGAAGACAATCATCCGGTATGGGATAGCGTTCTGGGAGAAAGAATGTATGGTAGTTATGGAGTAATTCTGGAGACTGCAAAATTGTGGTTTCCGGAAAAAGCGTCTATTGTGAAATAAGTAAGAGCACATCCTCTGTGGTGATTACCGGAGTTTTTGGTAATAGTCACAGGGGATGTGCGTTTAAGGCTCTATCCCGGTCTGTGACATGCGACCGAGCGGATGCGAGGCGAAAGGCAGGTGCTTATTGAGAACTTTGGAGCCGGAGAGGCGCAGAATTCGCAACAAGTACCGGAGGGATTTGCCTGGGGGTTTTCATTAAAATTTGGTATTAACCAATAGCGCTATTTATGGTAAAATATACTAAAAGCTTTTGTGTTAACAATTTTTATAGTGGGGTTTAGAATCGGATTATTAACAGAAAGGAGAAAGGATAACCTGGAGACAGGTATCTGTAACAAAAAGATGGGTGTAGTAAGGACAAATATTGGAAATGTGGAAGTACTTATTGAGACAGTTGAAACAGAGATGCAAGAAGCATTCCCTGGAATGACGGATACGGCTGATAGGAATACAGTTAGCGATAAAATATATGATGCATTTGAGAGCGCAAAGGATGTCATTCAGGGAATAGTACGGGAATTTTCAGGAATTAATGCTCTGGGAGTTAATTCTCCAGATGAGACAAAGATATCATTCAGTATGTCGTTGGCAGCAGAAGGGAATCTTTGGCTGATCAAGAGTGGCAGCAATATGACTTTGAATGTTGAGATGACATGGAAGCAGAGCGAGAGATGAATGATTTTGATTTACCAAAGAAATCAACGATGTTGGAAAAATCTGTCTGTCGAGTAGCCTACAAAGTAGGAGATAAGCAATCAACAGAGACCGGCTGGCTTTGCTCTGAGGACGGTTGGATCATCACGGCAGGGCATATATTTGTGGAAGATGGAGAAAGATATTCACGTGAGGAAGGCGTCATACAGGGTGCTGTCCTGGTGAAATTTCCAGATCTGGATGAGATGCCGGTACAGGTGCTTTATGCAGAAAAAAGAAACCAGGAGGGAATTGATTTCGCTGTGCTAAGTTTAACCCGGCGTCCCTCTGGAATGATACCTTTTTGCGTGAATCTGGATGGCAGAAACCAAACAGGAGAGATTCGGATCATTGGAATGGGAAAAATTCTTCAGGGCTTTCTCGCGCCGGTCAGAGGCTACATTGAAGGCAGTTTGGTGGATGTTGAGTGTGGTGCAGACAGTTTTTTGCATATTAGCGCGGAGAATGCAGTGCAGCCCGGTTATAGTGGCGCACCTGTTTTTTCGGTGGAAGATAATGCGGTCATTGCAATTCAGGTTATGGCGAGTAAATCTGGTCAAGAACCGAATGCTTATACACCTGTGGCTGAGCGGAAAACCGTAAATGCTGTAATGCTCCGGCGGATGATAGAAAGATATCCTGAATTGGAACAACATCTGATCGCCCTGAAAAGACCGTTTTCTGGATTTGATATCTTAACAGCAATCAGGAACCATCGAGGAGGCAAAAGGATATCTGGTCAGCATTTCAGTGAAGAAACCATTGATGAAACAATTCTTCCGATGATTCAGGAGCAGGAGCTGCGACACGACAAAATAAAGGATCTTAGCCAACCTGTATTGGATGCGATCCACAAAGCTCATGATAAAAACTGTTTCGTTCTTGGCGAGGAGGGAGGCAGTGGAAAAACGATGACGCTTCTGAAACTTTTCTCCTATTCATTAAAATTAAATACGGTTAGGAAGATTCCATTGTATATTGAACTGCGCAATCTTCCGATACGGACAGAGCGATACAATGTATATGATGACCCGGGAATGTTGTTTGCAGATTATCTGGCTTCAGAATTGTACGGTAGTTATTTAAGCAAAGGAAGGATTGCTGCAGACAGAGATGATATGCGGGAAAAGTTCCGTGAAGAGCTTGAGGAACCCTCCTTCAGGGGAACTAAGTATTTATTACTTTTGGATGGTTTGAATGAGGTTTCTCTTGCCAGACGACCTGAGGTTTGTGAAGAGATTTTATTTTGGGCGCGGAATCCTCATACTCAGGTCATTGTTACAAGCCGCTATAAGGAAGATATGCTTGTCAAAGGGAGCGCGAAGAAGTCGGATTTTAGCAGCTTCGAGGATTTTTTTATTGAGGACAGACAACTATGGGATGTCAATGATTCACAGGAACAATTTCTTCTCTTAACAATTCAGAAACTGAAAAAACAGGTTGTGTCGGATTATCTGAGTAACAACGGAATCGGGGAAAAAATTATCGGGGAGGTGATGAACAATCAGGAATTGCTGGATATTTTAAGGATTCCCATGTACCTTACTATTTTTGCCAGACTGTATAACATAAAAGCCCAGGCACGTAAAATCAGTTCTGGCGGCAGACTAATGGATGTCTGTACAAGGGGAGAATTATTGTATGAATTTTTTGGAGAAAAAGAGGCTCAGATTACGAGAACAGTGGATGTACAAAAAGATAAGCTGGAAAAGAAAGACAACATAGAAAATAGAAAAAAGATATTCATGTTTGAAAAGATTATTCCGTATGTGGCTTTTCATATGGCGGCTGTGCAAAGCTATAGTATATCAGAGGATGATTTGTTAGAGTTGCTTGATAATCTGCTAACAGAAGAAGATTCCGTCATGAAAAAAAGAGCATCTTTTATCAAATCGTACAGGACAATATATGAACTGTATTATGACCGCAGCAATCTTAGCGGAAGAGGTGAGGTGGACACCAGATATAGCGCTTCGGAAGAGATTATCAGGTTCATTGTGGAAGAACTGCATATTATGAAGAAGATCCATGTAATCAGAGAATGCAAAATGTCGGACATGGGTATAAAAGATATAAATGTGATCATGTATGAGTTCCTGCATGAGAATCTTCGTGATTATTTTGCCGCAAGACAGCTTCAGGAAGACGTAAGTTGCTTTATCTATTTGAACGTGAGTGAAGGACTTTCGCTGGCACAGCGAAATATACCTCATACGGTTCTGGAGTTTTTTGGCGATATCTGCCATGAACATGAGTCAAAGCCTGTCTGTGATAACAAGAGCAGACAATGGGTAATCAGGCATACATCGTTTATCAAAAATGCTTTGGGCTTGCTGCGCGGAAGACATGACGAGGATGCCAGAGTTATGGTTTCAAATATTATCTCAGTCATGCAGTACTCAAGAAAAAATGATCTGTCAGGTTTGGATTTGCAGGACATTGATTTTACGGAAACGTGGCTGGGTGGTATTCGATTCAGCCGGTTTTATGGTAATACATATTTATCTTCGATTTTTGATAGAGCAACAATCCATTCATTTAATCTGCTGAGGAATGGACATGATACAGTGGTTACCTGTGTAAGAAGGGATAGACGCAATCGGGACATCATCTATAGTGCAGATATGTCTGGCCGTGTAATACGCTGGGATTGTGAAAGAAAAAGGGGCAGTGATATATGTCAGCTTGATGAAAATATAAGAGATATGCTGGTATCTTCTGAGAGCGAAAATATAATTTATATTGCTTCGGAGCATTCCATATACCGACTTGCACTGTCTGATCTGACAATCAGCAAAGTCTATGAGACAAAGGCGTTCCTATGGAATCTCAGACTATCGGAATCCGGAATTTCTTTTAAAACAGATATGAATCCGTCGGTGTGGATTCGGCTGATCATTGATGAAGATGGAAGACTTTGCCAGGTAATTGGGGATGAGTATTCCATGCCTTTTTGGCTGGTTTCCCATTCTTGCGAGAGCAGAGACGGTACATGGCTGATTGCAGGAGGAAGTAGTAAAAATCATCGTGTTCAGGTATTTCACAGAGAAAAAAATGAGGATTGGAATAGGATTCCTGTGCAGACAGTTCCGTTCCATTACGGAAACCGCATGAGATGGATGGAAATGTCTGTGGACGAGACGAGGATCTTGTTTTGCGTACAAAATTATTTGTATGAATATTCATTAACAGGAGGAATGCTGGATAGTGAAATTTTTCGTTTGTATTCGGTGTCGGAGATTGCCTTTGCCTCTTACTGGTATAATGATGATGGAAGCTTGGACGGAATTTTATATTCTTGCGGTTCAGAGATTATACTTCTGGACAGAAACTACAAAATCAGTATGCGCCTGAACAGCGGAAATGGAGTTTGTCATTATGCAAGTCCGTTTCTGATTGATCATGACTACAGATTTTCCAGGCAGAGTGGATTGCAGAGAGGAGTACAAGAAAAATATCATCTTTATATGGATGGTGAAATTCAGGAATTTGATGCGGATACAAATATCTGCAACAGAATCTATGATATTAAAAAAAGAAGTAAACTTGGGTATTGTTTGAATGATCATAAGGTAAGGCTGTTCCAGACAAATCTGTACAGCGTGAATCTTCAGAGCGCTCAGATTGAAGATACATCGTCGGAGAATATTCAGTTTATTGATTATGCAGAGATGAGGGATTCTGTCGGGTTCAGGATTCAGCGCCTTGGGCAGCAGATTATCGTGTACGATCGATATACCGAAGAGCAGGAGTCATTTAGGGCATATCGGGGATTACTTATTCAGGGATGCTCAATGAAAGATATAAAAGGAGATATGCAGGAACCGGAGAATCAAGAAATATTGAGGCGTTATGGAGCTATTTTGAAGGAGCATTGATATTATGAATCTGATAGAAGTTTACATAGATACATATTTGAATAAGGGTAATGCATATCAGTATGGTGAAATTTTATTTGACTGCGGCCTGAAAATTAAGGGCATCCACTTCCATTCTCAGAAAAATATTGTTCACGTAAATTATCCGGCTGTTAGGGACGGAAAGCGGATTTTCCATCCATCTTTTCAGCTCAAGGACAGTTATGCAGACAGAGCAATAAAAGGAATTTTGGAATATGCCTGGAATCGGATGAAAAATGATGGAAAAAATAGTATATATGGATGCCGGAAAGCACATTGCTGCAAAGAATTGGTAGAAATTTCAAAGGATGACTTCGAATGGCTTGACGAAAAAAAGAAATGTGAATACTCATTTTCTGGTATGGGGAAATCAGCAGTTAGAGTGGAGTTGATTGATGATAGAAGGAGTATAGGCGCACTCAGATGTGCGTATGCCAGAGTGTATTTTGACGAGAGTTTTGTTATCAGTAATTTAAAGGTTTTTGATGACGGTGAAGGCATTGGTAAAGTTCAATTTCCACATCATATGCAGGAAGAAGCAGTTACTTTTATGGGGGAAGGAGATAGGAGTTGGATAGAAAGCTGCATTATAGAGCGGTTTCAAGATAGAGCAGAACGGACTGGCAATGTGATTAAGACAGAAAATTCTACGAATGAGGAGCAGCTGTTTAAAATTCTCTGGAGTGCTTCTGACAATGGATATATTCTGCAATCCAAGATCCGGGGAATTTTGGAACAGAATAGGATTGACTGGGAAAATATTTATCATGTGAAGAGAATTTCGGAACTTGTAAAAAAGATGAGTTTTATGTCGTTAAGAAGGCTGGAAACGTCACCAGAGCATTATGTAGACTGGGTAGTAATTACTTATGAAAAGGATCCGGAACCTGTAGTTGTGGAAAGCGAGAATACTCAGATTCTGCCTGATGATGTTAAAGAAAAGTTGCATAATGTACTGGCTGACGAGTATATGAGAAATGGTAAAATTATACTTTCTAGTGTAATTCCATATTTGTCGGAAGAGCATCCGGAAATTTTGGAAAAGTTCCCAAAGGTAAAGCTGAAAAGGATTCTTCAAAGCTGTAATTTTATTAGATTTGAAGGAGGTCCAATGCCACCGATCTATATACATATACAGGATGAAAATGTAGATTTGACCAGGCAGGAGGACAGCAGTGTTACGTGTATAGCACATGAAGATGTACAATTTGATGTCGTTTCTCAGAAACATCCTGATTTGACGGAACAGGTTAGAATGTCAACACAGAAAATAGAAGAATATGATCAGTTGGCAAAAAAGAATCCGTTTAAGTTTGTTCCAAATACAAAGCTGATACAGGAGCAGAATATCCCAGATTCAAAGTTGCCTAAAATTACGGCTGATGAGGCCATGAGGAGATTCCTGAGAATGGCGAGTCTTGAACAGCTTGACTTCATGGATTTGGAGATTGTATATTGGGTATCTAAATTGCAATATTCGAAATCCTCATTTTTGTATGATCTGATTGTCGGTGGCCTTATAGAGGTTCCGGCTGGAAAGAGAATTAACAAGGATAAGCTGAGCACCAGGCTGATGCGTTTGTATAAAGTTAATCTTGTTGGATTTTATAAACTTTGCTCAGTCGATGAAAATGGAAATATTGTCAGCAAATCTGCACATCGTATATTGATGGTTACTGCATATGGACGTACACAACTTAGAGTGATTGGGCGGCAGAGCGATTTTGATTTCTTTATGGCGTTGGATAATATTGAAAAAATACTTAAAAAATTGTCAGTTAACCAGTGGTTTACAAAATTTATGACAATATTCAAAAATGTATCTTATTATCTTGACGTTATTGTGATAGCGAAAATCGCGGAGGCGAATGCTGCCAGAATCCCGCTGGTTATAGTCAAGGATGGCATACCTGTTTTTATAAATGCCTGTAAACGGGGAAGTCTTTTTGAACAGGACATTCGTTCAGGGGATTTTGCTTTTTGGATAAAACGGGTAAGTAATCTTATGGAAAATTACAATGAATTGTATATTGGAGAGCATCAGGTCAGCTTTATAAAAAAACCTAAATTGATTTTTATTTGTGAAGATTCAGAACATTGTATGGAAATTTACGGTCAGATTGTCGAAGCAGTGTCAAAGATTAAGAGCAGAACGGTTCTTGACAATTTATGGTTTGCTGAAGATATTAACATTTATAATGATTTCCTGCATGCCCACTATAGTTTTGATCGCGGAGAAAGACGGATTTGCGAGAATATAGATGAATTCCTCGGTGTAGAAATCGGGAGTAAATTAGTAGAAAATGCTGATTTTACAAATGAACAGAGTCCAGAAGAAGATATGCGAATCTTAAAAGAACTAGAGCGTGAAGAAAACCTGATGATATTGCCTTTTGAAGATTCGCAGACTTGGTAGTCTGAGTTTGTTTATTTGTTGCTGGTAAAATGCGTATATAAATATAGATTTAAGAATCAATAAAAGGAGCTATATAGCATGAATTTATATACGTTATTGCATTATTGTAAGCTATTTAGTGGTTGAGTAGTCAATCAATGTCATGTAATGTCCATGCGCGGCTTTTCCCTTTGACAGCGCAGTGGTGTCATAGCGAAAAAAGTCATAGAGAGTGGCTTGCTATTCACCTGTCAGTGAGGTAAAATAAAGCTGGAATGGTGCAGTAAGGCCCGCACTAGTCGGGAAAGGAGGATGAGTCATATGCAGAAAAAGAAGCTGCCTGTTGGCATTGATGATTTTGGGAAACTTCGCAGGGAAGATTTCTATTATATAGATAAAACCGGACTCATCCGCGATCTGCTGAACAATTGGGGTGAGGTCAACCTGTTCACCCGTCCGCGACGTTTCGGAAAGACGCTGAACATGAGTATGCTGAAATGCTTTTTCGAGATAGGGACGGACAAGACACTGTTTGATGGCCTGGCAATCTCACAGGAGGCGGCGCTGTGTGAAGAATATATGGGAAAATACCCGGTTATCTTTATCTCACTGAAGGATGTGGATGGACTGCGGTTTGAGTATGCGAGAAAACGCCTGATAAAAAAGGTGGGGACCGAAGCAGAGCGATTCCGGTTTTTGCTGAATAGTGACCGACTGTCTGTGAATGAAAAAGAAAAATATAGTGCATTGGTGGCACTGGATAAAGGGCAGTATGTCATGGATGAAGAGATGCTTACATCCAGCCTGGAAGTATTGTCTTCCTTGCTCTGTCGGCATTATGGTAAAAAAGCGATCCTTCTGATTGATGAATATGACGTTCCGTTGGATAAGGCATTCCAGCACGGCTATTACAACGAGATGGTGTTGTTGATTCGTGGATTGTTCGGACAGGTGTTGAAAACCAATGAATTTTTACAATTTGCCGTCCTGACGGGATGCCTGCGTGTTTCTAAAGAGAGTATTTTCACTGGGTTGAATAATTTTGATGTCAATTCGATCGTTGATGTGGAGCATGACGAGCAGTTTGGTTTTACGGATTCAGAAGTGCAGAGACTTTTGGAAGATTATGGTTTGAACGAAAGAGCTGGCATTGTGAAAGAGTGGTATGATGGATACCGTTTTGGCAACGCAAACATTTACTGCCCCTGGGATGTGATCAAGTATACGAAAAAGCTGTTGGCAGACCCTTACGCAGAACCGGAAGCTTTTTGGATCAACACCAGTGGGAATGATCTGGTGAAACGGTTTATCGATAAGGCAGATAAAACCACGCAGAATGAGATCGAACGCCTGATTGCGGGAGAGGCGATCGAAAAAGCGATTCGTTTGGATCTGACTTATAATGAACTGGATGCCAGCATTGCAAATTTGTGGAGCGTCCTCTTTACCACAGGCTATCTGACGCAGACAGGCAGGGCGGTAAACGGCGTTTATAAACTGGTCATCCCCAATCGAGAGGTACGGGAAGTTTTTATATTGCAGATACAGGAGTGGTTCAAAGAAACGACCCTTGCAGATTCTGCGAGAATCAATCGTTTTTGCGCAGCTTTTCCTGCTGGAGACGTATCGACTATTCAGGATATGCTGCATGACTATCTGTGGGATTCCATCAGTGTGCGGGACACAGCAGTGCGGACGAGCATGAAGGAGAACTTTTATCATGGCATGGTACTGGGACTGCTGCGGAGCCAGGGGAACTGGTTGATCCAGTCCAACGCAGAGACCGGGGAAGGATACAGCGATATATCTGTAAGTACACCTGCGCGCACAGGAATTGTGATCGAACTGAAGTATGCAAATGATGGGGATATGGAAGCGGCCTGCGCGGAGGCTCTGAAGCAAATTGAGGAAAAGAAATATGCTGTGGGTTTGCAGCGCCAGGGGATGAAGACAATCATCCGGTATGGTATAGCGTTCTGGGAGAAAGAATGTATGGTAGTTATGGAGTAATTCCGGAGACTGCAGGGAAGCAGATAATCATCCCTCAGGCATACTGGTGGATCAGGGAAGAAATTCCGGCATATCTGGAGATGGTACTGCGCTATATGCCGGACTACAAAAATGAGCCAAAAGGTATAGAAGAACTGATGCCATGGTTTGAAATGATACAGCAGAGGTGCCGAATCAAAGCGAAAAGTTGTAGTTGGAGCAGTTTGTTTTAGCCATAGCGAAATATCTTATCAGGTGGACATGCTTGCATGTCCATTTGATTCTGCGCGGCTGGGAAAAGAGCGTGAAATTTTTCTTAAGCTGCAGTATAGCATTCCGGGATTGTTAAGAACGTTTCTGTATGGAGAGATTTCCAGTTTGTGTGAAGAGAGAGGAGAAGGGGGATCTGTGGTTATGGAAGAAGAGCAACGGAGAATGATACGGTAGTGGTGCGGGGGCATCTCACCTATGTGGGAAACACTTCGATGGAGGTGCGGGTGGACACTTATCGGGAAGCGCTGGATGGGACAAGAACGATGATTAATCGGGCATATGTTGTGATGGTGGCGCTGGATGAGGAAGGAAAAACAGGGAACTTTTGCAGTATTTTTATACCATATAATGTAGGCATGGAAAAAATAAATTTGTTACAATAATAAAAATATTACAAAAGAAGGACAAGCAAATGAGCACACGTGATAAGAAGATTTCTGATATGATGTTTGTCTGTTCTGAGGACATTATAGAGCTTGTGAAAAGGCGAAAGATAGACGCTGTAGTGAATGCTGCGAATCCTACTTTAATGGGGAGCAACCAGGGAGTTGACAAAAGTATTCATGATGCGGTTAATCGGGGACGTCTGGATGGAAAAAATTTTAAAGATATAATTCGCGCGCAATTAGATGGAGAGTCCCTGAAAAATGAGCAGTCTTTTCGGTGTAAAAGAGGCGAAGTGAGAGTGACCTCGGGAGAAGGTCTCTGCCCTTATGTGATCCATGCTGTTGGCGTGGAATATGATGGGAAGAAAAACAGGAAGCTAAGTCTTTGCTCAAGCTCCTGTGTGATAACACTGGAAAAATGTTATCTGGAGATCGTGAAAGCATTGAGAGAGCATCCGGATATCAAGTCAGTAGCAATTCCAATCATAGGAGCTGGAAATTATCGTTTTCCATCAAAGCTGGCGATAAGAATAGCTGTTTCTACAGTCGGGAATGCTTTGATCGACTGGAAAATAAAGGATGCGGAGCTGTTTAATATGGCAGCGATCGAGGAGGTCTTTTTCTGTATATATAATGATACAAAAGAAGAACAATATCAGAATTCCTGCTACGCGGGAAAAATTCTGGAGAAATATAGACGATGCTTTGAAAAAGAAAAGAAAGTGACATACCAGAATTCCCTGATGGCGCATATGCGTTATATGATGGAAATTATAAAGTATGATCGGAACAGAGGGTACTTTGCAGTGGCAAAAATGTTCCGGCTTTTTATGATGGCAATCAGAGGCCTTTTTTTGCCTGTAACGATGCTGAAGGATTTTTTTGGAAAGTATGATTGGCAGCGAAGACGGATGATCGTAGAGTTTATTGCTATTCTGAAAATCGCCTGGCCCTGTTTCGTATTGCTGTATCCGGGAATTTGGGAATGTACGGTTACACAGAGAACTGCAATGGAATATTTAACAATATATTTCATGACAGATACGATCACATATCTTCTCATATTAATTCTTCTGGCTGATATCCAGAAACCGTCGGCTAATATAATTCGTTCTCTCATTCTGTTATTTTTGAATTATCTGGAAGTGTCTCTGGACAGTGCGGTAATTTGTTATCTGTGTAATAGAGGCGGTGTAACGGTAGCGGATGCAGTTCGTTTTGGATTACTGGATAAGGAAATAAATGCGGTTTCTTTGGAGATGAATGTTTATTTGGATTATGTGAATGCCGGAATGAAGTTTTTCTTTACCACACTGGCTTTTGGATACTTTGCGAATCATTTGCGTCAGAGAAAATTCCAAAGCTGAGTGTATGATGCACATTTTTGAGCATTTTAAGAAACTGGAGGGCGGATAAGAGATATACCGGATCAGATTCCGGAGATTAATTGTTTTTTTGAAGAAGCAGAATAAGGAAAAGCCTTTAAATGCCGAATGCCGGGTGTTTAAAGGCTTCTTTGTTTTTTGGGGAGCTTTACGAGGTCTTATCCTGCCGGAGGCATGGAGGCATACTGCTGACAGATGATAAAGAAATCAGGGGATGGTTTGACGATTTTTCGGTTAACAAAAGCTTTATTCAGTGTTACAATACAATATAAGGATACAGACGAGCGGATAGGAAAGGGGTATTGCAGGATGAAGGAAAGGACTGTGAGCAAAGAAAGACGGGAAGAATATAAAAAGCAGATTTTACAGGAATTTAAAAGCGCGGTTAATTTTTACAGGCTGGAATCCTCGGAGGATTTGATCGGGCTGTTTAATACATTCGGATATTTGCTGATCTGCGGCCTCACCGGCGAAGGCGGTATCCGTGAGCTGCGGGAAACAAATTATGCGTCTGCGGAAGAACTGGAAAAAATACAGGCGCGCATTCGTTATGAAGAAACAGAGCGCTGGGCCTATCTGCTGGACGATAACAGGGCGTTGGCAGAGACGGTGCGTAAGATCAGGCAGTATACGATCCCGAATGGCATAACGATTTCTGTCTGGAATAATATAATGGCTGTCCTGCAAACCACTTTGGAATGTTATCAGGAGGTCTGCGATCCGGCATTTCTTTACGAGACTGTGCGGAGCATGTTCGATCTCTGCGTAAACACAAAGACAGATCTGAACCGTTATACGCTTCCGGATTACATTGTGCTCCAGCTTGTAAAATTACTGCAAAGCGAGCCGGCAGGTAATGAAGGAAGAGAAAAGCTGCGGATTTTTGATCCGCAGTATGGCTCCGGAAATATGCTGCTGACGGTGGGGAATTATTTGAAAAATGCGCATCTGTGCGGCTTCGAACAGGATGCGCGGTTTCGCATGTCGGCGCGGATCTTAAGCGTTCTGGCAAATCAGGTGATCGAAACGTGGGACGGAAAATTTCTTGAAAACCGCGAAATCGGATCGTTTGATATCGTGATCACGAATCCGCTGTTCAGCAGCGAGAGCGTGCGGGAAGAGGACAGAGCGTGGTTTGTGCCAGGAGAGCTTGGGCGTGTGCGAGGACGTCACAATCTGTTTCTGGTGAGAAGCATGCAGCTGCTGACAGAAAACGGACAGGCCGTGCTGGTGGTGCCGGACAGTTTTTTGTTTTCTACAAAAGCGGAGACGATGGATGTGCGGCGATGGCTGCTGAATACATATTGTGTGGAAGGGATCGTTTCTTTGCCGGCGAAAGTCTTTTATCCAAGTACGATGACGAATGCCAGCGTTTTAATTGTTTCGAATCCGTTTATGCGAGTGGAACGGATAAGCGGAAAGACGCCGTATCTGTTTTTCTATCAGATGAATGTGCAGGAAGACACAGAGCAGACGGATATACAATTAATGGAAATCTGGAATCAGCGGGATTATTATTTTGACAAGTGGCAGCGTCAGATGCAGGCAGACTACAGGAGATTTGGAGGTGTGCCGACACCGGAGAAATGGGAACATGAGAACTTCTGGTTTGCGGATATGGATGTTGTTGCGGGCGAAAAGTGGAGTCTGCTGCCAAAGAACTATAAGCCGGATGGCCGCACAGAGCTTCAGGCGGAGGATCCGCGGGCACTGCTGGAAGAACTGATCCGGGAACAGGAGGGGCTGCTTAAAGAGATGCGTCAGTTTGCAGAGGAGGTTGAGCGGCTATGACAAACTGGCATGAGAGCAGATTAAAAGACGTTGTGCTTTTGTGGGTGAAGGGCGCCACTCCGAAACGCTCGGAGGAAGCCTACTATAGCGGCGACGATGGGATTCCGTGGATAAGAGTCAGCGATCTGAATGAGCCGGTTATTACGAAGGCGCAGCAGTATTTAACCGCCGAAGGCGCAAAGAAGGCGGGACACGAGGTGCCGAAAGGGGCGGTGCTGTTATCCGTGTCGGGAACGATCGGAAAAACGGCGGTTGCGGGGATGGATCTGAGGATAAATCAGGCTGTTCAGGCGATGGTTTTTGATGAGACACAGGTGCTGCCCAAATACGCCTGCTTTTATTTCCAGTTTATCCAGGAGCAGCTTGAGAAAACGGCCAATACGGTGACAATCCCAAACCTGACAAAGGCGCAGCTTGAAAATACGGTGATCGTTTATCCTGATACAGACGGACAAAAGCGTATCATAGCGCTGTTGGAACGTGCGCAGGATATTGTGGAACGGCAGAAACGCACATGGGCAGAGGTGAAGCATATTTTATTCCAGACACTGCATGACAAATGGAAAAGGGGCTGGAAGGATCTGCCCTGCGTCTGCTTAAAGGAGATGATTGCCGAGCCGCTTCTTGCCGGGCTGTCTGCAGCCAGGGAAGAATATACGGCAGTTCCCTATATCAATACCATTACGCCGGGGATCTGGGGCATACAGAGTGTGGATGAATATCCGCAGACTGCTGTGAAGCCGGATGCGATCGCCGGATATCAGTTGAAAAAAGGAGATCTTTTGCTGCGGCGTTACCGGACGGATGAGTGCGAACCGGCGCTGCTTGCGGAAAGGGATCTTCCGGGGACCGTATGGGGAACAGGTATGTTTCGCGTACGTGTCAGAGAAGACAAGCTTTGCCCGGAGTTTTTGCTTTTGTGGCTGTACTACAGCTTTCGTTATCTTGAAAATGAGCCGTACCGCGGGAAAACCATGACGGATGCGCGGGCAATGGGAATGATATGGATTCCGACGGTGCCGATGAAGGAGCAGGAAAAAATTGCGGACATTGCGCACAGGATCTTTTCGATGCAGCGCAGAATGAAAGAAATGGAACAAAAAGCAGAGGCTTATTATCGCGCGATGCTTGCCTACGTATTTTCGGCACATTTGTCCGAAGCATATCGCAGGAGAAAAGAGCCGGACCGGTATTTTGAAATAAAAAGCCCGGATTTTCTTTTAAATTATGAAAGCTCAAAGAGAAGCGAATGGCAGGAATACTTAAACGATAGTGAGCGGGAGCTGCTTACACATCTGTCAGAGTTTCAGCGCGAGCTTCTGCGTATTTGCGGAGAAGCGCAGGAGCCGCTGCCGGTACATGTGATATTTAAGCGTGTGAAAAAGGAGAACAGGGGATATTTTCGCACGCAATCTATTCAGGATGCGATCGCGTCCGTCAAAATACTGGAGGGGCTTGGCATTTTAGCGCGGGCTGTCCCAGAAAAACTGATGCTTGGAGAAGAGGAGATTTCGGACGCCAAAGATAAACCGATCACCATTCAAAAATACGAGTTGGCGAAAGAGGAGGAGAAGACAGATGAAATTGGATTACCTGGCGATTGACGGCTACAAGGGCCTGAAAAAACTGGAAATAAATTTTCAGAAGCAGTCTTCTGCGACGGCGATAGATTTTCTGATCGGAAAAAACGGTTCCGGGAAGTCCAGCGTACTGGAGGCGATCGGGCTGATTTTTACACGAATTATGCAAAACGAGACACCGGGCTTTGCTTTTGAGCTGAAATACAGTATGTCGGACGGGACACAGATACAGGTGCGTCCGCAGACAGAAGCCGGAAAAAGGGGAGAAAACAGCTCCAAATTAGCAGTGATCCTTCAAAAAAACGGCGAAGAGCGTGTGCTTGGGCGGATCCCCAATGAATATCTGCCGGATCGCATTGTATCCTACTGCTCCGGCGCAAATAATTCCATGGAAGAAATTTTTGTGACATCACCGCGGGAAGCGCTGATCAGCGATCTGTATGATGAGACAAACCGGCAGGAGGAAGCGGATGCTGAGCTGGTGCGTGAAATTATGAATTACTATGAACGTCTGGATAACAATCCGCGCGTGCTTTCTTTGGACGCGGCAACGTCAAAGGTGATTTTGCCGGTGGTGTTTGCTGTTTTTCCGTTTCCGGAACAGGAGCCGCTTTCCTCCATAAAGAAATACAGCCGGTTTCGGCGGATGCTGGCGGACCGGCTGCAGATGAATATGGCGCCGGTTGCGTTTTCCTTTTGCGTGCAGGATGATCTGCTGGAGCAGAGGGCGGATCTGCCGCAGATCGGCATACTGCGCGAGCTTTTGACGGAGAGAAAACAGCATAAGAAAGCCTGCGCAGATTATATTAGCAATGGCATTTCCACAGAACATGTTTTGGCAGATGGGAGTCCCGCGACGATTTCAAAAGCGGTTTTTCTATACCGGACAAAAGGAGACATAAAGGATAGCTTTTATCATCCGGGACTTCAGGAGTTTTTTTCTGGAAATCCGTTTACCCTGATTTCGGTTTTGCTGACGGCGTACCGCCTGGGGGTGATCAGCGAGATTCATTTTGTATATCAGGATGGAAAAAAACGCGGTCTTTATGAAATGGAAGCCTTAAGTGATGGGGAGCTGATGTGGATCGCACGCATGGGGCTGGTTCTGCTGGCTCAGAAATATTGCGGTGAGAATACGCTTTTTTTATTTGATGAACCGGACGTCCATTTCAATGACGAGTGGAACCGTGATTTTATCGGACTTCTTTATCAGTTGAGTAAAGATACGCATCATGAATTTATAATTGCGACACATTCCACATTGATCTTAACGGACGCATTGTATGAACAGCTTCATTTGTTTGACAATACTTCCGCCGGACGCACGAAGGTAAGTAATATTGAGATTTCAACCTTTGCGGCACAGCGGGATGAAATTTCACGTCAGATATTTAAAACAGAAGCGATAGGCGTACATGCGGAAAAAACGGTTCAGAAGATGATGCGGGAGACAAAAACGGAAAAGATCATTGCCAATATCGAAAAACTCGGGCCTGGCTATCAGCGTTTCCGTATGTATGAGCAGTTGTATGAGCTTCTGGATAAAGAGAAAGAGCTGAGGTAATTGGATGTATTGGGAGATGGACCAAAGCGGTCATGAAAAAGATTTAAAATGTATCAGTGATTATCTGCTTTCTTTTTTTGCCTTTGCAGCAGGAACGGCAAGCACGTCGTTTGTCAAAACGGAATGGCTTGCGTTTGCCGGGGCAGACGGCAAATGGCTGTATGAGCTTTATGAAAAGGATGCGGCAAATGGAGCTGCGATGCGGCAGGCGATCCGGCAGTTATTCAGACTGCCGGTCAGCGAGCGGCAAAAAATATACAGGGCAATTGCGCACGACATGACGTTTGAACAGAATCGAACGGTGGCATTTGAATTTCAGAGCATCGAGCCGCACCTGAAGAGTGAACAGTGCAAAATCATCAAAGACTTTTTTCTGTATTTTTATGAGGTGGCGCTGTGTTCCGCACACATTCAGTTAAGCGGACTGAGCAGACATTCCCTTAACCGTGAAGGGCTTACAAAGATATTTTTTGCAGGAAAAAACCGGAGCCTGCTGCAGAATTGTCCGATCTGCCTGCAGACGGTTACAAACAGTGAGCGCGAGGAGGATGCGGAACATTATTTTGGGAAAGCAGACGTGCCGTGTCTCGCGCTGCATCCGTATAATCTGTATTTTTCCTGTAAGTCCTGCAATCAGAGGTATAAGGGCAGTAAAAGCCCGCTGAAGAACGGACCGGATCTTCGCAAAGTGTTTTTGCCGTATCTGGATGTGGTTAAGCAAAAAACAAAGCTGGAATTTTATCATGAAGAAAAACAGGATGGGCTGCGGATCCGGCCTGCGAATGTAGCGGAGCCTTATATCTTCGAGAAAATTGAGGCGTTTGATCAGCTTTTTAAGCTGGAAGAACGGTGGTCCGGAATGCTGAAGCGGTATTATCTGACTTTGCAGAAGGATTACGAAGGGGAGTCGTTTGAAACGACGGACGATCTGAAAGTATTGATGAAGGCGGATATAAAAAGGGCAAAGCGCAAATGCTCCGTGCGGCCGGAGCAGTATCTGGAAACGAAGTATCAGGAGTGGATCAGCGACAGGCAGCTAAAAGCCTTTTATTCAGAATTAAAACATCGCGGGCGGAAAGCGGTTACAGATACGGAAGCCTGAAAATACGCGGAATTTTGCCGCCTGGAACCAACGAAAAAAAGTCGAAAAAAATTTTTGAAAAAAATTTAAAAAAACACTTGCATTTTAGAAAAAAGTGTTGTAATATATCGAAGTACGGTTCGTTGGTCAAGCGGTTAAGACGCCGCCCTCTCACGGCGGAAACAGGGGTTCGATTCCCCTACGAACTGCTGAGAAAAGCTTCGGGAAACGCAAAGTTGTGCGGATTTTCGAAGCTTTTTTATTTTCTGCAAATTAAAAGGTAATCAGACATATCTTCGTATTTCCTGACAATAAAAGTATACACTATTGACAAAACATATACGGGGCAAACGACAGGGGATATTGTCCTGCTAACTAATTTTATGGTTGCTGCGGCAGAGGGAATGCGCAAGGCGCGCCCCTCACACCACCGGCAGTAAAAGGGTAAACACCGCGCCGCCCTCCGGCGCGTCGGTGACGGTCAGCTTCCCGTGGTGCAGCAGGACGATCTCGCGCGCGATGCACAGGCCAAGCCCGAAGTGGTCGCGGCTGCTGCGCGCGTCGTCGACACGGTAGAAGCGGTCGAAGATTTTTTCCTTCTGGTCGTCGGGGATGCCGGGACCGTTGTCGGCAACCGAGACGGCGAAATATTTATCCAGGGCTTCTGCACACAGGCGGACGGTTCCGCCTGCCGGGGTATAAGAGAAAGCATTGTCTATGAGGATCGAGAGCGTCTGCCCGATCCTTTCTTTATCGCAGAGGCAGGGCGCGAGCGCTTCTTCGGGAAGCAAAATCTGCAGGTGCAGCTTCCGCTCGCGCGCCGCCGGTTCGTACTTTTCGTAGGTTTCCAGAAGAAGGGTGTCAAGCTCTGTGCGGGAGGGCTGGATGCGCCAGGTTTTATTGTCGGAGCTGGCGAGCAGCAGCATATCGTCTATGAGGTGCGCCATCCGCTGTCCCTCCGATTCCATGGAGTCGAAGAAGCGCGGCTGTTCCCTAGGTGCGGCTGTGCGGGCGGCGGACAGCGAGGAGAGGATGACCGCCAGCGGCGAGCGCAGCTCATGCGAGGCGCTTGCGATAAACTGGATCTGCCGGCGCCTGTTTTCTTCGATCGGGCGCAGCATCCGCGCGATAAAGAACCACGCGAGAACAGAAAGTATCAGCCAGGCGGCTGCGCTCCCGGCGCCGAAAAACAGGCGCTGCGGCATGAGCTGCGCTGCGGACAGGGACGCCGGGCACAGAATGATGATGTCGAGAAGCCCGTTTTTGCGCGGCATCAGCGCTGCCATCACATAGTATTTCACGTGATCGTCCGTCGTCACCGGAAAGGCTTCGTACTGATAGAGTACGCTGGAGCGGCGGAAGGTTTCCGGGTCCAGCCCGTATTCAGAGGCGGCTTTCGCACGTGCGAGCGCAAGAAGTCCCCTGCTTGCCTCGTGCGAGCGCAGCGTGTTGTAAAAAAGCGGCGAGCCGTTGTCCTGAATGTCGATCATGATCCCGTAGTTGTGCTCCATCTGGGCGAGCCATGTGTGGGAGAGCGTCTGCTGGCTGTCGATATAGCTTAAAATGCTGCTGGCATTACTGCAAAACACCGATTCCTTCTGGCTGCCAAGGCTCCTTTCGGAGACGGCAAGACAGATAATAGTCATGATCAGCAGGATCACGCCCATCGTCAGTGAGCAGAAAAAGGTGAGACGTACCTGTACTTTTTTAAACATTGCTTTCCTCCAGACGGTAGCCGACGCCGCGGACGGCTTTGATATTTAAGGTGCTTTTCAGCGATTTCAGCCTGCGGCGCAGAAAATAAATGTAGTTGTCGAGATTTCCGTCCTCAACCTCCGCGTCCGGTCCCCATACGCGCGTCAGGATCAGCAGGCGGGGGAGCGTCTGGGCAGGATTGCGCAGAAACAGCTCTGTCAGATCGCCCTCGCGCCGGGAGAGGGAGCAGGAGCCGGCCGGTCCGGTCAGCGTTTTCTGGGCGCTGTCATAGCTGAGGTCTCCGTAGGAAAGGAGATGCTCGTCCGTCCACATGATCGGGCGGCGCAGAGACGAGCGGATGCGCGCCGTCAGCTCCTCAAAGGCGAATGGTTTTACAATGTAATCGTCCGCGCCCATGTCCAGTCCTTCCACGCGGTCGGAAAGTCCGCCGAGCGCCGTCAGCAGGATAACAGGCGTGCGCACTCCGGAAATGCGGGCATTTCTGAGCACCGATATGCCGTCCATGCCTGGCAGCATCCGGTCAAGGAGCACGCAGTCGTGCGCGCGCTCCTTCATCAGAAACAGTCCCTCCTCGCCGTCGTGGCAGACATCGACGCTGTAGCCCTGCTTTTCCAGTTGAAACTTCACAGAGGCACATAATTTTTTGTCATCTTCAATCATCAAAATACGCATATCTTTTTTCCTCCACAGATTTATGATATCACAGAAATCTCTAAAGATACTCTAAAAAATTTCCTGTATTTTTAGAGGATGCTTAGAGAATCGTCTGTTAAGCTTTTTGCGTAACGAAATTGCGGGCAGGTCTTTTGCGCTGCCTGTGCAGTAAAAAAACGGAGGGGAATGCTTATGAGACGAAATAGAAAAGGAAGGCTTGCCGCAGTGCTTGCGGCGGCAGTGCTTGCGGCAGGCATCGGCGGCTGCGGAAAGGATGGCAATACGCAGGATACGCAGGGCGCTGCGGCGGGCGGTACGGAGGTGTCAGCATCCGGCGGGACAGTCGGGGATTCAGAGAGTGCCGGAAGCCAGACTGCCCAGGCGCAGAGCGTTTCGGCGGAGGACAGCGCCGCGATGGGGCGCTACATGGAGAGTGAGATCGCTCTGCCGGAGGGAATCATGCGCATCCTTGATATAAGGGAGATGGAGGACGGGACGCTGCGCCTTGCTGCGGGCGGCTCCGAAAGTATGATCTGGGATTCGAAGGACGGCGGCGCAGCCTGGGAGCAGAAGGGAAATATAGAGGAAGCGCTGGAGCTGGAGGAAGGGACAAGTGTTTATGACGCCAGGATCTCACCGGACGGAAGCGTGTTAGCATACTGGTATGAGGATGAAGAAAACGGGGAAGAGTATTCTGTCGGCACGCTGTGCTTTGGCAAGATTCTGCCGGACGGGACAGCGAAGCGGATCACCCTGGCGGTTCCTGAGATGGAGGCGGACAGCCCTTATGGCAGCATGGTCAACCAGATGGCATACATGGAAAGCGGAAAAATCCTTGTAAGCATGATCGGCATGGAACCGTTTTACCTGCTGGATGATGAGAGCGGGGAACTTCTGGAGACGCTGAATGAAGAGGAGGCGTACTGTGAATATTCCCAGACAGGCGCCGGAAAGATTTTTCTGTTCAGCGGAAGCGACGGCGTGACGGTTCTGGATTATGCCTCCGGAAAGGAGAGCACGGAGGATGAGGTGCTGAAGGAGACGCTGGAGGCGAACAGCGCAAATCTGACGCGGACAAGCACGTCAAGCAGCCCGGTCGTCATGTGCGGCGGGAACGAGGAAGGCACGCTGTATTTTGCAAACGATGAGGGAATGTACCGCTACAGCGCGGGCGGCTCGGTGGTGGAGCAGATCGCGGACGGAAAGCTCAATTCGCTGGCGAAGCCGAGCGTAAGCCTGTGCAGTATGCTTGTTTTAAATGACGGTTCTGTTTTACTGTCTGTGCTGGACGACGGAAACCCGAAGCTTCTGCGTTTTGCGTATGACGGGAGCGTGCCGGCGGTGCCGGATACGGAAATTAAAGTGTATGCGCTGGAAAATAATACGGCGGTGCAGCAGGCGATCTCCATGTTCCAGACGCAGAATCCGAAGTATTACGTGGATCTGGAAATCGGCATGTCGGGCGACGATGCGGTGACGGCTTCCGACGCCCTGCGCACCTTAAATACGGAGATCATGGCTGGCAACGGACCGGATGTGCTGATCCTGGACGGGATGCCGATGGAATCCTATATAGAAAAGGGTGTGCTGAAGGATATCAGCGGTATTTACAATGAGGTTTTAAACAGTGACGGGCTGCAGGAGAATGTGGCCGGAATCTACCAGGAGGAAGGGGCGGTCTATGCGGTTCCGAGCCGCTTTAAGGTGCCGGTGCTGATCGGCGATGCCGAAACGATCGCGCAGATCGGAGATCTGGAGAGTCTTGGAAGCACGGCCAAGCAGCTCCGCGCCGCCGACGATGAGGTGAAATCCATTCTGCAGGTAAGCGACGTTTACTGGCTGCAGAATATTTTCTACGGAGCATACTCGCCGCTTATGCTGGCGGAGGACGGCGCCGTGGATACGCAGATGCTGACCGGCTATATGACGGTGCTGAAAACGCTGTTTGATTTAAATCATTACGGGGAAGAAGAACTGGAGTTCCGCATGATGACGGACAATGGTGATGATTATGATTTTTCGCTTTATATCTCCACACAGGGGCTGGTACAGGAGACGGAAAAGCTTCAGCTTATGAATCTCGGCTCCGGGAACGGGCTGGCGGGTGTGACGTCAATTATGGGATTGAATTCCGATATTGATTACCGGCTGGCTCCGGTGAGCGGAAAAAAGGTATTTATTCCGGCTACGATCGTGGGCGTGTCGGCAAAGAGCAGCCAGACGGAGGGCGCGGAGGAATTCGTGAAGTTTATGCTGTCTGAGACGGCGCAGTCCGTCAACCAGGAGAGCGGCTTCCCGGTGAATAAGAAGGCGCTGGATACGGAGCTTTTTGCAGAAAAGCTGGCAAAGGGGGAGCTTTCTGAGGACGAACGCATTATTATGAGCGGCGGTTCCTCGTGGCTGGATGAGGATGGCGTCTACCAGGAATTCAGCTTTGATACGCTGGTGCCCGCACAGGAGCAGATCGACTATTTCAAAGAGCTGATCGACAGCCTGGACACGCCGTCCCTCACCGACGCGGTGATGAAGGAGCTGATTGCGGAGCAGGCGGGAAAATGCATTACGGGAGAAATCACCGCGGAGGAAGCGGTGAATACCGTCAGCCAGAAAATGGACCTGTATCTGGCGGAGTAGGCGGTGCGTATGATAAGGGGCGTATCCGGACGGCGCAGGCAGTGGGAGGGAGTTTTCTTTATCCTTCCCAGCCTTGCCGGGGTGACCGCGTTTATTCTGGTGCCGTTTCTGGACGTTGTAAGGCGCTCGTTTACGGAAGTGATGAGCGGAAAATTTGCCGGGCTTAAGAATTACCGGACGATCTTTTCCAACAGCGCTTTTTTGCAGGCGGCGGGAAATACCATTCGCTTCACCGTGGTGTGCATTCCGCTCCTGCTGCTTATCTCACTGGCTGCGGCGGTGATGCTTAAGCGGCAGAAGCGGTTCGGCAGCTTTTTAAAAAGTATGTATCTGATGCCGATGGCGATCCCGGTGGCGTCGGTGGTGCTTCTGTGGAGGCTGCTGTTTGCCAGGAGCGGCATGTTAAACGGGCTTTTGTCCGTTTTCGGCGTGGGGGCGATCGACTGGATGAATTTGGACTATGCGTTCGGGGTGCTGGTGTTCAGCTATATCTGGAAGAATCTCGGCTACGATGTGATTCTCTGGCTTGCGGGGCTTTCCGGCATTCCGGAGAGCATTTACGAGGCGGCGCGGGTAGACGGCGCAGGCGAGTGGCGCTGCTTTGTCAGCATTACGATGCCGAACCTGCTGTCTTCGCTTTATACGATCGCCGTGCTGTCCTTTCTGAATTCGTTTAAGGTGTTCCGCGAGGCGTACCTGGTGGCGGGCGATTACCCGCACGGGAGCATTTATATGATGCAGCATGTGTTTAACAACTGGTTCCGGGAATTGTCTATCGATAAAATGTCGGCGGGCGCGGTGGTGAACGCCGCGGTGATCCTTGCGCTGGTGCTTTTGCTGCAGCGCGCATGGGAGAAGGAGTGAGATGCGGATGAAGAACAAATTGATCCTGCTTCCGCTGATTTTGCTGGCTGCAGTCTGCTGTTACCCGGTGCTCTTTCTTCTGACGGGCGCGCTGATGGACAGTGCGGAGCTGAAGGAACGACTGGGACCGGTGCTCGGAAGCAGCGAAGGCTTCGTTGGCTGGGCGCTGCTTCCGCAGTACCCGACGCTGCAGAATTACGTGGAGCTGCTTTTGGATACCCCGGAATTTTTTGTGATGTTCTGGAATTCGGTCAAGCTGACGGCGGGCGTGCTTACAGGGCAGCTTCTGATCGGGGTTCCGGCGGCGTGGGGATTTGCCAGGTTTGATTTTCCGTTTCGGAAGCCGCTTTATACCCTGTACATTATTTTGATGATGATGCCGTTCCAGGTGCGGATGCTCTCGGATTATCTGGTTCTGGATAAACTGAAGCTTCTGGATACGCACCTTGGGATCATTCTTCCGGCGGTGTTTTCGACCTTTCCGGTGTTTATCATGTACCGGTTTTTCCGGGGGATCCCGGAGGCAATCATTGAGTCGGCGAAACTGGATGGTGCAGGCAGTCTGCAAATCTTTCTGTATATCGGGCTTCCGCTGGGTTCGGGCGGCATCATATCCGCACTGGTGCTGAATTTCCTGGAATACTGGAATCTGATCGAGCAGCCGCTGACATTTTTAAAGGATAAGACGCTGTGGCCGCTGCCGCTGTTTCTGCCGAACATCGGGCTTGAGAAGGCGGGGATCGCCTTTGTAAGCTCGGTTGTCACATTAATCCCGGCAGTGTTTGTTTTTCTGCTCGGGCAGGATTATCTGGAGCAGGGCATCGCGGCGTCTGCGGTGAAGGAATAGAGGAGGGCAATATGAAGAAGCGAGTGATCGGGGCGTTCGCCGGTTTTCTGGCGGCGATGCTGCTGTTTACCTTTCTGTCGCGGGCTGCGGACAGTCTGAGCGTCGCAAAGGTGACGGTGAAAAAGGCGGAGCGCGGAAAAGTCAATCACACGGTGACGGGCACCGGGACGGTGGTGCAGAACCGCGAGCAGGCAGTCTCCACGCTGGCGGGGCAGACGGTGAAGAGCATCTACGTGGAGGAGGGACAGCAGGTGAAGAAGGGCGACCTGCTGTTTGAAATTGATCTGATCAGTCTGAAGGAACAGATCCTGAAGCAGAAGCAGGAGATGAAAAAAGCCGATCTGCAGTCGCAGGACAAGGCGAGCAGCCGGGCGGCACAGGCGCAGCGGAACGCGATCAGCCAGGGGCGTGCGGCGGAGGATTACGGCGTGGCGGCATCCAAGGGGAATACGGCGGTTTCACGCGCCGCGGCGGAATTACAGAAGGCAAAGAATAAGCTGAAGGCACTGGAAAAGAGCGACGGCAGCCAGACGGGAACCGACGCGGTGGAGGAGGTGCTGAAGCAGACCTGTGAGGACAAAAAGGAGGAATACGAGGAGGCAGTCAAATATAAAGAAGAGCTGGAGAAGGCAATCGACGAGGCGGTGAAAAAGGCGCTGGCGAACCTTACGAACGGACAGGAGACGGCGAGCCTGATGATAACGGAGCCGGAAATCCATTTCTCCGGGGAGACGCCGGAGATGAGCGATGAGACTGCCGCAGGGGAGAATGAGCCGTCTGCTTTGGACGCCGGGACGCCGGTGACAGCGAATACAGGTGCGTCGGATGTTAGCCAGTCGTCTGCCCCGGAAGCAGAGATGACGTTTGCAACAGATACGGAAGCAGTCGTCACGCCGGACACGGAAGCGACCGCCACGCCGGACACGGAAAAAGCGTCGACCCAGGATACGGAAGAAACGTTGATTCCGGATACGGACGGTCAGCTCAGTACTCCTAACACGGGAGCGGTTACGCCGGATACCAGTCAGCCTTCGACCTCCGGCTCCGACGCGGACGATGATGGCGAGCAGATCATTGACGGGGAGACGGAAGGACAGACGCAGGATCCCTGGCTTTTAGAACAGCGCATCCGCCAGGAAAATCAGTATCTTTTAGATGCGGCGGAGGTGCAGATCCACGTAAAGGAACAGGAAAAGGCGGACGCCGACGCAGCGCTTGCTTCTTACCAGCAGGAAAAGGCGGCGGGCGCGCAGACCAATGTGGAGGAGATGAAGGCACAGCTTCAGGAGGAGATCGAGGCGAAGCAGCAGACGTACGAGGATGCGGTGACGGCGGCGAACGACAGCCTGCGCAGTGCAGGGAGGGCGATCGAGGACGCCAACGCGCCGGAGGGAACCGACAGCACCGGCGAGATCGACGCGATCACCCGCGAGCAGGAGGAGCTGACGCTTCAAAAGCTGGAGACGCTTCTGGAGGCAGAGGGAAAGGTGACGGCGCCGATCGACGCCACCGTCACGAAGATTAATCTGATGACGGGGGAAAAGACGCCGGACGGTACGGCGATGCTGCTCTCTGACACGGCGGCGGGCAACAAGCTGGTGGTGCAGGTGGATGAGAGCCAGGAAACATATATTGCCAAGGGCGACGACGCGACCGTTAAGGCGAACAATAAAAAAGCGGATACGCTGGAGGACCTGACGGTGGATTCTGTGCGCAAAAACGAGGAAAATGCTGATCTTCTGGACGTGACGGTGCAGCTCCCGGAAAACTCGCTGGAAGCCGGCACCTCGGCGACGCTGGAATCGACGCGTATCTCAGAGACCTACGACTGCTGCATCCCGATACAGGCGCTCTATGAGGAGAGCGGGAAATACTATGTTTATGTGCTCTCGGAGAGCAGCACGGTGCTGGGAACGGAGCTGACGGCGACGCGCCTGGAGGTGACGGTGCTGGATAAGAACGAGACGAGCGCTGCGCTGCAGCCCGGCTCTCTTTCGTCAGATCAGCAGGTGATCGTATCCGCGGACAAGGCAATTTCTGCGGGAAGCCGTGTGCGGCTGATTGAGGAATGATATGAAAAAATATGGAAAAGGAATTTTCCGGGCGTTGATTTTTGCGGCGATCCTGCTTTTGTATGTGCTTGCGCAGCGGCAGACGCGAATCCTTACGGCATGTGAGCGGACAGCGCTGATCCTGCTGGAGAGCAGCCCGCTGACGGGAGCGGACGTGGAAACGATGCGCAGGACGGAGCAGGAGCAGAAGCAGCCGCGCGAGTTTGCCGCCTGGAGCCAGGAAAACGAGGTAAAGGCGGAAAATGTCGATCTGGCGCGCACGCATACCGTGGCGGCGGTGGCGGTTTGCGGACGCTCCGATCTCATTCTGGAGGGAACGGCGCGGCTGGATGCGGATGATCGCGACGGCTGCCTGATCGACGCAAATACCGCGCAGAAATTGTTTGGAAATACAAACGTCATTGGTCTGTCGGTGGAGCTTTCGGGAAAGAAGAAGACCATCCGCGGGATCCTGTACGATGCGGAGGATACGGTGGTATATGAGGAGAGCAGTTCCGACGCAAAGTTTACCAATCTGACGGTTTCGACGGGCGGCAGCGTCTCCTACGAAAATCTGCGGCAGGACTTTATGGCGCGCCACGCGCTGGACGGGAAGTTTGTGCGCATGGACACGCTTGGCTGGATCCTGGGTCTGCTTGTCCTTCTGGTCCCGCTTGTTTTGGGCTGCCGTCTGCTGATGCGCTGCCTGCAGGCTGCTGCGGCATACCGCCGGGAGCGCGCAGGGCTTTTTCTTCTGGCAGCAACGGCGGTCTGCGCGGTGCTTTTTTTCTGGCTGATCGCCGGACAGATCAGCCTTCCGGCAGACATGATCCCAACCAAATGGTCAGATTTTGGTTTCTGGTCCGATTTTCTCCAGAAAGAGCGCCAGTCTCTGCTTCTGCTTTTGCTCACGGAAAAGCAGAAGCCGCTGCAGGGCTTTATTGAAAGCTTTTACCTTGGGGCGGGAGAGTGTCTTGCGGCAGTAATACTTGCGCTGAAGGTAAAAATATAGCAACAGTCCGGCTAAACTGCCCTGATACAAAATATAGAATATAATCCGACATACAGAAATACAAGACCGGGTAAAACGCCCGGTTTTTGTTGCCATGCATCCGAAAGGAGCTGCCGGTGGCAGGTCCTGTAGGTATGGGCTTTAGCATGTTGAGAGCATTGGATTTTTTCGTGTTCCGAAAAATGGAAATGCCCGAAACCAAAACTCGCCTGCATTTACGGGTGGCGGCGACTGCATGAGAAAAATGTGTATAAGCTATGCTGTAGCAGAGGATTTATGCAGGTAGTTTACATGAGGACAGACGGGTTAAGAAATCGTAAGAAATCTTCATTTGGAAAGTAAGAATTTTCTGGTATGCTGAAAGCAGAACAGGAAGGGGGAAGGTAAAAATGAAAAAAACAGCAGTTTTCAAAAGTATGATGGCAAGGAGGATATGTCTGGCTCTGGCACTGGCGGCTGTGCTGACGGTGCCGGTAAAGGCACGCAACATTGGGGGAAATGTGTACAAAATGTGCCGCAACGATATTTTCACGGATTATGAAAACCGGAATGTGAAAAAGATTGTTACAGAGATAAACGGGGACGGTACATTCCAGGCGGAAGATCTGGGTGTCTGGCTGCGTGATACCGGCATTTATGATATTTCCCTTCTGCGGGAAGAGGGTGGTTATCTGAAAGAAGAGTTTTACAGCTTCCGGCAGGAGCGCGTGGACGACGCGTACTACTATAACGAGGATGCATCATACGTTGACTTTACCTGTCTTGTGAAAGCAGGTGACGTGATAGCAGTATCAGATACAGAAAGAGAAACTGTGGAAAGAGTAGAAATCGATGGAAGCTTTACAACCAGAACAGAAACAACCGTCAATGTAAATGCACTTCTTCCCGCAGTTGATGCACCGTGAATAATGGAAAAGCAGACCGGTGAAATATCAGGCTGGATGACTGCCATAACAGATGAAACGGAATTTACAGACGGCTCATTAGATTGACAGCCGGAAGCAGCAATAGTAAAATCGGAATAAAGAAAGAAAATGGGCGGAGCTTTTTGCATCTGCCCGAAAACGGGGATGAGTTATGCAAAGAAAAGCAAAAGCGCTTCTGCATGTGGCGGCAGTGTTCCTGATTCATATTTTTACAGTTTCTTTCAGCAGAGTGGCATGGAGAATGGATACGTCTCTTGTTGTGAAAGAACTTGCGGGTAATTGTCTGAATTTGTGGAGCGTATTTACGGCAGTTTATCTTTATACAAAATATGTGATGAAGATTTCTCTGGCGGATGTCTATTGCAGAAAACCACTGTTTCTGCGGCGCTGGTGTATTGTCGCCGTGCTTCTTCCTGCTGCAGTAGATATGTTCTACCTGTTTTGTGTGAAGGGAACGCTGGCATTCGAAAATCCCACGCTGCAGGATTTGGCCAGAATTTTCGTATCGAATGTTTTTGGACAGGGCATACGGGCGGCTGTGACGGAGGAGTTGCTTTACCGGGGGCTTGCCTTTCACGCGTTGCAGACTGGTTTTGGAAAAAAAGGCGCGGCAGCGGCATCTGTTTTCACATATACCCTGATCCAGTGTATGGCAATGTCATTTTTGAATGTGAAAGACGCGCTTCTGACGATACTGGGAACATTTCTGATGGGGACGGTGCTGACGCTGGTTGTCTGTGAGAGCGGTTCTATCTGGTCGGCGGTACTGATTCATGCGCTGTATAGCATTTTTGCGGGAGACGGACAAATTTTGCATATTGATACAAACCAGAGTTTTCCGGCTATCTGGACTTATACCTTGGAAACGGACAACTGGCTGCTTATAGGTATGCCCGGAATGAATACCATATACAGGGCGCTGCCTTCCATGCTTGGCTTTTTACTGACAGGGGTACTGGCGGTATGCTGGATGAGAAAGGCAGGCAGGACGGGAGCGGTCTGCGGAAGGGAGCGGAAATGAAAACAGGATTATGTATAGTTTGTGCGACAGCAGTTATAGTGGCTGTTGGACTGTGCCGGAAACCGGCGGCGGTTCTGGCAAGAGAAGAAATACTTGTCGGTGTACCGCAGGCGGATGCTAATATAGAAAAAGCTGCACTGACGGAAAATCTTTATCCTGCAGAATTAATCAGCGCCTTACAGCGGAATCACGAGCTTCTTGATTTTGTGGAAGGATATCTGACAATTGAGGCGAGAGCTTACGGCGGCATTACGCAGGCGGAAAGCCGGGAGCAGTGCCCGCTTTTTCTGCAATGGGATGCGCGCTGGGGGTATGCACCATATGGAGAAATCAATATCGGGCTATCCGGCTGCGGACCAACCTGCCTGTCGATGGTGCTCTACAGTCTCACGCGGGACGAGAGCCTTACGCCCGACATGCTGGCGCAGCGCGCGCTGGATGAGGGGTATTATGTGGAGGGCGTAGGAACCTCCTGGGCATTTTTAAAAGATATAGCCCCGCAATATGGGGTGATGGTTACGGAAGAGCAGCTATATGATGAAGAGGCGATGAAGCTGTACCTGGGCGATGGCAAGCTTGTTATCTGCGCGATGGGACCGGGAGATTTTACGGATACGGGGCATTTTATTGTGGTCAGAGGATATGCCGATGGAAAACTGCTGATTAATGACCCGTTCAGCCGGAAAAACAGCACCCGGGCATGGGAGCCGGAGGTCATCCGTAGTCAGTGCAGCCGGGTGTGGACCTATGAGGCGGTAAGATAACGGAACAACCATTTATGTCTGATTGCGCAGGCTTTATCATACAGGAAAGAGAGGCGGTCTGGATGGATCATAACAACATACTGATGATTGAAGACGACCCGGCAATCCGGGAGGGTGTGCGCATTCTGCTGGAGGGAGAGGGGTATCACGTGGAGGAAGCGGAAAACGGCAGGATGGGGCTGGAAAAACTGACGGAGAATACTCATCTTGTAATACTGGACATTATGATGCCGGGAATCTCCGGAATCAGGACCTGTGAGGAAATCCGCAAGGTATCGAATGTGCCGGTGCTGTTTCTGACGGCAAAAGAGCAGGAATCCGATAAGGTAATCGGTCTGACGGCGGGCGGGGACGATTATCTGGTAAAGCCGTTTTCCTATGCGGAGCTGCTTGCCAGGGTAAAGGCGCTGCTGCGCAGGCGCAACGTTTACGACAAAGCAGCACAGGAGGAAAAGAGCAATCTGCCCGAATGGCTGGGGAAGGGGGACATCCGTATCTGCACCATACAGAACAGTGTGTTTGTGCGGGGAGAGGAAGTGAATCTCACAGAACTGGAATACCGGCTGCTGCTTCTTTTCATGGAATATCCGCAGAAAATATTTTCCGCGCGCAATCTCTATGAGAGCGCATGGGAGGAGCCGTTTGACCTCGGCTCTGCAAACACAGTGATGGTGCATATCCGCAGGCTCAGAAAAAAGGTGGAGGAGGATGCGCAGAATCCGAAGCTTATCGAAACCGTATGGGGAAAGGGATACCGCCTTGGCAGATAAAGTACGTGCGGAAAGAGATACCGCTCTGGCAGATAAAATACATGGGGAAAGGGATACCGCCCTGGCAGATAAAATACGTGTGAAAAGGGGTACTGCTCTGACAGACAGATTTCGTGCGGAAAGCCTGACAGGAAAGATGGTAACGCGCCTGTTGCGTGGGCTGGGCGTTGGTCTGTTTGTTTTTGTTGTGCTCTATTTTGGGAGCGTGAATATTCTGCAGTATGATACGCAGTGGAGCTTTCTGCTCTATCATGAGGAGGAGAAAGGGCTGGAAGCGCTCCAGATTTATGCAGACAGGAATCACCTGGCGGCGACAGATGCTGCCAAAATCCGGAAATGGGCAGAAGAAAACGGGTTTGCGGAACTGAAAGTTTACCGTGAGGATGAAATTTTATTTGACAGCAAAGTAAAGGACAGGGACAGCCGCGGCACGGAGGAAGGGTCAGGCGTCTGGGCGAGCGGCATAAGCCAGTATGCAAGAAAATATACGGAGGTCGTTCACTTTGCAGATGGAGACGCTTTTGTTTATCTGTATAGCGGTCTGGCAGAAAAGTACTTTCACTTCATCTTTGGTATCACGGTGATGCTTGGCTTTGCAGCCTGTCTGGGTGTCTTTATCCAGGGAATGCAGGAGGATGTGCGGTATATCCAGTGTCTGCAGCGCGAGGTGGCGGTAATCAGCCTGGGAAATCTGGAGGAGAAGGTGACGATACAGGGAGAGGATGAGCTGGCGCAGCTCGCACGCGGACTGGACAGTATGCGGCAGGAGTTAAAGGAGCATGAGCAGACAGAGAAGGAGCTGCGCGCGGCGCAGGAAAAGCTGGTGGTCGGCATGTCGCATGACCTGCGCACGCCGCTGACAGGGCTGCTGACGTATATGGAGATTTTAAGAAAGCAGGAGCGGGAGGGAAATGTCAGCGGGGAATACATTGAGAAAGCGTACAGCCGCATCCTGCAGATAAAATCGATGTCTGACCGGATGTTTGAATTCTTTTTTATTGATTCCCAGAAAGAGACAGAGCTGGAGCCGCCGGAGGATATCCGCAGCGTGCTGGGGGATTACCTCTCGGAGCTGTGCGCCCTTTTAGCGGACGACGGCTTTTCGGTAAACGCGGACGGGCTGGAGTGGAGAAATGTCCGTATACGGGTAAATACCGATTATATGGGGCGTATCCTGAACAACATCATTTCCAATATCGAAAAATACGGCGACCGGGAGCGCGCGGTGCAGATAGAGCTTACCTGCGGGGCGGACCAGGTGGAGGTTCTTATCGCAAACGGAAGAGCCATGCCGGACAGCTACGTTGCCGGAACCGGCATTGGTGTGAAAAACGTCTCTATGATGATGGAAAAAATGGGCGGCTCCGCCAGGGTCGGAATCCTGGAGGATACCTACTGGATAGAACTGTGGTTTCCAATATGTGAAGATACAACAAAATCCCACCGCTGCTGATGCAGAGATGGGATTTTTCCTGTGCCACAGTAAAAATTCCCCCTGCATAGCAGGGGGTAAATCTTTAGACAGAAATCAACCAGTCAATCAGGTTGATGGATTTTATACCATTATAGGAAGAATCCATTCCGGTATTCAGGGAAAGAACGATTTTTTCGTAGTTATCGCTGATTTTCTGGAGTGGTGCTAATTCCCGCCTGCGAACGTCTTCACTGGTCATTGCTTCCGTGACCTGAACATAAAGTTTGTCGTCTGCCTTTGTTGCGATAAAATCAACTTCGGAATTATCTACCTTACCGATAGAAACATCATATCCCCGACGAAGCAGTTCAAAGTAAACAACATTCTCTATCGCATGACCGCTATCACGGTCTCTGAATCCAAGCAGATAGTTCCTGAGTCCAATATCAACAATGTAGTATTTCCCAAGGGTACGTAAGAATTCCTTTCCTTTGATATCGAATCTTTTGACATCATAGAAGAAATATGCCTCCAGCAGTGCATTTACATAAGCCTGTACAGTGTGAGCACTTGGGGTTCCTTTTCGCCTCCCGTCTTCAAGAAGTCCTTCATTCACCAGGGTGTTGCCGATAGAAGAAACAGAAATGTTGCTTCCGATGTTATCAGCAAGGAACATGGTAATCTTTTTCAAAAGAACAGGGTCGGTGATTCTCTTTTGACCTCTGCGATTTTCGCGTTCGAGAATATCTCTCATAATAACGGTAGAGTAGATGCCCTCCAGCAGCACCAGTGCTTTTTCCTGGTCTAAGCCTATGTCAGCAATGCCCGGCATTCCGCCAAACCGCATATATGCATCAAAAACCTCATGGAGTTCATAATAATTTCCCATTTTATCAATAGCTTGTTTGCGTGTATTGCCCCAGGCACTTTTCGTTTCTCTTATTTCAAAATCGTGGAATGATAAAAATTCAGAGAAAGACAAAGGCAGCATCTTTATTTCTACGCATCTGCCAGATAAATAGGTGGCATATTCGGAGGAGAGCATGTAGGCATTTGAACCCGTGACATAAATATCGCAATTAAAATCAACACGGAAAGAGTTCACAGCATCCTCCCAGTCAGGAACACGCTGAACCTCATCGAAGAAGAGGTACATTCTTTTATCTGGTATGATATGCTGCCTGACATATTCGTAGAAAGAATCGCTATTCATATTCTTATAAGCGTGTGATTCAAAATTCATTTCAAGAATCTGGTCGTCAGTAACTCCATTTTCCTTTAGGTGAATGGTCATTAGTTTCAGCAGGCTGGATTTGCCACATCTGCGGATTCCGGTAACAACCTTCACTGGCTCGGTGTCCTGAAATGCTATAATCTTATTTAGGTATAAATCTCTTTTTTTGAGTTTATGAGTATCAATCATTTGCCATACCTCCTTGTGATAAGAGTATAGCATAAACTTATGAAAAAATCAAGTTTGTGCACTGAAATGCAAAAACTTGATTTATCTGTTGCTATCCTTTGGAACCGACCGGGGCGCCGCCGCCCATGACATTTCCGTTTTTGTCGATGATGCGCCCCTGGGAATCGACGTGTCCGCCCTCCGGCACAGCCCAGCCGCCGTCTTTTGAAAAGGTTTCTCCGCTGGGAGTGGCAATATTTCCGTTGCTGTCAACACGGGAACCCTTTGGCGGAACAAAGCCCTGCCCGGCGACATCTTCCACGCTGTCTGACGAATCCTTTGCAGCAGTGGCAGAAACATTTTCTGTTTCTTCTGCCTTTGTCCGGCTTTCCGTCTGTGTGCTGAGTTCTGTTTCCGTCTGCGTGGCGGGAGCTTCATTTGCACAGCCGGTCATCCCGGCAAGCAAAACCGCTATACAGATTCCTGCAAATCTTCTCTTCTTCATTTTCACGTCCTCCTTCAATTCGTTTCCGCAAGATTTCCCGCACCCTACCCTGAAGCACGGGAGAGGTTTGTCTTTATTGTATCACGGGAAAAGCTTAATATTAGCTTACAAATTCTTAATAATCATGAATATTGGGGCGCGATTCGGGTTGTTTTTCATTAAAAATTTTATTGACAATTTTTGAATTATCCGGGTATAATAAAAACAAGAAAACAGTTTGTTTTCGGTATGCACAGTCTCCGTGAATGACGGGACTATAATTTCGAATATCATTCAACAGTATGTTTTGACTCCGGGAGCGACGGGTCATAAATTTCGAATATCGCTCAATTGTATGTCTGGTCTCCGCAGATGACGGGACTATAATTTCGAATATCATCTAATTGTATGAAATAACAATAACTCCACTTTCGTGGAGTTATTGTTATATTGGAGGATGAAAAGCAACATATGATAAAACTGGTCAAGGTGAAACAAGAATTTTATGATTTATGTAATAAATATTCAGTAGCGGATGAACTGTTATTTAATGAAAAGGGTAGGCCATGTGTTTTGCTTATTCGTTTGCGATATAAAGGAAATCTGGGAACCTTTGTTGTTCCATTGAGGTCTAATATATCCCCGTCAGTGCCAAAGAAAGACTATTTTCCTCTGCCGCCCAATAAGAAAACAAAACCGAAATATCGTCATGGAGTTCATTATATAAAATTGTTTCCAGTGAGTAAGAAGTACATTGATACATATCCTGTCGGCGGAGATGCTTATTATTCTGCTGTTTTGAATATATTAACTAAAAATGAACGCAGAATTGTTATGGCGTGTCAGGACTATCTGAGACAGTGTGAAAATGGCAACAAACATATGATGACGCCGGATATAGATGGCATTTTAGCTGTTTTGGACATGTATTAAGGTGATACGGGAAATGAACAGGCGGAATCGAAGAATGTATCAGATAGCAAAGCGGCAGAGAACAAAATCTCTGTCGTTTTTTGTTGGAAACTTCTTGACAATTATATCGGACTTCGATATACTATATATAGAACCTCGATATATCGAAGTGAAATAGTGAGGATGTATATGGATAGTAAAATCAAACGAATTTATGTACCGATGACGGAAAGCGGTTTTTATATTTTGTTCTGTCTCCAGCAGCCGCAGCATGGTTACGGAATCAGCCACCAGGTCAGGCAGATGACAGACGGAGAGTTGATCATCAGTGCGGGTACGATGTACGGAACGCTTTCGAAAATGGAAAAAGACGGGCTGATTGCCTTTCAAAGGGAAGAAGAAAAAAGAAAAATTTATCAGATTACAGAGCTTGGAAAAGAAATCTTAAATCTTGAACTGAAACGTATAGAACGTTTGTATAAAAATAGCAAAGGAGAGGGAGTAAATGAATAACAGAAAAACGGTTATACGCTTTTTTACCATCGCGGATTACGAGGAGGAAGAAGCCTGGCTGCATGAGCAGCATAAAAACGGATGGAAACTATCGAAAATGATTCCGCCGTGCTTCTATATTTTCGAGCAGTGCACGCCGGAAAATGTGGCGTATCGGCTGGACTATAAAAATAACACAGAAAACAGTCACTATTTTCAGATGTTCCGGGATTATGGCTGGGAATATATCGGGCGATGCGTTGGATGGCTATATTTCCGGAAACCGTTATCAGAAACAAATTCCGAACAGGATGGAGAAATTTTCTCCGACAACGAATCAAGAGTGGAATTGATCAATCATGTAATGAAAACCCGGCTGCTTCCGCTTATGATAATCTTCCTCTGCTGTGTGTTTCCGAATTTTATCAAAAGCATGGAGACCAGCGATTCCCTTGCAAGCGTGTTCACAGTGCTGTTTGCTGTTCTGACGCTGCTATATCTTTATCTGTTTGTTTATTGCGGTCTGAAACTGCGAAAACTGAGAGAAAAATACAGAAATGACTGAAACACTTGCTTCTAGAAAGACCGTCGTTATTGTTCACGCCAGCCTCAAAACACCTGCTGTTTGAGGCGTGAGAATGTGATTCAAGCGTGAGCAAATCCCATTCGCGAAGCGAATTTTAAATGGATTTGCGAAGGTTACTGGAACGGAGTGAACAGTAACAGACCGTCACCCCGCCGGGCGACGGCTTTTCATTTCTGCTTGCATTTTTTTGCGGGATGTTGTTATAATGCATAAGGAAATAAACTGGAAATGATTTAAATAAAGGATAGAGTGATTTATGGCAAAAAAGACATATGACGCGGCGAGTATATCCGTGCTGGAGGGACTGGAGGCGGTCCGCAAGCGGCCGGGCATGTATATCGGCAGCGTTTCCAGAAAGGGATTGAACCATCTGGTTTATGAGATTGTAGATAATGCGGTGGATGAGCATCTGGCAGGCTATTGCAGTCAGATTGAGGTATATCTGGAAAAGGACGGTTCCGCAACGGTGAACGATGACGGGCGCGGCGTGCCGGTGGATATGCATGAAAAGGGCGTCCCGGCGGAGCGGCTGGTGTTCACGACGCTGCATGCGGGCGGAAAATTTGATAATGACAGCTACAAAACCAGCGGCGGTCTGCACGGAGTCGGCTCTTCGGTGGTAAACGCGCTTTCCACGTATCTGGACGTGCAGGTGAGCCTCGGCGGACAGATCCACCACGACCGCTTCGAGCGGGGCGTGCCGGTGGTGGAACTGGAGAAGGGCTTGCTTCCGGTGATCGGGAAGACGAAAAGAACCGGTACCTGCATCAATTTTCTGCCGGATCCGGAAATTTTTGAAAAGACACAGTTTGCGGCGGAGGAGATCAAGAGCCGCCTGCACGAGACGGCATACTTAAACCCGGCGTTGACGATCATTTTTGAAGACCGGCGGGGTGAGACGGTCGAGCATCTGGAATATCATGAGCCGGATGGCATCGTGGGCTTTGTAAAGGATTTAAACCGCAACAAGGAGACGGTACAGGAGCCGCCGGTGTACCTGAAGGGCGAGCTGGACGGCATCACGGTGGAGTGTGCGTTCCAGTATGTGAACGAATTTCATGAAAACGTGCTTGGCTTCTGCAACAACATTTACAACGCGGAGGGCGGCACGCATCTGACGGGCTTTAAGACGGCATTTACTGCGATCATGAACACCTACGCCAGAGAGCTTGGCATTTTAAAAGAAAAGGATGCCAATTTTACCGGCGCGGATATCCGCAACGGCATGACGGCGGTGGTGTCTGTGAAGCATCCGGCGCCGCGCTTTGAGGGGCAGACAAAGACGAAGCTTGACAACCAGGACGCGGCGAAGGCGGTCGCCAAGGTGGTCGGCGACGAGGCGGTGCTGTATTTCGACCGCAATCTGGAAACTTTAAAAAAGGTGCTGTCCTGCGCGGAGCGGGCGGCAAAAATACGAAAGACCGAGGAGAAGGCAAAGACGAACCTTCTGACGAAGCAGAAGTATTCCTTCGATTCCAACGGCAAGCTGGCAAACTGCGAGAGCAGAAGACCGGAGCTGTGCGAGATTTTTATCGTAGAGGGAGATTCTGCGGGCGGCTCCGCAAAGATGGCGCGCAACCGTAACTTCCAGGCAATCATGCCCATCCGCGGAAAAATCCTCAACGTGGAGAAGGCAAGCATCGACAAGGTGCTGGCGAACGCGGAGATTAAGACAATGATCAACGCTTTTGGCTGCGGATTTTCAGAAGGCTATGGAAATGACTTCGATATCTCGAAGCTGCGTTACGACAAAATTATCATTATGGCGGATGCCGACGTGGATGGCGCGCATATCAGCACGCTGCTTTTGACATTGTTCTACCGCTTTATGCCGGAGCTGATCTACGAGGGGCACATCTATATTGCAATGCCGCCGCTCTACAAAGCGATGCCGTCGCGCGGACCGGAGGAATATCTGTACGACGACAAGGCGCTGGAAAAATACCGGAAGACACATAAAAACTTTACGCTGCAGCGCTACAAGGGTCTCGGAGAGATGGATGCGCAGCAGCTCTGGGAGACGACGCTCAATCCGGAAACGCGTGTACTCAAGCGCGTAGAGATCGAAGATGCGCGCATGGCATCCAGCGTCACGGAAATGCTGATGGGCACCGAAGTGCCGCCGCGCAAGGCGTTCATTTATGAGCACGCAAAGGACGCCGAGCTGGATATATAAGCTCTTCCAGGCGGAGGAGGCGTTTTAGGCGGCGGGGTGGTAAGATGCGTCTGGCGTCTGGGAAAATGAGCGGCGCCGGGCAGCAAAAAGACATTCCGGGACATATCGGTGAGTGGATTCCGGAAAAAGCGGCTTCTCGCAAAAAAAGGAAATTTGAGGTAATATGAGGTAATAGAAATATATGGAAAACACACAGCAGCAGATCATCCGGACAGAGTATTCGGAGATCATGCAAAAATCTTATATTGATTATGCGATGAGCGTCATCGTGGCACGTGCGCTTCCGGATGTGCGCGACGGGCTGAAGCCGGTACAGCGCCGGACGCTCTACGACATGTATGAGCTGGGTATCCGCTACGACCGCCCATACCGCAAATGCGCGCGTATCGTCGGCGATACGATGGGTAAATATCATCCGCACGGCGACAGCTCCATCTATGAGGCGCTTGTCGTTATGGCGCAGGATTTCAAGAAAGGACTTCCTCTGGTGGACGGACACGGAAATTTCGGGTCCATCGAAGGGGACGGCGCCGCGGCGATGCGTTACACGGAGGCGCGTCTGCAAAAAGTCACGCAGGAGGCATTTCTTGCCGACCTTGATAAAAACGTGGTTCCGTTCGTTCCAAACTTTGACGAGACGGAAAAAGAGCCGGAGGTGCTTCCAGTGCGCCTGCCAAACCTTCTGATCAACGGTGCGGACGGTATCGCGGTCGGTATGGTGACGAGCATTCCGCCGCACAATCTCGGTGAGGTGATCGATGCGGTCATTGCCACCATCAAAAACAGCGACATCACGACGGAAGAGCTGATGCAGTACATTCAGGGGCCGGATTTTCCCACCGGAGGCATCGTGGTCAACAAGGACGAACTGCCGGACATTTACAAGACCGGCACGGGCAAAATCCGCATCCGCGGCAAGGTGGAGGTGGAGAAGGGAAAGAACGGAAAAGAAAACCTTGTCATCAGCGAAATTCCCTATACCATGATCGGCGCCAATATCGGCAAATTTTTAAACGACGTGGCTGCTCTGGTGGAGACGAAAAAGACGACCGATATCGTTGATATCTCCAACCAGTCGTCGAAGGACGGCATCCGCATTGTGCTGGAGCTGCGCAAAAACGCCGACACGAATAATCTGATAAACATGCTTTACAAAAAGACGCGCCTGGAGGATACCTTTGGCGTAAATATGCTGGCGGTGTCGGACGGCAGACCGGAAACGCTCAGTCTGAAAAAAATCATTGAGCATCACATCGATTTCCAGTTTGAGGTGAACACGCGCAAGTATCAGACGCTGCTGGAGAAGGAGCAGGCAAAGAGGGAAATCCAGGAGGGGCTGATAAAAGCCTGCGACGTTATCGACCTGATTATCGAGATCCTGCGCGGAAGCAAGAGCCGCGAGCAGGCGAAAGAATGTCTGGTAAACGGCGTTACCGAGGGCATCAAGTTTAAATCGCGCGCCTCGAAAAAGCAGGCGGAGCAGCTTCGTTTTACCGACGCGCAGGCGACGGCGATCCTGGAGATGCGGCTCTACAAGCTGATCGGGCTGGAGATCGCCGCGCTGCAGAAGGAACACGACGAGACGGTAAAGAATATTGCCCGCTACGAGGATCTTTTAAATAATTACGGCTCCATGGCGAAGCAGATCGTGAAGGAGCTGCAGAGCTTTAAGAAGGAGTACGCCGTACCGCGCAAAACGGTGGTTGAGAACGGCGAGGAGGCTGTCTATGAGGAAAAGAAGATTGAGGAGATGGAGGTCGTCTTTCTGATGGACCGCTTCGGCTACGCGCGCACTGTGGATGCGGCGACCTACGAGCGGAACAAAGAGACGGCGGACGCGGAAAACCGCTATGTGATCTCCTGCATGAATACCGATAAGATCTGTCTGTTTACGGATATGGGCAGCCAGCATCTCATCAAGGTGCTCGATGTGCCCTTCGGAAAATTCCGCGATAAAGGCAAGCCGATCGATAATTTCTGTAATTACAGCAGCGCGCAGGAGACGATCGTCTATGCGGAGAGCCTGCAGCGCGTGAAGATGTCTTTGCTAATTTTCGGAACTGCGCAGGGCATGGTGAAGCAGGTGGAGGGCAGCGAGTTTGATGTGGCAAAGCGCACGATCGCGGCGACGAAGCTGCAGGAGGGCGACAAGGTGATCTGCGTACACCGGATGGACGAGGCGGAGACGGCGGTATTTAAGACAGAGCGCGATATCTGTCTGCGCATCCAGATCGGCGATATTCCTTTAAAGAAAAAGGGCGCGATCGGCGTACGCGGCATCCGCTTAAATGAGGGCGACCGCGTGGAGGCAATGTATTATCCGAACGGCGAAAAGGATAAAACCATTCTCTATAAAGAAAAGGAAGTCCGGCTGGACAGGCTGAAGGTCGCCGGGCGCGACACCAAAGGCACGAAGCTGCGCGGATAGCAGCTCGCAGGCGGTAAAAAATATGGAAAAATCGTGTAAGATTAAGGAAAACTTGAAAAAAACACTTGTTTTTCCGGATAAGCGTGCTATAATGAGGATGATAAGAATATGTTACTAGAGTGTGAGCGGGTTGAAAAACCCGCTCAATCTTATGTTGCCGGGCGTGTCGGAGAAAAAAGACGGCGGACACAAAAGACGGCATATCTGGAGGAATGCGGGGCGTATGACAAAAAAAGAAATGTATGAACAGAAAACGGAAGCGATACTGCAGCCGATCGTGGATGCGAACGGATTTGAGCTGGTAGACGTGGAGTATGTGAAGGAGGGCGGAAGCTGGTACCTGCGCGCGTACATCGATAAGCCGGGCGGCATCACGGTGGACGACTGCGAGCTGGTGAGCCGGGCGGCGAACGATATTCTGGATGAGCAGGACTTTGTTGAGGAATCCTATATCTTTGAGGTAAGCTCTCCGGGACTTGGGCGGCCACTCAAAAAAGAGAAGGATTTTGTGCGCAGCATTGGGGAAGAAGTGGAGATCCGCACGTTCCGCGCGATAGAACGACAGAAGGAATTTTACGGCATTTTAAAAGCCTTTGATAAAGAAACCGTCACGATCATGATGGAAGATGAAAGTGAAATGCAGATTGCGAGAGCTGATATTGCGCTGATAAGACTGGCTTTCGATTTTTAAGGAGGAAAAGGGAAAATGAATAACGAATTAATGGAAGCACTGGACGTTCTGGAGAAGGAGAAAAACATCAGTAAGACGGTCCTGCTGGAGGCGATCGAGCAGTCGCTGATCCAGGCGTGCAAAAACCATTTTGGCAAGGCGGACAATGTGAAGGTGGATATCGACCCGAACACCTGTGAGTTCTCCGTCCATGCGGAGAAAACCGTTGTGGAAGAGGTGGAGGATCCGGTGATGGAGATCAGCCTCGCAGACGCAAAGATGAAGGATTCCCGCTACGAGGTGGGCGATGTGGTAAATGTGGAGATCAAATCGAAGGAGTTCGGACGCATCGCAACACAGAATGCGAAAAATGTAATCCTCCAGAAGATCCGTGAGGAGGAGCGCAAGGTGCTGTACAACGAATATTACAGCAAGGAGCGCGAGGTAGTGACCGGCATCGTGCAGCGCTATCTTGGAAGAAATGTCAGCATCAATCTCGGCAAGGTAGATGCGGTTTTAAATGAAAATGAGATGGTGAAGGGCGAGACCTTCTACCCGACCGAGCGCGTGAAGGTTTACGTGCTGGAGGTAAAGGACACGCCGAAGGGACCGAAGGTACTCGTTTCCCGCACACATCCGGAGCTGGTGAAGCGGCTGTTTGAAAACGAGGTGACGGAGGTGCGCGACGGCACCGTTGAGATCAAGTGCATTGCAAGAGAGGCAGGCAACCGCACGAAGATGGCGGTCTGGTCGAACGACCCGGATGTCGATGCGGTGGGCGCATGTGTCGGCATTAACGGCTCCCGTGTAAACACCATTGTTGAGGAGCTGCGCGGAGAGAAGATCGACATCATCAACTGGGATGAAAACCCGGCGCTGCTGATCGAGAACGCGCTCAGCCCGGCAAAGGTTATTTATGTTGCGGCGGACAATGATGAGAAGACTGCACAGGTAGTCGTGCCGGATTATCAGCTTTCCCTTGCGATCGGCAAGGAGGGACAGAACGCGAGACTTGCCGCAAGGCTTACCGGCTTCAAGATCGATATCAAGAGTGAGACGCAGGCGATCGAGGCGGGAGACTTTGACGAGATCGAGGATGACGATTATTACGAAGAGGACTATGACGAGTACGGAGATGCCTATGCCGAGGATGACGGTCAGCAGTATGAGGAGACTTACGCCGAAGAGGATGGGCAGCAGTATGAAGAGGACGGCGCGTATGAGGAAGATCCTGCGCAGCCGGAATCCGAAGAATAAGCGGGAGATAGAAGATGGGACAGACAAAAAAGGTTCCGCAGCGCAAGTGCATCGGGTGTCAGGAGATGAAAAATAAAAAGGATATGATCCGTATCCTGCGGACGCCGGAGGAAGAGCTTGTGATCGATACTACAGGCAGAAAAAATGGAAGAGGCGCATATCTGTGCTTTTCGATGGAATGCTTCGAGAAAGCAGTGAAAAGCAGGGGACTGGAGCGCTCGCTGAAGACGGGCATTTCTCCCGAGGTATATGATAGTTTGAAAAAGGAGATAGAGCGGATTGAGACAAAATAAGATACTCTCTCTGATCGGGCTGGCTACGAAGGCGGGCAAAACCATGAGCGGGGAATTTTCTACGGAAAAAGCGGTAAAGACCGGGGTCGCCTGCGTGGTGCTTGTATCAGAGGAAGCCTCTGAAAATACCCGGAAAAAGTTTCAGAATATGTGTACATTTTATGAGGTGCCGCTTTATTTTTACGGAACGAAGCTGGAGCTTGGCGCGGCGATGGGGAAGGAATTCCGCGCGTCGCTTGCTGTGACAGATCCGGGGCTTTCCAATGCCATTATAAAGGAACTAGCCAACAGAGACGAACGGAGGTAGTGAGTATGTCGGAAATGAGAGTGCATGAGCTTGCAAAAGAGCTTGGCAGAGCGAATAAAGAAGTAATGGAATATCTGAAAGGAAAAGGGATCGAAGTAAAGAGTCATATGAGTATGCTGGAAGATGAACATGTAGAAATGGTACGAAAGGGTGTGGGCAGCAGACCGGTTCCGGTAAAGAAGGAAGCGGAAGGAAGCGAGAAGCCTGCAAAGACCGGGGAGAAGACGGCTGAGGCAGGCGCGCGCCCGGCGGGTGTGCCAAAGAAGAAAAATATTACGAGAATTTTCCGCTCCCAGAACAGCCGTACCGGTATTCAGAAGCCGGCCGGGATGAGAACCGCTGAGGATAAACCGGCAGGTACGAGAGCGGCGGGCAGCAGACCGGCAGGTACGAGACCGGCAGGCGCAAGACCGGCGGGCACCCGTCCGGCGGAGGC
>NZ_CAJKOX010000020.1 GCF_905201705.1 uncultured Marvinbryantia sp.
AGATCATGACCATGCCGGGTCTGCCGAAGGTACCGGCTGCAGAGCGTATCGACGTAGACGAGAACGGAAAGATTTCCGGTCTGTTCTAAATGATTTAGATATATCCGCGCAGGAGCGCATCCTGTGCGGATTCTTAATGCGGGAGGTACATAGTATGTTTCAGGATGAGTATAAAGCGGCGTCCAACACGGCGCTCGCAAAATGGAACCTTTTGAAGAAAAATCCGGTGGGGTATGTCATTGCCTCCTTTATGGCGGGAATGTATATTGCATTCGGCAGCATCCTTATGGGCTTTGTCGGCGGATGTATGACCGGTCAGCCGGCGCAGAAGCTGGTGTGCGGCATTATTTTCTCGGTGGGACTCTGCTTCGTGACTATGGCGGGCGCAGAGCTGTTTACCGGAAATAACTTCATTATGACGGTCGGCGGGCTGAAAAAGACGGTATCCTGGTCGCAGGTGATAAAGGTATGGGTGGTTTGCTATCTTGGCAACCTTGTTGGCTCCGTCGTATCAGCGGGCATCTTTACCATGACGGGGATTCCGGGAAGCGGCGACGTCGGTGCATTCTTCCAGAACGCGGCGGTGGCAAAGGCAAGCGGCACGCCAATGAATCTGCTTGCAAAAGCGATTCTCTGTAATATCCTGGTATGTATCGCGATCTGGTGCGGAACCAAAATGAAATCAGAGGGCGCGAAAATGGCGATGAATTTCTGCTGCGTGGGAACCTTTGTTACCTGCGGTTTCGAGCACAGCGTTGCCAATATGACCTTCCTCTCCATCGGTATGATGAATGGAGCAGCGATCGGTCTTGGCGGTTTCCTCTACAATCTTGCAATCGTTACGCTTGGAAATATGATCGGCGGCATCGTATTTGTGGCGCTTCCGTATTATTTCATCTCGAAGGAGTAAGCGGACGGAGCACTTTTCGGGGCGAAAAGCGTGCCGGGAGAGACAACTTCCTGCAAGATATGGGGAAAATATATAAAAATTACAAAAATATATCATAGATATTGCGGATGTTGCAAAAAAGTATCTCAATCTTTAAATAAAGGTTGAGATATTTTTTTGTCTGTGTTATACTGAAAAAGTATTTGGGAGTTATTGGGAGGTATTATGAAGAAAATCAGATTTATTTTCATGATGGCATGTCTGCTTTTTACGCTTGGACTTGGGACAACTGCTCCTAGCATGAAGGCGGAGGCGGCGAAGCTTACAAACGTTATGAAAGCGCCGAAGGCAAAGGCCGGAAAGTGGGTAATCTCGGCGCGCGGATACCGTTACCGCTACAAAAATGGTAAGTATGCGAAGAGCTCCTGGCTGAACATCAAGGGAGAAATCTACTACTTCATGTCAAACGGTTACCTCAAGACAGGGATCGGACGCTATAACGGAAAGCGTTATTTCTTCAGGAATGACGGCACGCTTGCCACTGGCTGGCAGAAGGTAGACAACAAGAAATACTATTTTTCACCGAAGACCGGAGCGGCGGCTACTGGAAAAGTGAAGATTGCTTCAAAATACTATTATTTCTCCTCGGTCGGTGTCATGCAGACCGGCTGGAAGAAAATCGGAAAATATTACTATTACTTCCAGTCCAACGGAACCATGGCGGTCAACAAGACCATCGGAAAATATTATGTCAATGCAAACGGTGTAAGGACGACTGCGGTTGCCGGCGCTACGAGCGACAAGACGCAGGCGAATGCCGGTAAGGGGACGACCGCAAAGACCGGAAAGGTAGATATCTTTGTGGGCGATTCCAGAACGGTTGGTCTGGGAAGCGCTGTTGGCATCAGCAGCAAGTGTATTGCCAAGGTGGGAGAGGGCTACGATTGGTTCTTGAGCACCGGAGAGGCTGCGCTGAAGAAAAAACTGAAAGCAAACCCGACGGCGACGGTAGTGTTTAATCTGGGCATTAACGATGTGGCGAATTATAATCTGTATATTACGCGCTACAAAAAGCTGATGCAGAGCTATCCGAAGGCAAAGTTTTATTTTATGTCGATCAACCCGATTGATAAAAAATATGATTGGGGATGGTTCACCTGCTCAGAGCTGCAGTCCTGGATCAAGAAATTCAACACTGCGCTGAAGAAAGCGTTCCCGAACCAGTACATAGACTGCAATACCTACCTCACCAAAAACAAGTTCGCAACGGTGGACGGGCTTCATTATACGGCAGCCACTTACAAAAAAATATACAATTATATTCTGACACAGGTTTAAAAAAGAAAACTGCAGTGCAGTGTGGGATTCACGCGGCTCTGCAGTTTTTTGCCCGTGTTGACAGGGGACAGTTTCTGCCCTATAATGAACGAAGGAAAGTGTGGCTTTGCCAAAGAGGGGGCAATATGAGAAAAACGCCTGTTTTATATATTATAGTTCCGTGCTACAACGAGGAAACGGTGCTGCCGCTCACGGCGCCGGCGTTTCTGGAAAAGATTTGCGCGCTGGCAGAAAAGGGCATGATCAGCGATGCGAGCCGGATCCTGTTTGTGGACGACGGAAGCCGGGATAATACCTGGAAGATTATCTGCGATCTGGCGAAAAAGGACGCACGCTATATGGGCATTTCGCAGAGCAGAAACCGCGGCCATCAGAATGCCGTGCTTGCGGGGCTGATGGAAGCGCGCAGCCGCTGCGACATCACGATCTCCATCGACTGTGACGGGCAGGATGATATTAACGCCATGGATGAGATGGTGGCAAAGTATCTGGAAGGGTTTGAGGTGGTGTACGGAGTGCGCAGCAGGCGCGACACAGATACCCTTTTTAAAAAATACACGGCGCAGCTGTTTTATCGTCTGCTCAACTGGATGGGTGCGGAGGTGGTCTATAATCACGCCGATTATCGTCTGATCTCCAGTCTTGTCCTGGACGAGCTGGCCGAGTTTAAAGAGGTAAATATTTTTCTGCGCGGACTGGTACCGCTGGTGGGCTTTAAGAGCACGGAGGTTTATTACGAGCGCAGCGAGCGGCTGGCCGGAGAGAGCCATTATCCGTTGTCAAAGATGCTCTCGCTGGCGATGGACGGCATTACCAGCCTGAGCGTAAAACCAATTCGCCTGATCTCTACGATGGGCTTTGCGGTTTCTGCTCTTAGTTTTTTAATGATCGTATGGATCGTGGCGCAGTTTTTCGCCGGAAAAACCGTGCAGGGCTGGGCGAGCACCTGTGCGATTGTCTGCTTTGTGTGCGGTATCCAGCTTATCTGCATCGGAGTGATCGGGGAATATATCGGAAAAATCTATCTGGAGACCAAGGCAAGGCCGCGCTATATTATCAGCGACCGGACATATGAGACGGAAGAAAAGGAAGAGGATAAGGAATAACTGGCGTTGGGAGAAATGATGAAAAAAATAACAGAATGGATACAGAGGCATTGTGAGAAGGCATGGTTTTGTGTGTGCGCAAACATATGCCTTCTTGCGGTGCTTTTACTGCTTTTTTCGCCGGCATATGAGACGAACGACGATATGGGACTCTGCGCTATCGTGAACGGCGTGAAGGGGACGTATGATGCGCATATGATTTATGTGAATTATCTGATCGGTCTGCTGCTCACGCGTCTTTATCGGGTCACAGACGCTGTTTCGTGGTATGCACTGCTGCAGTATGCCGCTCTGCTTTGCGCTTTCTCGGCGGTGACGTATGTGGAACTTCGCCGTTTTCGGAAGCAGCCGTCCGGCTGGATCTTTGTCGCGGTACTGCTTTTGTTTGCCTATGAGGGTTATATCCGGCTGCAGTATACAAAGACGGCCGGTATCGTGTCCGCGGCAGGGATGATTTTGCTGCTGGACGCCGTGACAGGGGAAAGAATAAGGAAGCACAGCGCCGTCTGCGGGATTGTGCTTGCAGGCTTTGGTGCAATGTATCGCCTGCCGCAGTTTTTTGCGGAAGCGTTTCTGATGCTGGGGATCGTGATTTATGAGCTGATAAATTTGCGGCAGCTCGCGCCGGGCGCGGCAAAAAAGCGTCTTGGAAGATACGCCGGGGCGGCGGCAGCACTTCTTGGCGTGGTGGCGGTGCTCTGCGGGGCGGATCGTCTGGCGTACCGCTCGGAGGAATGGCAGAGGTACGAGGAGTACAATGCGGCGCGGACGGAGCTTTTCGACTATGGCTTCCCGGACTATGAGAAAAACAGAGAGACATATGAGGAGCTGGAGATTGATGAGAACGCTTATCGGCTTATCCGCGGCTGGAATCATATGGATACCGAAAAATTTTCCGTGGAGATCATGGAGGAGCTGATCGCAAAAAAAACGCCCGTGAAATTGGATCTGCGTTTTGTGAAGGGATTTATAAAGAAGGTTCTGCTGAAGCTTTACACGGTTCCAGGTTTCTGGTGCTTCCTGCTGGCGCTGCTTGTCTGGCTGCTCGCTGTCCGGCACAGAAGGCGGGACATAGCCGCGATCCTTGGAGAATTTTTTGCAGTTGGTCTGCTGTACTGTTTTTTGTATTATCAGGGACGGTACCTGCGCAACCGCGTGGATGTGGGAATCTGGATGGCGGCGACGATGACGGTTCTGTGGATCCTGGCACCGGGCGGTGCATTCCCGCGGGGAAAAATTATGCGTGTATGCGTAAACGCGGTGGGTCCGGCGCTGTGTATCCTTCTTACACTTGCCGCGCACGGCATGTGGGAGAAGCGGCTGCGGATCAATACCGCCGAGGAGCGGCAGAAGCAGGGCGTCTGCCGGGAGGTTCTGGAATACATCGCGTCAGACGGGGAACACCTGTACCTCACAAAATCAGGCGCCGTTTCCCTGGCAAAGAGCTACGGCGTTTTCGACAGCATTCCGGCGGGTCTCATGGAGAATACGCTGGCTCTTGGCGGCTGGCCGGCAAACACGCCGGGGTATGTAGAAAAGATGCGGGAGTATGGGATCACGAACCCGTTCCGGGATATGATCGGCAATGAACAGATCTATCTTGTGGACGACGACGTGGAGGAGACATTGGCGTATCTGCGCACCTATTACGACGCGGATGTGCAGGCGGTGCTGGAGGCGGAGCCGGGAAATGCAAAAATCTATCGGATCGGGTGAGCTGTCGGGATAGAAAAATTACAAAAAAATTTTGAAAAAAATTTGAAAAAAATTTGAAAAAAGCAGTTGACATTTCAAAAAAAGTATTGTATATTAATATGCGTGCGAACGAAACAGCACATCATAAGAAAAATGCAGGAGTGGCGGAATTGGCAGACGCGCAGGCTTCAGGTGCCTGTGGTCGTTAAGACCGTGTGGGTTCAAGTCCCATCTCCTGCACTTTTTTTGTTTTCAAAAAGTTCAGAATTGATTAATATAAAAAATAATGATATACTAAAGTTTAAATTGGGTTAAGGAACCTTTTCCCGGAAATTTTATATATTGAGTGGAGGAAGACAAATGAAAAAGAGCGTAGAGGAATATATCAGAAGCATACCGGATTTTCCGGAACCGGGCATCATTTTCCGCGATATCACAAGCGTGTTGCAGGATGCAGACGGTCTGCAGGCGGCGATCGACGCGATGCAGGCGCTGATTGATCCGGACGAGGTGGATGTGATCGCGGGCACAGAGTCCAGAGGATTCTTGTTTGGCGCGCCGATCGCTTACAATCTGCACAAGCCGTTTGTGCTGATCCGCAAAAAAGGAAAGCTCCCCTGCGCGACGATTTCAAAAAAATACGACCTGGAATACGGCACGGCGGAGATCGAGATTCACAGGGACGCCGTTGCTCCGGGGCAGCGTGTAGTGATCATTGACGATCTGCTTGCTACCGGCGGTACCTTGGCGGCGTGCAACGCGCTGATCGAGGAGCTGGGAGGCGTTGTTGCGAAGAATGTTTTCCTTATCGAGCTTGCCGGTCTGAACGGGCGCGAGAAGCTTAAAGGCTACGACGTGGAATCCGTGGTGCGCTACGAAGGAAAGTAAGAGTAACAGAAATATCCCATAAGTGAGTGGTGGTTAAATGGACGTAAGGGAAAAAACAACAATGGATGAAAGCAAAAAACTGGCGGAGATCAAGCGTGTGGAGGCTCCGGTAAAAAGCATGGAGGATTTTACCGATCCCAATGCGCTTTATAATGAGCTGATCAAAAGCATCAAAAAATATCATCCGTCCGCAGACACTTCCATGGTTGAGAAGGCATACAAAATAGCGAGCGAAGCCCACAAAGATCAAAAACGCAAATCAGGAGAGCCGTATATTATCCACCCGCTCTGTGTGGCGATTATCCTTGCCGATCTGGAGATGGATAAGGAGACGATCACGGCAGGACTGCTGCATGACGTTGTGGAGGATACGGTTATGACCTCGGAGGAAATCCGCGAGGAGTTTGGCGAGGATGTCGAACAGCTTGTGGATGGCGTCACAAAGCTCGGACAGCTCAATTATTCGGCGGACAAGATCGAGGTGCAGGCGGAAAATCTGCGCAAGATGTTTCTCGCGATGGCGAAGGATATCCGCGTTATACTGATCAAGCTGGCGGACCGACTGCATAATATGCGTACCTTAAAATACATGAGCCCGGAGAAGCAGAAGGAAAAAGCGCGCGAGACGATGGATATTTACGCGCCGATCGCGCAGCGTCTCGGTATTTCCAAGATCAAGGTGGAGCTGGACGATCTTTCCCTGAAATATCTGCAGCCGGATGTTTACTACGATCTGGTGGAAAAGATCGCTCTGCGCAAGACGGAGCGCGAAAAATTTGTGCAGGGCATTGTGGATGAGGTGAAAAAGCACATTGAGGATGCCGGTATCAGGGCGCAGATAGACGGCCGCGTGAAGCACTTTTTCAGTATCTATAAAAAGATGGTCAATCAGGATAAGACGATCGATCAGATCTACGATCTGTTTGCGGTGCGTATTATCGTGGATACGGTAAAGGATTGCTATGCGGCGCTCGGAGTCATCCACGAGATGTACACGCCGATCCCGGGCAGATTCAAGGATTACATTGCGATGCCGAAGCCAAATATGTATCAGTCGCTTCACACGACGCTGATCGGGCCGAACGGTACGCCGTTTGAGATCCAGATCCGCACCTTTGAGATGCATAAGACGGCGGAATATGGTATCGCTGCGCACTGGAAATATAAGGAGCAGTCTGACGGCAAGAAGTCGGGCGGCAATCAGGAAGAGGAGAAGATGACGTGGTTGCGCCGGATCCTGGAGTGGCAGCGGGATATGTCGGATAATCACGAATTTCTCAATCTCTTAAAGAGTGATCTGGACCTGTTTGCGGAAAATGTGTACTGCTTTACTCCGGCGGGGGATGTGAAAAATCTTCCGGCCGGATCCACGCCGATCGACTTTGCCTACAATGTGCACAGTGCGGTCGGAAACAAGATGGTGGGCGCGCGCGTCAACGGAAAGCTGGTAAACATTGATTATGTGATCCAGAACGGCGACCGCGTTGAGATTATCACCTCGCAGAATTCCAGAGGACCGAGCCGCGACTGGCTGAAGATCGTCAAGAGTACACAGGCGAAAAACAAGATCAACCAGTGGTTCAAACAGGAGCTGAAGGAAGACAATATCATCAAGGGTAAGGAAATGATGAGCGCCTACTGCAAGGCGAAGGGGATCGTGCTGAGCGAGCTCACAAAACCGGAGTTTATGCAGGCGGTTATGATCAAATATGGATTCCGCGACTGGGATTCCGTGATGGCAGCCATCGGGCACGGCGGCCTGAAGGAGGGGCAGGTTGTCAACCGCCTTCAGGAGGAGAGAAAGAAAAAGCAGCAGAAGGAGCTGACGGATGCCCAGGTCCTGGAGACGATCGAGGGTGCTTCCGCAGGCGGAAATGCCCGTGACCGGCAGAACAGGCACGGCAGCAAAAACGGCATTGTCGTAAAGGGAATCGATGATGTTGCAGTGCGCTTTGCAAAGTGCTGCAGCCCGGTACCGGGGGATGAGATCGTCGGCTTTGTGACGAGAGGGCGCGGCGTGACGATCCACCGCACAGACTGTGTGAATATGATCCATCTTCCGACGGAAGAGCGCGTGCGTCTGATCGAGGCGGAATGGCAGGCGAATCCCAGCGATGTATCCGGAAGGTTTCTGGCGGAAATTAAGATATTCGGCAACAACCGCACCGGGCTTCTGGTGGATATCTCGAAGATATTTACTGAGCGGAAGATCGACGTATTAAGCGTTAATTCCCGCACGAGCAAGCAGGGAACGGCGACGATCGCCATGGCATTTGAGGTGGAGAGCAGGGCAGAACTGGAATCCCTGATCGGAAAGATCCGACAGGTGGAGAGCGTTCTGGATATTGCCCGCACGACTGGTTAGGAGGCAGACGATGAAAAAACTGCGGCTGGAACAAAAAGTGATCGGCATGGTATCGACCAATGTCTACCTTGCCATTAATGACGAGATAAAAGAAGCGTTTCTGGTAGATCCGGCGGACAGCCCGGAGCTTCTTGAGGACTGGATCAAAAAAAACGGGGTAGCCTTAAAGGCGATCCTGCTCACGCACGGACATTTCGATCACATTGGCGCGGTCATGAAGCTGAAAGCGGACCTGCAGGTGCCGGTGTATGCGATGCAGGCTGAGAAAAGCGTGCTGGAGGATCCGCTTCTGAACGCTTCCGGCAGGTACGGCAGGCCATTTTCTGTGAAGGGGGACCGTTTCCTTTCGGATGGCGCGACCTTTACCGTGGCCGGCTTTGATATCAACGTATATCATACGCCGGGGCATACGAAGGGCGGTGCCTGCTACTACCTCCCGGAGGAAAAGGTGCTGTTTTCCGGGGATACGGTTTTCTGTGAGAGCATCGGGCGCGCGGATCTGCCGACCGGCAATGGTGCGGAGCTGGTGCGCTCCGTGCAGAAAATCCTGGAAGCGCTTCCGGAGGATACCGCGATCTATCCGGGGCATGATGAGGCGACCAGCGTGGCACACGAGAGGAGATACAATCCGTTCTTATGATTACGGTACAACTCAATAAAAGGGATTTTGAATACGATATCCATTCTCTGATAAGGGCATTTTATCCGGGAGTGGATGTTCCTCTGTATCTGGAAGGGGAGGAGGAGCCGCAGGGCTTCGAGAAAAAGCTGGAGGTTTGCTACAGTGAGGCGCTTATCCGCCTTATCTGGCGGGACGCAGACGGCAAAGAGCTGGCGCGCAGGGAGTGCGCGGTGGATTTTTATGCAGACCGGAAGCAAACAAAAAACGCGCTGAAAGCAGCGCTCTATGAGCTGCTCTCGGAATATACGGGGCAGAAGCTGCCCTGGGGAAATCTGACCGGCATCCGCCCGACAAAGATCCCGATGGGGCTTCTGGAGCAGGGATGGAAGAACACGGAAATTGCCGATTATATGCGGAAAACATATTATACCAGCAACGAAAAGACGGCGCTTGCGATTTCCATTGCAAACCGGGAGCGTGCCATTTTAAAGGACATTGACTATCAGAACGGCTACAGCCTGTATGTGGGGATCCCGTTCTGTCCGAGCATCTGTCTGTACTGCTCCTTCAGTTCCAGCCCGCTTTCCGTCTGGAAAAGCCGCGTGGACGATTATCTGGACGCGCTTTGCAGGGAAATTGAGCAGACAGCGCATATCTGGCGGGAGAAACAGCTGGATACCGTCTATATCGGCGGCGGAACGCCGACCACGCTGGAGCCGTATCAGCTTGAGCGATTGCTTGATAAGCTGGAGGAATGCTTTGAGCTTGCGCACGTAAAGGAATTTACCGTTGAGGCGGGACGGCCGGATTCCATCACGGCAAAGAAGCTGCAGGTGCTAAAGGACCATCCCGTCACGCGCATTTCCATTAATCCGCAGACGATGAACGACCGCACGCTGGAGATCATCGGCAGACGGCATACCGTACAGCAGACGACGGAAGCGTTTGCTCTGGCGCGGCGGATCGGGTTTGATAATATTAACATGGATCTGATCGTCGGGCTGCCTGGCGAGGGTTATGCGGAGGTGGAGCACACCATGCGGCAGGTGACGGCACTGGCGCCGGATTCCATCACCGTACATTCGCTTGCGCTGAAGCGGGCGACGCGGCTCAATCTTTTTAAGGATCAGTACGCACCGATGAGCTTTGTGAACAATCAGGAGATCATGGATATGACGGCGCGCTATGCGGCCCAGGCGGGGCAGTTCCCGTATTACCTGTACCGCCAGAAAAATATGGCGGGAAATTTTGAAAACGTTGGCTATGCGCGGGAGGGCGCGGCAGGAATATACAACATTCTGATCATGGAAGAGAAGCAGAGCATCCTGGCGCTCGGCGCCGGCGCTTCCACAAAGCTTGTGGACGGCGAGCGGATCGAGCGCGTCGAGAATGTCAAGGATATCCGCAGCTATATCGAGCGCATCGACGAGATGATCGATCGCAAGATAAAAGCATTATGATAAAGAAATGAGCGAAGAAATATGGAAGCAAAAAAGTATCATATTATCCAGACTGACCTGCAAAAGGAGATCGCACATGGGATCCGTGTGAGCAACCTTGCTTACCGGGTGGGAAGGCAGCTAAAGCTGCCGGAGGATATCTGCTATCAGCTTGCGGTTGCCGGGCTTGTTCATGATATCGGCAAGCTTGAGATCATGAAATATATGTATTCGAGGAAGGAGGGCGCGCCTCTCCATGTGGAGGAGCTGCGCTATGTGCGGACGCATCCGGCGCTCGGCTACGCGATCCTAAATGAAGAGGGATATTCTTCGGAAATTACGCAGTGGGTTCTGTACCATCATGAGAATTATGACGGAAGCGGTTATCCGTCGAATAAATCCGGGGAGGAAATCCCCCTGGGCGCGCGGATCCTGCGCGTCTGCGACGTCTATACAGCGCTGACGACGACCCGCTCCTACCGGGAGGCTTTTGACAGCGAGACGGCGGTGCACCTGATGATAGATGAAGTGAAGAATTTTGATATGAAAGTGTTTCTGGCATTTCAGGAAGTGATCCATGAGGAGGAGCTGCCAGAGGAAGAGGGAGGAAGCGACAGATGAGCTTAAAAAAGAAGCCGGTTACCGGCATGAAGGATATTACTCCGCGGGAGATGGAGATCCGCGACTATGTGATCGGCCTGATCAAAGAAACTTACGGGAAATTCGGATTTTCTTCGATTGAGACGCCGTGCGTGGAGCATATTGAGAATCTGAGCAGCAAGCAGGGCGGTGAGAACGAGAAGCTGATCTTTAAGATCTTAAAGCGCGGCGAGAAGCTGAAGCTGGAGACGGCGCAGTGCGAGGCGGATCTGGTGGACGGCGGTCTGCGGTACGATCTGACGGTGCCGCTTTCCCGCTATTATTCCAACAATGCGAACGAGCTTCCGGCACCGTTTAAGGCGCTTCAGATGGGCAATGTGTGGCGTGCGGACCGTCCGCAGAGAGGCAGATACCGCCAGTTCATGCAGTGTGACATCGATATCCTCGGCGAGCCGTCCATCCTGGCGGAGATCGAGCTGATCCTTGCCACCTCGACGCTGGTCGGAAAGCTTGATTTTGAAAACTTCACCATTCGCATCAACGACCGCCGGATCTTAAAGGCTATGGCAGCGTACAGCGGATTCGCGCCGGAGAGCTATGATACGGTATTTATCATTCTGGACAAGATGGATAAGATCGGTCTGGAGGGCGTTGCGGAGGAGCTGAAAAAAGAGGGCTTCCCGGAGGAGGCTGTGCAGAAATATCTGGGACTTTTTGAGAAGGTGACGGGCGACCTTGCGGGCGTGCGTTTCCTGCGCGAAACGCTTGCAGGCGTGCTGGAGGATGCGGTTGCTTCGGATCTTGAGACGATCATCGAGAGCGTGGAAGCAGTAAAGACCGCGAAATTCAATATCGTGTTTGATCCTACGCTGGTACGCGGCATGTCATACTACACCGGTCCGATCTTTGAGATCAGCATCGACGGCTTCGGCGGTTCGGTGGGCGGCGGCGGACGCTATGACGAGATGATCGGGCGCTTCACCGGCAATCAGACCCCGGCGTGCGGCTTTTCCATCGGATTTGAGCGCATCGTTATGCTGCTTCTGGAAAAAGACTTCCAGATTCCCGGAAAGGCGGAGAAAACCGCTTTCCTGATCGAAAAGGGAATGCCGAAAGAGAAGCTTCTCGATGTGTTCCGCGAGGCGGAAAAGCGCCGCGCGGAGGGCGGAAGCGTCAGCATGAACATGATGAAGAAAAATAAGAAATTTCAGAAGGAGCAGCTTGCTTCGGAAGGGTATACAGAGATCGTGGAGTTCTTTAAGTAAGAAAAAAGGCTTCCCGCCGGGGCGGGAAGTCTTTTTTCTATATAGAAGCAATCTGTAAATGGTTCCATGACTAGGGTTCATCTTCGATGTTTTCTGCAGCCGTGCTTTCCGTTTCTGCCGTTTCGTCCGCATCCTCCGCAGCATACAGGTTCTCCAGCGCAACGTCCATCCCTCCGAGCAGGGCGTCGGAGAAGGTTTCGTTCAGATACGCCTCCCAGGTGTAACCGTTGTTGACGAGCATGATGGTGATGGTGCTTTCTGTGCTCTGCGTGTTGGCTTCCAGGGCGGCGAGCAGGTATTCGGCCGATTTCTGATAGATTTCCGCATCCGTTGCGCGGATGGACTCCGTAGTCTGCGCATATTCCAGCAGGGAGCTGCGGCACTGACTGATGATCTCCGGCAGATCAAGGCTGGTGATCGTGACAGAGGCGGAGGCAGTGTCGTTGTCCTCGGTGACGGATTCAATATGATAACTGAAAAACTGTGCGATCTGTTCCGCCACGATCTCATCCATCTGCGGGGCGAGAGAACTTCCGGTACTGAATACATCATCCAGCTTCAGATAATTTTTCCATTCCTCCGCGGAAAAATCTGCGAACGGTTCCAGCGTACATTCCAGAACCTCCGTGGGAGAGAGCAGATAGGGATCGCGAAGATAGGAAACCAGTCCCCCGGCCAGGGCATCCTCCAGCTCAGTGCTTTCCTGGATGAGCCAGACGCCGTTTGTGTTTGAGAGATGGACCGTGGCAGAGGTCGTAACGAGCGGATAGGTATTGTTTTCCAGACATTCCTTCATCAGGGCGAAGGAGGAGGCAAGGCCCTCTGGCTGGCTGCTGCCCTCCTGCGTGACAGAATCTTTGATCATCGCGCGGCACAGATCCTTTGCGAGCTGTCGGGCGTCAAGATTTGTGATATCCAGATCTACCGTTGCCGTAGTCTTGTCGTCGCTGACGGAGGACGAGCGGATCTTGTAGGTGAAATTTTTGAAAAACAGCTTTACGGCTTCCGTCGTTTCCTCACCGATTTCCAGCGGTGCTGAATGGGAAAGGCGGATGTCTTCATAGGAGACGAAGGATTTTATAGTGGATTCATCCAGCTTTTTGATCAGATCCATCTCCTGTCGTACCGCCTTTTCAGGGGCTGCATATCCGCATCCTGTCAAAATCAGCGCTGCTGCGGGCAGCAGCCACAAAAGCAAGCTTTTTCTGTTCATATATTCTCCTTAATAGTTTTTGGAAACTTATATTGAAGTTTGTTGAACTTATTTTATATGAAAAGTGCAGAATTGTCAAATTTTTCCGGAAAAAGAGAACATCTGTTTCTGAAGATTTTGTGAACTTCGATTTTCGTAGTGCATTTGCAGTGGAAATATGATAAGATACGAAGTTAGAAAGGGGAGTCACGGCAAAATGAAGAGGAAGAAAATATGGATCATATTATTAATCATAATTCTGGCGGCTGGCGCGGGTACGGCAGTCTGGTACTTTAAATTCCGGGACGCGGGGCAGTCTGTTGATTCCGAAAATACAGTATTTGTTGATTCTGTAGGGATGATCACCGGCATTTCAAGCACCGGGCGCAGCAGCCGTTTTTCGGGCGTGGTGGAGGCGCAGCGGACGGTCGGCGTGGAGGTGGCAAGCGGTCTGAAGGTGAAGGACACTTTTGTCACTGTCGGGCAGGAGGTCAACGTGGGGACGAAGCTTTTCTCCTACGACACGGATGAGGCGCAGGACAGTATCACGCAGCTTGAGATCGACATTGAAAACTACGAGATCGAGATCGAGTCCACAAATGCCACGATCGCGCAGTATGAAAAAGAGCGCGCGCAGGTGTCGGACAGTGAGAAGCGCGCGTACACGACCTCGATCCTTACAGCGCAGAACTCTATCCGGCGTGCGGAGTACAATATCAAGAGCAAGCAGGCGGAGCTGGAGAGTCTGAAAAAGCAGATCGCAAATTCGGTAGTTACCAGCGAGCTGCAGGGCGTGGTAAAAACAATCAATAAAAATAATTCCGGCAGCAGTGACGGCAGCAGCGATGTGAGCGGAATGAGCGGGATGGACGGCAGTTCGGATGAAAACGCAAACGCGTACATTACGATCATGGCGACCGGCGAATACCGCATCAAAGGGCTGATCAATGAGCAGAACATGGCGGAGCTGCAGGTGGGCAGCGAGGTCATTGCGCATTCCCGTGTAGATGAATCTCTCACCTGGAAGGGGACGGTGGAGTCGATCGATACAGACAGCGCACAGACCAACCAAAGCAATGTTTACTATTATGGAAGCAGCGACAGCTCCATGTCGAATTCCAGCTCCTATCCGTTTTATGTGGATCTGGAGGATTCTTCCGGTCTGATGCTCGGACAGCATGTATACGTGGAGCCGGATAACGGACAGACGGAAGAGCGCAGCGGTATGTGGCTGGATGCCTATTATCTGCTGACGGATGAAGAGGGTCAGGTAACGCCTTATGTATGGGCGGCAGACGATAAGGACCGCCTGGAAAAACGCGAGGTCACGCTCGGTGATTTCGACGAAGATCTCGGACAGTATGAGATCCTTGACGGACTGACGGCGGATGATTATATCACGATTCCGTATGAGGGGCTGCAGGAGGGGCAGAGCGTCATACGAAATGTTGAGCAGGATACCGGCATGATGGGTGGCAGTTACGATTACAGCGGCGATGAAGGCTATGATATGGGTGTACTTGACGACGGCTACGACGATCTGTCTGGCATGGATGTGATCGATGATGGTTACGACGAAGGCGTAATCCTGGACGGCGGCGATGCCGGAGCGATCATAGAAGAGGAGCCGTAGAGATTTTTTGCGCCCGCTTCCGGGCGGGAAAAGGAGCTGCGGCGCTTCAATAAAAGAGGGGAAACATATGATTTTACAGTTGGACAATATCTACAAAGATTATATTACCGGAAAGATGGTCGTGCCGGTCCTGAAAGATGTCACGCTTCATGTGGAAGAGGGCGAATACGTGGCGATCATGGGACCTTCCGGTTCCGGGAAATCTACGCTGATGAACATTATCGGATGCCTGGACGAACCGACGAAGGGCACCTTCCTTTTGAATGGAAAGAATATTCTTGGATTGTCGGATAATGAGATCGCGGAAGAGCGGCTTCACAATATTGGATTCGTATTCCAGACCTTCCAGCTCCTGCCGCGTCAGACGGCGCTGGACAATGTGGCGCTGCCGCTTGTGTATGCCGGCATCTCCAAAAAAGAGCGGAAGAGGCGGGCAGCACAGGCGCTGGAGAAAGTCGGGCTTGGCGACCGTATGGACTTTTTGCCGACGCAGCTGTCCGGCGGACAAAAGCAGAGGGTGGCGATCGCGCGCGCAATGGTCAACAATCCGAAGATCCTTCTGGCGGACGAGCCGACCGGTGCGCTGGATTCTAAATCAAGTATCCAGGTAATGGAGCTGTTTCACAGGCTCAATGAGGAGGGCGTGACGGTAGTCATGATCACACATGATTCCGGGGTTGCGCAGCACGCAAAGCGGATCGTTTATATTTTCGACGGGGAGCTTTCGGAAAAACGGGGGTAAACAGGGATGAAGAAGACGAAAAAAAGGATCAGAAATGTGATCATTCTGCTGCTGGTGCTTGCGGTGCTGGGGGGAGGAGTCACAGTCGGCGTTCGTTATTTCCTGAAGAACAGCGGACAGAGCGTCGAGGTATATCCGGTATCGCAGCTCAACGGGGCGGACTGGATCAATTACTCTAACGACAGCGTGTACGGCACAGTAGTTTCTGATGTCAGCCAGCAGGTATATGTTCCAGAGGATAAGGTGATCAAGGACGTCTATGTAACGCAGGGCGATGAGGTGAAGATCGGGGACAAGCTTCTGAGCTATGATACAACGCTGCTGGAGCTGGATCTTGAACTGCAGGAGCTGACAGTGCAGGAGATCGAGCTGGAGATAGAATCTGCCGAGGCGGATCTGAAAAAGCTGAGAAATACGACGCCGGTGGAAAAGTCGGCGGATGAAGAGAATGAGCTTCTCGGACCGGATGTGTCGCTGCCGGGCGGTCTGGATATTGGCGATGATGAAGAGGCGCGGATGATCCCGGCGGAGAATATGCTTCTTGCAAGTGCAGATACTGCGCAGGGAAGCGTGGATGCGCAGCAGGTGGAAGTGACTGCGCAGCCGGAAACGACTGCGCAGACAGAAAATGCCGTACAGCCGGAAGCAACTGTGCAGTCAGAGGACGCCGCACAGCCGGAAACAACTGTGCAGTCAGAAAATGCCGCACAGACGGAGGATATGGCACAAACGGAAACGACCGCGCAGCCGGAGAACAGTGCGCAGACGGAGGGAGCCGCGGGGAATTCTGATGAGGAGCAGCTGATTACGGAGGCGGGCGACTATATGAATATCAACGATGCATTGTCCGGCGGTGCTGCAGGCGGCATGTCTTCGGACACTGACGCGGAAAAAGACGAAGGATCTGAAACGGAGCGGCCGAAACTTAACCAGAGTCTGGAAAAGCTTCTTTCACATGTCCGTATCATGGAGCCGGGAGAGGAAGGAGAAAAGCTGCTCGCAGACACCCGCGATGAGGGCGATACCCCTGTCAATGCTCAGCTTTCGCAGGACACTGTAAAGCTGGTTCCGCATTTCAAAGAAACGGCGGAAACACATTTTGAGCGTCTGAACACTTATACCATGGCGATCAGGGGGATTACGCTGAAGGAAGATAAAAGCGGCGTCCTGTACGGCACGGCAAATATAGACGGGAATGATTATCCGGAAATCGGCGGTTATACCTTGATCCGGGATGAGGAGATGCCGGATGTTGCACATCTGACGATCGCCTTTGACGACAGGCTGAACGATCAGCATGAGATCGCGCCGGAACTGGCGGATATGTATGCGCAGATCAGTTTGTCCGCGGAGGAAATTACCGGGGATGTCCTGGTCTTCCGCACGGCGAAAGAGGATACGGATATCAGGATCACGGTCAGCAGACCGGCGGAGGAGACAGAAACAGAGGAAGCTTCCGAAACGGATATCCCGGAGCAGCCGACAGAGGAAATCTCTGAGGAGGAAACTGCGGAACCGATGACAGAGGGAACATCCGAAACGGGTATCACAGAGCCGGAGACGGAAAGCCTGTCAGAGACAGAAACGGAAACTGAGACAGAAACGGAATCGGATGCGGTTCCGCAGAATGTGGTGTTTGACGTCACCTGGTATCATGGCACGAATAATGAGGCGAAGTGGCCGCATTCTCTGGATATCAATTTTTATGAGAAGACGGACGAGGCGCAGGAAAACAGCGTCTGGTACCAGCGGGTATCCGGCAGCATGGAGCCGGAGGAAGAGCCGGATACGGAAGATGCGGTAGGCGACGAGGAACCGGCCGAAGACACGGAGCTGCTGCCGGAGGATGAAACGAACGGCGAAGATGACGGATCGGGCGTTGTGCAGGAAGAAGAAACCGATCATAACAGCTACAGCAGCGTGCATTGGGTGACGGAGCCGCTTGCGTGGAACGCGGCACTGAATCCGCAGGAATACGGAATGGTGGTCAGACCGAAGGATTCGCTGAACTATATTCCGCGCGTTGCGTGGGGGAGGACCGATGAGAACGGTACCAAGACCTGCGTCATCACCATGACTTATCTGGAGCCGGACGATTCGCCGCTCGCAAAGCTGGAGCCGCTGGAAGAGCTGGATTTCTGGACGGGCGAGGACGGACTTTATTATAAGGGCAGCGGGACAAAGGACGATCCATATGTGTTCTTCTGTATTGACGGTGCGCGGATCGAGAGTTCCTTTGTCAATTGGGTGCTCGGTTTTAACGAGGACGGCACGGAACGCCTGCGCAACGCAGACGGCACGGAGCGCACGGGCTATTTTGTGAGATTGGAGATCCGCGAGTCGGATACGATTACCGGAGCGTTCATCAAGAGCATCGGGCTGGACGGCACGATTCGAATGGAGTACGGCTATGGCCCGGGTACCTACTGGATTTTCTCAAGCGATACGGGCATTGTGCGCTACGAGGAGGAAGTTCCCGAGGATGATCCGGGATTTGATCCGGGCTGGGACGACCCGGGTTGGATAGACACGGGCGATACCTATACGGCCGAGGAGCTGGCAGCCGCTATCGCGGAGAAGGAGCGTGAGATCCGCAAGCTGGGAGTGAGCAAGCGTGAGGCGGAATTAAAGCTGAAGGATTACCAGAAGGATATGGATGAATCGACAGTCGTAAGCTCGGTGGACGGTTATGTGAAGTCGATCGGGGAAGGGGTAAATGACTCGGATGCTTACATGGTTGTGGCGAGCGAGGGCGGGCTTTATCTGCGAACCACAGTCAGCGAGGTGAACCTGGATAATGTGGAAAGGGGAGATATCCTGGAGGGAAGCTCCTGGGAGACGATGAGCCAGTTTACTGCGACGATTACGGAGATTTCGTATTTTCCGGATACGTCTTCCGACAGCTATGCCTATTATGGAAGCAGCAATCCAAACTCCTCCAGCTATCCGGTGCTTGCACGGATCGAGGACGGGAGCGGCGTATCCGTTTCCGAGATGGTGGAAGTAAAATACCAGAGTAAGGACAGCGATAAGAGTGAAATTTATCTGTCGTCTCCATATATCCGATCAGAGAATGGGCAGAGCTATGTGTATAAGGTGGGAGAGGACGGGCTGCTGAAAAAGCAGTACGTGCATACCGGCGTTACCAGCAACGGATACGTGGAGATTAAGAGCGGACTTTCGACAGAGGATTCTGTCGCATTCCCTTATGGAAAGAATGTTAAGGACGGCGCAAAGGTGAAGAGCGAGGATGAGGATTCGTTCTCAGGCTATGGCGTAGGCTAAGGATGGGAGGAAACAGACAATGTTGGAAAATATAAGACTTTCCTTTCAGGGAATCTGGTCGCATAAGATGCGTTCGTTTTTGACGATGCTTGGTATTATCATTGGTATTGCTTCTATTATATCAATTGTTTCCACGATCCAGGGAACCAACGAACAGCTGATGCAGAACGTGATCGGGGCGGGAAACAACGCCGTGTCAATTCCTTTAAGCAGAAGCTCGGATTATGAGATGAGCTTCGACTATGAGAGCGTGCCCTACGGCGTCCCGGTGATCGGAGAGGATACAAGAGAAAAGCTTTTAGAGGTGGAGGGTGTGGAGGACGCTACCTTCTACACCAGCCGCTCCTATGCGGATGGTATTTATCATCAGAATACCGCGCTGCAGGGGGCGAGGGTATACGGCATAGATATGCATTATTTTAATGTAAACGGTTATATCGTGCGTACCGGGCGCGGATTTGTAGAGGACGACTATACGGAATTCCGCAAGGTTGTGATTCTTGACCAGACGGCGGCAAGCTCCCTGTTCCAGGAGGAAAATGCAGTTGGAAAGACTATTGAGATCAACAGCGAGCCGTTTACCGTGATCGGAGTTGCGCAGGTGGCGTCGCAGTTTGAACCGGTGATCAACAGTATGGATGATTACTATACGTATATGGGCTACGACAGCTCTTCGGGTACGGTATTTATGCCGTCGAGCGCATGGTGCATCGCATATCAGTACGATGAGCCGCAGCATGTTGCAGTAAAGGCATCGTCTGTGGAGGCGATGACGACGGTTGGCAAGCCGTGCGCGGAAATCCTGAACGCAAATCTGTATACGAACGATACCGATCTGAAGTATCGGGCGAAGAACACGCTGGAGACGGTGGAACAGCAGCAGCAGATCAATGAATCGACAAATCAGCAGCTGATCTGGATCGCCAGCATTTCCCTTCTGGTGGGTGGTATCGGCGTTATGAACATCATGCTGGTGTCCGTGACGGAGCGTACCAGCGAGATCGGTCTGAAAAAGGCGATCGGCGCGAAAAAGCGCATGATCCTGATGCAGTTCCTGACAGAGGCTGCCGTACTGACCAGCATGGGCGGAGTTTTAGGAGTGGTAGCCGGCATCGGCATGGCGCAGGCAATCTCCAGGATGGCGGACGTGCCGGTGGCGATCAACATCCCGGCAACCATTATTGCGGTACTGTTCTCGATGGTGATCGGTCTGATCTTCGGGTTCATGCCTTCTATCAAGGCGGCAAACCTCAATCCGATCGATGCATTACGGCATGAATGACACAGTAACACATTTTTTCATCGGAAAGGGTTTATATAACACATTTTTTTCATCGAAAAGGGCTTGCATACATTGTTTTTATATGGTACTATAAAAAGGTCGCAAAAAATCACGCATCCCTATTCCAAGGGTGGTGCCCGCAGGGTTTCCGAGGAAGCACGGGGTGCGGAAGAAAAACCAAAAGGAGACAGACAAATGAGTGTAATTTCAATGAAACAGTTACTTGAAGCAGGTGTTCATTTCGGACATCAGACCAGAAGATGGAATCCTAAGATGGCTCCGTACATCTACACAGAGAGAAACGGCATCTACATCATCGATCTTCAGAAATCCGTAGGCATGGTAGACGATGCTTACAATGCAGTCGGCGATATCGTGGCAAACGGCGGTACGATCCTGTTTGTCGGCACCAAGAAGCAGGCGCAGGACGCAGTTAAGACTGAGGCGGAAAGATGCGGCATGTTCTATGTGAATGAGAGATGGCTCGGCGGTATGCTGACCAACTTCAAGACCATCCAGAGCCGTGTGGCACGTCTGAAACAGATCGAGACGATGGAAGCAGATGGCACCTTTGATGTTCTGCCGAAGAAGGAAGTTATCGCTCTGAGAAAAGAGATGGAGAAGCTTAACAAGAACCTTGGCGGCATCAAGGAAATGAAGAAGATCCCGGATGCTATCTTCGTTGTTGACCCGAAGAAGGAAAGAATCTGCGTTCAGGAAGCACATACACTGGGTATTCCGTTAATCGGTATCTGTGATACAAACTGTGATCCGGAAGAGCTGGACTACGTAATCCCGGGTAACGACGATGCGATCCGTGCCGTAAAACTGATCGTTTCCAAGATGGCGGACGCTGTTATCGAGGCAAATCAGGGCGCAGAGCAGGACGTTGTATTTGAAGGCGAAGACTACGCAGAAGAAGCTGCAGCAGAGACGGAGGAATAAGACATGGCAATCACAGCAGGAATGGTAAAAGAATTAAGAGAAATGACCGGAGCAGGCATGATGGACTGCAAAAAGGCGCTCACTGCTACTGAGGGCGATATGGACAAGGCTGTAGAATTCCTCAGAGAAAAAGGTCTCGCTACTGCACAGAAGAAAGCAGGCAGAATCGCAGCAGAAGGTCTCTGCAAGGTACTCGTATCTGAGGACGATAAGAAAGCGGTTGTTGTAGAGGTAAACGCTGAGACGGACTTTGTTGCAAAGAATGAAACCTTCCAGGCATATGTTGCAGAGGTAGCAGAGCAGGCTATGGCAACGGAAGCAGCAGATATAGAAGCATTTATGGCAGAGAAATGGCTGCCGGATACCAGCAAGACAGTTGCGGAAGCGCTGGCTGGCAAGATTGCGATCATCGGCGAGAACATGAACATCAGAAGATTCCAGAAAGTAGAAGAGGCAGACGGTTTCGTTGCTTCCTATACACATATGGGCGGCAAAATCGGTGTTCTGGTTGATGTTGTAACAGACGTAGTAAACGATGAAGTTAAAGAAATGGCCAAGAACGTTGCAATGCAGATCGCAGCGCTCAGACCGCAGTACACCAACAGAAGCGAAGTAAGCGAAGAGTATATTGCGCATGAGAAGGAAATCCTTCTGGCTCAGATCATGAACGATCCGAAGGAGTCCCAGAAGCCGCAGAAGGTAATCGACGGCATGATTAACGGACGTATCAACAAAGAACTGAAGGAAATCTGCCTGCTTGATCAGGTATATGTAAAAGCAGAGGACGGCAAACAGACCGTACAGGCTTATGTGGATTCTGTAGCAAAAGCAGCTGGCGCAAAGATCACCGTAAAAGGCTTTGTTCGTTTCGAGACCGGAGAAGGTATCGAGAAGAAGGAAGAAGATTTTGCGGCAGAAGTTGCAAAGCAGATGGCAGGTAAGTAAAAACTGGTGTTTTTGCAGTTTGCTTTTGAAAAGTATTTCTTCAACAGAGCGTATACTGGGAAGAAAAGATTTTTTGAAGCAAAATGGAAGGGTGGACAATATGAAAAATCCGAGAACATCAGGGCCTGTAAAAACAAGTTCAGTCCGTGCGGGCAACAGAAACGACATTTTATCGCCGTTGGATAATATTAATATTCCGGTAGGTAAGATGGATGAAAAGAGTAAAGTGATACCTCCGTCTGATGACGGCGCAATTGGCTGGATTAAGGGATAGCCGGGCTTATAAATAACAAGTATAAAACCACTGTATCATGTGATTGAAAGATCATATTTGATGCGGTGGTTTTTTAATACCAAATATGGGAGTAATGGTACAATTTATTAGTATATAATATAAGATATGGGTTTTTGTATACGAAAGATCATGTGTGGAGGGCGGAAACAAATGAAAGAAAACTATCTGGGAATGCTGCTGATATTAAAAAAGCGTATGAAATGTGCGGAGACGGGCGATAAGTGCCAGTTTAAGGTATTTGGACATTACGATGGCCTGGATATTCATCTGGTAGAGCAGTGGTATCAAATGCGGCCGCATGGAGTGAGAGAGCGGGAGGGAAATATTTCTTTAAAAGATGATTATCGAGATAAATACGTATTAAAGGTTTATTTTCCTGATGAGGATGAGATAAAAGGGCTTTGCGATTTGTCGAAGGAAAAGAAAAATCAAATGGATTATGATTCATGGAAAATTATAGCGCAGATTAAAGATGATGAACAGTCAGATCCTGATAAGCAGGAAAAATATAGAGGGCTCTGCTCGGAATATCCTTTTTTATCACTTGTATTTCTGAATGTATCGAAGCCAATGGTAAAACAGGCCAATCAACAGGCGGATAATAAGATGGATAAACTGCTGAGCCAGATAGGAAAGTGTATGATAGATGCAGCGGAGGGCGCAGGAATATTCCTGAGCGAGGTTCATGGAGCGGTGTTTCCTTCTTTTGGGTTTTGCGATTATGTGCTGCTTTTCCTCAGCAAAACGCCGGAGACGGTGATGGCGATTCTGGATCATCTGAAGGAGGCGAAGGTGCCGGGACAGAAGTTTCCGGCAATCTCAAGTTTTTATCCGCTAACAGGGTTTGAACCGCTGGGGCTTGAACAGATAAAAAAATCAAAGATAACAAATGTATGGATATCAATACGTGTGAATTTGCAGGAAGGGGTATCAAACAGACAATTCCAAAATGAAATAGAAACAATGAATGACGTGCCGGAAGAGTTGAAAAAAAGTAAGATTTATCATTTGTTTGGAAGCTCTGACTGTCTGGTGATGCCGGATGTTCTATTTGGAGACTGCATACCGCTATATTTTAATAGAGAAATTTTTGATCCTCAAAACAAAGTATTTTTTCAGAAGTATATTTGTAATATGCGTTCTTCTATCAGAATCGGTAACCAGAATGGTGGTGCTATGGAGCCTTCTTTGGCAGAAAGTGATGAGGACATAGAAAATCGAAAGAAAGAAAAAGAGGCGTACATACAAAGTTACGCAGCGGAGTTTAAAAAACTGATAGAAAAACTGGAAAAGAGCGCTGATGATTACAGGATACCGATTCGGGAGGTTTATGGGCTTCAGAATGTTATGAAATCTTTCCTGGACTTAATCCGATCTTCACATTGTTTTGATCTGCAAGAGGTAATTGGAAAAATGTTTGGTGCGCTGTCCAAGAATATTAACATTAATTTGGAGACTATTGAGCAGTTACACGAAATGGGAGGAAAAGAAAAAGAGAAAGAGGAAAGTATTGCGGATATGTGGAGCGCATTGGGGCTGTTCCGAAAGTATGTGGGCGATTACCTGAGTGATATGCGACGCTCAGACCGTTCGCTCATTGAGGGACATACGCTTGTTCATCAGTCAATAGGTTCATCTACAAAACTGCTGTTATTTTATAACCGGTTTGTCTCTGAAGTGGCGGAAAAGCTTGTTGAAAGTGAAGAGGATTCTAAAGAGCAGAAGTATGTTTTCCTTGTGACGAGCGGCGGAAGCGACGTGACAGCTGCGCATGACTTATTTTCGCATTTAGACCCGACGCTAGAGGGAAAGGAGGATATTATTGTTCTGACAATCCCGGAGATGAGCTTGTATGATATCAGAGGAACCATGTTTCGGCTTCTCCATGAATGCCTTCATTTTTGCGGAGAGAGAAAACGCGAGGAGAGATATGAGCTGGTTATTGATGCGGTGTCCGCCTATTCAGCAATGACATTTTGCAGATTTATTATAAAACAGATGGAGGATTTTCTTGATGAGAGCGTGTACCAGAATCTGACGCACATGTTTCCGGAGGAAACTTTGAAACAAGTGAGAGAAACCTGGGAGTCAGAAATACAAAAAGAAGCTGTAAAGGAGGAACAGCGTTTAAAGGAACATATAAAAGAGAATTTCCTGAAAAATATGGAAATGAGCCAAGAGGATTATTACGGCAGATACTTATATGAATTTATCGAGCTTGTTGCTGTACACGAAGTTTTTGTCCCGGTAGTGCCGATAAATGAGAAAGTGCGGGAGGACAGTCTCTTTTATTCGCTGTATGAAGCTTTTCTGAGGCTGAGAATAAGCTTATCGTCAAAGCTGACGGAAATACTAAGGCAGGAGCCGATGGAGATACCTTTTAGTAATGCTCAGTTTATTGAAAATATAGACAGAGAAAAGCTGGATATGCAAAAGCAGGGAAAATATGTCATAGAAGATCAGTGGTTTATAGACAGCTTTATGGAATATTACATGGGAAAACGAACGGAGGACCGCTATCTTCGGCTCGCGGAAACGGATAAAATAGGCTTTTCCGGTCTGGTGGAAACATTAAAGCTTATGTTTAAGGAATGCTATGCGGATTGTATGGCGGCGATAATTCTCGGAGCGGATATCACAGATATCATAATGGGAATTGCTTACGAAACATGGGATATCGAACGTGCTTTTCCGGCAACAGATTTTGAAAAGCTGCGCAGAATGGTGGAAATGGATGTCTTGTATAAGAAACCGGAGCTGGTTGAACAAGACATGAAGGAACGGATTGAATGCTGGCTTGAAAATGGGTATGAGACTCGCGCGTGTCAAAATGAAAATGACAGGGATATGTTATTTAAAAGAGTGATAGGAAATATTGGGAAGGAAGAACACGAGGCGTATGCCTGCCTGCTGGAACCTGTGGAGGAATATCTGAGAATATGCATTGAGAAGATGCAGGAAGAGCTGGGAAAATTTCAATATGAAAGAGAAATATTCAGGTATGCTGCTTTTGAGAACGAAGGAGATCTGCAGCTTTTTCTGAAGGAAATGAATTGTTCGTGGAAAAAATATGCGGGGGATGAAAAGAATGCTGGAGCTTAAAGAAATTCTTGGAGAAGATATTGATAGTGAAAATAAAAAGTATCTGCAAAATATGAGAAGAAAACTGGATGAAGATAAACTGACATGGATTCTGGGAGCGGGAATCAGCGTCCCGGCAGGGCTGCCCCAGTGGGATTTGCTGCTGATGAATATGTGGGGACTGCTGACAGAGGTCAACAGAACAGGAAGTCAGGCACCGGATGTATTTGAAGGTACCTATGATAAGTTGATGAGTGAGCTTAAGAGGGATTCTTCATATAAAAAAGAATATCTTGAAAAATTCACGGAAGAGATACGCGGAAAAGGAACTGGATATCTGGAAGGAATTAACGTACTTGAAGCGGCGGAATATTTATGGAATATCATAGAGGAAAAAAACATAGGAAGCCATCTTGAAAAAACAGATATGATGAATTTGAAATCTCTGATACAAGAAGCTTTGAGGCTTGGAATGCAATATTCGGCAGGTGATCTGGACAAGAAGGAAAGTGAGCTGCTCAAGGGGAAAATAGAGAATGAGTGCGCCGGTATTATTGCGAAAATTTTAGGACGGCACGGACAGGGGGAAGCAATCGTATACAATTTTGATGATCTGTTTGAATTTTGCCTGGAAAGGGTGGCAGGTCTGGAAGAAAAGGAAGTGTGGATCGGCTGCGATAATTGCCGGTATCCGGGAAATCAAAAGATACGTGTCTATCATCCGCATGGGAAAATTCATTTGTTTTCAGAATGGAAGCCAAGGGAATCAGATAATATTGTTCTGACAGAATCCAGCTATTATTCCATGGAAAGTAAGGTTTATAATTGGGCAAATTCTATACAGGCAAAAGCGCTTGCGGAAAAGTCCTGCGTATTTGTAGGATTTTCCGGGGCTGATTATAATTTTCGGAGAATTATCAAAAATTGCCACGAGCTAAAGGATGGGGAGGAAGCGAGACATTATATTTTTATTGGGATTAATTCTTTGGTGAAAAAAATTTTTGCAAATGCACTGAAAAAAGAGCATGAAATATCGGGGGAAACAGATACAGACAAGATACTTCGAAAGATATTCCGGGATCCATCTTATATATTTGAGCGGGTTCAGATGATTAATTTGTGTTTTGCCCAGCAAAGATACTGGAAAAAATACGGGATTGTGCCAATCTGGACAACCTATCATGAAATGCCAGGCCTGCTTAATACGCTGCTAAGCTGAAACCGCATTTTTACAAATCCCCATCATACATCTTCCGCAGCTCGGTCGGCGTAAATCCGGTGAGCTTTTTGAACATGCGCAGGAAGGACGAGAGGTTGGAGAAACCGCACTGCAGGGAGATCTCCAGCACTGAGAGATCTTTATGGACCAGAAGATGCTTTGCGTGAGCAATGCGCTTCTGGTTTAAATATTTATAAAAGGAGGTGTCGGCGTACTGCTTGAAAAGCCGCGTAAAGTGATACTTGCTGAAGCCTGCGAGGGAGGCGACTTCTTCCAGGGAGAGCGGCTCCGCATAATGCTCGTTGATATAGTTGCAGATAAAGAGAAATTTCTCCATATATTCCTGCTGTTTGTTGTTTTTTACTTCAAAATTGTGCTGGGTGATTTCTGCGTGATAACGCCCGATCAGAACCAGGATCTCCAGAAATTTGGAGTAGATGGAAGATTCTGTGTAGGGCAGGTTGCGGAAATACTCGTCCCGGATTTCCAGCATCAGCCGATGGATCTGACGGTGGATCTGCGGTGCTTCCTTCGGGCTGATTAAAATAGCAGGGCTGATCATGGCGATCACAAGATCCAGCTCCTGCAGATCGATCTGTGAGAGACTGGCAAGAAAAATAATCCGCGCGCCCGTTGGCGGCGAATACAGCTCATGGATGACGCCGGGGCAGATAATGATGATATCGCCCTCGTTCATCACATATTCTTTATCTCCGCAGTGCACGGTGTAGCCGTTCTTCGTTGGCATGATCAGCTCAAAAGGCGTATGCCAGTGCGGGGGATAATTTTCACACTCAGCATTATTGTGCAGACGGATCTGCATATCCTTTCTGTAATTTACCGTTTCGTGAAGTCCATTCAGATTTTCAATCATAAGCGCACATCCTTTGTATATCGGATTCTAATGTTTTGCTGCTCTCATACGTGCGTGAGCAGCAAAATTATGAGAAATTGCGGGATACATTCAATAATTATTTCTTAACTATAGCAAAATAATGGGAAAAAGGCAATGGATAATAAATAATTGCGAATAATTTCATCAGAATGGATAGGCATGGCCGATATATGGAAGCAATAATTCATAGCTGCTTAGCAACAATTACAAAGAAAAGCTACCGTTTCTTTGCTATATTGGTACTGAATTTAACGAGAAATTCCCGCAGTGCGGGGAAAGAAAGGTGCTTAGTAGTATGATTGAAATACTGAACGGCATGACAGAAACCATCAATTACCGGAATGCTCTGGACTTTCGGTTGTTTCATAACGTGGATTACGAGGATTATCCGACGCACTGGCATGTGGGGATCGAGATCCTGATGCCGGTGACGGAAAATTACGGGGTGATCGTGGAACAGAAAAAATATGTTCTGGAGAAAGGTGATATCCTGATCGTCAATTCGGGTGTGCCGCACGCACTGGAGGCACCGCCCACCGGAGAGCGTATCATTCTTCAATTTGACCCGGCGCTTTTGTATTCTCTGAAGGAGATGGAAACTCTGCTCTTGCTGTTTCCATCGGTTTTTTATGTCACAAAAGAGAATGAGCCGGAGCTGTATCCGCTTATCAGGGCGAAGATGGAAGAAATCATCCGGGAATACGACGGGCAGCAGTCGTTTGCCGGGGCACTGGTTTATGCATCGCTGATTGAAATGTTTGCCGGGATCGGCCGCATGATCAGGGAACGGAGCATAGAGGCTGAGATGCGCGATATGCGGCGCAGCAAGCATGACCGGCAGTGGGAGTATCAGGAGGTGGCGATGAAGGCGTGCAATTATATCAATCAGCATTTCCAGGAGAAGCTCACACTGGAGGAGACGGCGAAGATCGTAGGCTTTTCCAAATACCATTTTACCAGGGTATTTAAGAAATATATGAATATGACATTTTATGAGTATCTTAATAAAAAGAGAGTAAAATGTGCGGAGGGGCTTCTTTACAACACGGAGATGAGTATCACCGATGTGGCAATGAATTCCGGGTTTTCCTCGATGAGCTCTTTCGACAGGACGTTCAAGGCGCTCAACAGATGCTCACCAAGCGAATTTCGTGAAGCGATTCTGGACAGGGTCAGAGAAAAGGGCACAAACTCGTATATGTAACATATTACGGCTGTGCCCTTCGGCTTATAATGCGAAACTCAGCCGCGGCAGCCCTCGTAGAGAACCCAGTCGAAATCGGCGTGATTGCCGGAGGACTGGTGGTTGGAGGAAGCGTACATACCAAGATACGTGCCGGTGAATCCCTCGTTTACCAGGGAGCTTAAGAGCGTCGGATCGGCATTTTCGTACAGCGGCAGGAAGGTCTGGTCGTCGCAGCCGTAGTAAAAATGATAGCCCTCCTCTGTGGCGGCAATGGTAAGGTAGATCCGTTCCTCCCGCGGAAGATCACATTTTGCAAGGATGGTGTCCGCGTGGTTTTTGCAGGAGACGAGCTTTAAGATGCGTGTGCCGTTTTCCATTCCGATCGTAAAACGATAGTGGTAGCGGTCGTCCTGGACGGCGGCAAGCCCGGCTTCCTCAGAAGCAGTTTCCGGCAGAAAATCAACGGCAGCCTGCATACGGAAAGCACTGTGCTGCTGGCGGCGTCCGACAAAGGCAGGCGTGCAGATTTCACTTAATACCTCTGGCAAAAGGTGAAGGCGCAGGCAGCCGGGGCGCTCGGTAAGTGAATAAAACGGCTTATCGGCGGGATGGATGGTATTCCAACGCATGTGAAGCCGCGGCGTCTCGAAATTGTCACTGAAAAATTCCGGCTTCGGCAGAAATACCGGCAGATCCGGGCGGCGCTCGGTGCGGTTCACAAGACCGTTTTCCGTATCTGCGCGCAGCCAGCCGTCTGCATCCCAGATAACCGGAATGAGGAAGGTCTCGCGGCCGAGATTAAAATGTGCATCCCTGTACGGGCGCACGCCGAGCAGTACCATCCACCATTCGCCGCGCTGCGTCTGAACAATATCCGCGTGACCGACGACAGAAATTTCATGCTCCAGAGAGAGGTGTCGGTGCGTTATAATAGGATTGCGGGGGCAGATTTCGTATTCGCCGTCAATCGTGCGGCTTCTCGCCATCATGACAGAGTGGTTAGTGAAGGTGCCGCCTTCGGCAACGATCAGGTAATAATAGCCGTTTTCAAAATAAATATGCGGCGCCTCGATCCATTTGCTACGGGAGGTAAAGCCGTTCCAGATGGTTTTGCGCTCGCCCTTAAACTGGAAGGTTTCCGGGTCCAGTTCACACAGATAAATTCCGTGATGTCCCTCGTAGAGAGCCTCCGGGCAGATATAATTTCCGGCATACCATACGCGGCCGTCCGCGTCAAAGAAAATGCTTGAATCAATGCCGTCCGCGCCCTCGATAAAATGGGCTTTGCTCCAGGGACCGGCAGGGTCTTTGGACGTGATGATATAGTTGTCGCGGCGTGCCTCACGTCCCTCGGAAACGAAGGTGTTAATAATATAATAAGTGCCTTCGTGGTAGCGGATGGTCGGCGCCCACAGACCGAGCGAGGTTTCGCAGTTTTTGTAATCAAGCTGGTCGGGTGAGGAAATGCCGTGCCCGATCTGTTCCCAGTGGATCAGATCACGGCTGTGGAACACCGGGATGCCGGGGAAGTAGACGAAGGAAGAAGTTACCATATAATAATCGTCTCCTACGCGGCAGATGGATGGATCGGGATAAAATCCGCTGAGGATGGGGTTTTCAAAAGTTTGTTTCATAGTGGATGACACCTCCTGATTATATTGTATGTGAAAAGTATAACATAAGTGGCGGGAGGATTCCTGTGAATAATTGCGGAAAATAGAAAAATAATTGCGAAAGGGGAATGAGCAATGAAAAATAATCTGAGACTTCCGAAGATTTTTGGGGAAGGCTGCGTGCTGCAGCAGGGTGAAAACACACGGATATGGGGCTGGGGCGCGCCGGGATCGCGTGTGAGGATTTTGCTGAGAGAGCAGCGGTGCACGGCAGATTTAGCCTTTCAACGGCGCCGGCCAGATATCGTGCTGCCTGGAACAGAGGAAGTCTGCCAGCCGGATGATGGGCACGCGGGAATGATGGAGGATACCGTTCTGTTCACTGCGGAAGCATTTTGCGGCGCGGATGGGCGCTTTGAGACATGCTTTTTGAAGCTTGCGGCGGGCGGTCCGTTTGTCCTGGAGCTTGCCGGGGAGGATGGGCAATCGCTGCAGGTGCGCGAGGTATACGTCGGGGATGTGTTTGTCTGCGGCGGTCAGTCGAACATGGAGCTGCCGATGCGTCGGGTGCGCGTGCGTTTCCCGGAGGAATTCTGTGCTGGCGGCGCGCCGTTTATTTTACATATCTACAAAGTGACAGAGCACTATGATTTTGACGCTCCGCTCACCGATCACATGCAGGCGTCCTGGCAGGCGGCTGTGCGGGAAAACCTGGAGGAGCTTTCTGCATTTTCCTATTTCTTTGGAAAGGAAATCGCGCTGCAGCGCGGGATACCGGTCGGTATATTGAATTTAAGCCTCGGCGGAACGCCGGTGGAAGCGTGGACGAGCAGAGAGGGCTTAAAGGACAGCCCGGAATATCTGAAAATCACCGATCATTTCCGGGATATAAATTTTTGCAAAAATCTGCTTGCAAAAAAAGAGCGGCAGGAGCAGAATTGGTATGATTCTCTTTGCAGACAGGAGGAAGAACGGGGCAAAAAAGAAGACTGGCAGCCGATCACATTGCCGTGCGAGTTTAAGGATACGCTGCTTGCAGATTTTTGTGGAAGTCTCCTGCTTCGGAAGAAATTTATGGTTTCGCAGGAGCAGGCGGGCAGAGCGGGTGTACTGCGCTTTGGCACGCTGGTGGACAGCGACGAGATGTTTCTGAACGGTGTGAAAATCGGGGAAACAGGATACCAGTATCCGCCCAGGCGTTATCCGGTGCCGGAGGGCCTGCTGCGTGAGGGCGAAAACACGCTGGAAATCCGTCTCATCTGCCGCTATGGAACCGGCAGGGTGACGCCGGGCAAGGCGCTGGATATTATCTGGGAGGATGTGTGCAGAGACAGCTGGATACCGGAAACGGAGCGTGCGGCTTTCAAAGCAAAGAAAACGCAGACGGACGCAATGCGCACAGAAGATGCGCATCCCGCTCACATCGCGCTTGACGGCGCATGGGAGTACCGAATCCTTGCCGCAAGCGAACCGGCGCCGGAGCAGGTGTTTTTAAACCGCACACCGACTGGGCTGTACAATGGGATGGTCGCGCCCTGCCAGCCGTACACGGTGAGCGCCGCCGTCTGGTACCAGGGCGAGTCGAACGACAGCCATCCGGCGGATTATGCGAAGCTGCTTGGCGGAATGATCTTTGACTGGAGACGCGGCTTTCGAAACCGGGAGCTTCCGTTTGTGGTGGTGCAGCTTCCGAACTGCGGCGTGGACATTGCGCCGGGCGACGCCTGGCCGCGTATCCGCGAGGCGCAGCTTTTAGCGGAGCGCATTCCGTATGTCGCTGTGACGGTAAATCTTGATCTCGGCGAGGATAATGATCTGCACCCGCTGAATAAAAAAGCGGTCGCGCAGCGGGCGGCTCTGGCGGTGCGCAGTCTTGTGTACAGAGAAGATGTATGCTGGCAGGGGCCGCGTCTGCAGGCGGTGAGCAGGCAGGGAAACAGTGTGCGCCTAACGTTTCGTCAGGGCGGCTGCCCGGCGGATCCCGGACACGCAGCAGGATGCTGCCGCGTATTCCTTCGGGAATCCGGCGCGAGTGAGAGGGAAAATCCGCGCCTGTTCGAGCTTGCCGGAAGCGACGGCGTCTATTATCCGGCGGAGGTGGAAATCGATGGAAACATTGTCCGGCTGCGCAGCGGTCAGGTAAAGGAGCCGTGCGCTGTGCGCTATGCCTGGGCGGACGCGCCGGGAAAATATTTGCTGTATGGGGAAAACGGGCTTTGCGCAGCGCCGTTTTCCGTGAGGCCTGGCGCGCAACATAGCTGACAAATTTTATACAGTAAAATGAAATGATTCTTAAATGAGCAAAAGGAGAAGATGGATGATGCTGTTTAATGATGGATGGGAATTTAGCAGGCAGCCTCTGCACACGACACTTTCGGAAATGAAGGAGCGGGAGCAGGCGTTTTCACCGGTTGGACTGCCGCATGACTGGCTGATCTATGACACGGATCATCTTTATGAGGACAGTACCGGCTGGTACCGCAAGCGTTTTACGATAGAAAAAGAGGAGCAGAGATTTGTGTTTTTGCGCTTCGACGGCATCTACATGGACAGCCGTGTTTATGTGAACGGCGTGCAGGCGGGTGAGTGGAAGTACGGCTATACCGCATTTGAGCTGGATATTACGCCGCTTTTGAAAAATGGAGAAAATGAAATCTGGGTTTCGGTGGATTTCCAGGCGCCCAACAGCCGCTGGTACTCCGGTGCGGGTATTTACCGCAATGTGTGGCTGAAAAAGCTGCCGCAGGAGCATCTTGTGTCTGATGGGATCTATTTTCATGCCGAGCCGGAGGACGGCGCGGTCTGCATTGCCTGTGCCGGATCAGAAGCGACAGGAAACGACTGCGACCGATCGCAGGAGATGGCGGCAGGAAACGACCCTGAAAGCGCAGAAAAAACTGCCATCTGGAACATCGACCTTGACGTGGAGGCTTTTGGCAGCGGTCTTACCGTGACGGCGGAGCTTCTGGATGTATCCGGCGCCGCGTTCCCGGTGCGGCAGGGCACATGGAGCATTCAACCGAAGGAGGGACAGACTGGCGTCTCGGTTCACAGCGTCCGCCTGCTGGCGGAGCAGCCAAAGCTCTGGGATGTGGAAAACCCGAATCTCTATATTCTGCGCGTGAGCCTCTTTAAGGGAGAGAAGCTTCTGCAGACGGAGGAGCAGCGGGTAGGCTTCCGCACGATCGCCTACCGGCCGGACGGGGGATTTTTTCTCAACGGCAGGCATTTGAAGCTGAATGGTGTCTGCGAGCACCACGACCTGGGCTGTCTGGGAGCGGCTTTCCATGAGCAGGCGATGCGCCGGAAATTTGCGATCATCAAAGAGATGGGCGCAAATGCCGTGCGCTTTGCGCACAACATGCCGGCGAAGGAAGCGATGGAGCTGGCGGATGAGATGGGGCTTCTGGTGATTTCCGAGGCGTTCGACATGTGGGAATCCTCTAAGACGCCGTATGATTATGGGCGCTTTTTCCCGGAATGGTACGAGCGCGATGTGGCAAGCTGGATCCGCCGTGATCGCAACCATCCGAGCGTGATTATGTGGTGCGTTGGAAACGAGATCCACGACACCCACGCCGGGGAACGGGGAAAGAAGTGGATGGAAACGCTGATGGCGGAAGTGAAAAAGCACGATCCGAGGCAGAATGCGCCGACCACGCTTGCTTCAAACTATATGCCGTGGGAGAATACGCAGAAATGTGCGGACGTCATTAAGCTGATCGGTTACAACTACGGGGAAAAATATTACGATAGCCATCACGCGCAGCACCCCGACTGGATCATCTACGGAAGCGAGACCTCTTCGGTGGTGCAGAGCCGTGGAATTTACCATTTCCCCTACAAAAAGTTCGTGCTTGCGGACGACGATGAGCAGTGCTCGGCGCTTGGCAATTCCACGACGAGCTGGGGTGCAAAATCGGCGGAGGCGTGCGTGATCGCGGAGCGTGACCGCGCGTATTCCTGCGGGCAGTTTTTGTGGAGCGGCTTTGATTATATCGGCGAGCCGACGCCGTATCACACCCGCAATTCCTACTTCGGGCAGATCGATACGGCGGGATTTCCGAAGGATCCGTACTATCTCTATCAGGCGGAGTGGTCCGGTGCAGACGCGAAGCCGATGGTGCACCTGTTCCCGTACTGGGATTTCAACGAGGGACAGCTTGTGGATGTGCGCGCGTACACCAACGCTCCGAAGGTGGAGCTGTTTCTGAACGGAAGGAGCTGCGGCGTCTGCGAGATCGATCACGCGCACGGGACGACGCTCTCCGGCAACTGGCAGGTTCCTTACGAAAAAGGGGAAATCCGGGCAATCGCCCGCGATGAAAACGGAAACGTTCTGGCGGAAGATGCGCACCACTCCTTTGGGGAGGCGGCGAACATTGTGCTGACACCGGAGAAAGAGACGCTGCGGGCAGACGGGCATGCCCTCTTGTTTCTGCAGATTTCCATGACGGACGCGGACGGTTATCCGGTGGAAAATGCCAATAACCGCGTGCAGGTAACGGTGACGGGCGCCGGGGCGCTGGTCGGCTGCGACAACGGCGACAGCACGGAGACGGACGGCTACAAGATGGGCTGCCGCAGACTGTTTGGCGGAAAGCTGCTGGCGGTCGTGAAGGCAGGCACACAGGCAGGCGAGATGCGCGTGCAGGTGTCCTCGCCGGGATTGCCGGAGGCCAGTCTTACTGTTCTGGTAAAGGAGGGCGTTGTGGTACCAGGGATCGCCCCGGAAGCATATCTTGCAGAAATCCCGGCGCGCGAAAACATTGCGAAGCAGCAAACGACGGCCGGGGATCTGGCAGGCGCTTGCCTGAAATCGGAAAGCGGAGCAGAAAAAACATGGGCTGCCGGCCGAAAAGCCGCCGGGATCCCTGTGCGTAATATCCGCCTGACGAGCAGCGCAGGCAATCTGCTTTCCACGGAAATCCCGGAGACGGCGGTGACGGCACAGATCTGCCCGGAAAATGCTGACGACCAGGAAGTAATCTGGAGGATCGTGGACGATGCAGGCATTCCGTCGCCGCTCGCCGAGCTGCAGGCGGACGGAAAGACGGCGCATGTGCGCGCGAAGAGCGACGGAAGCTTCCGCCTGCGCTGCATGTCGCGCTGCGGAACGGGGAAGGTGCGCATTATCTCCCAGATAGAATTTACAGTTAGCGGGCTTGGAAAAGCGTTCCGCGATCCCTATTCGTTTGTGAGCGGCGGTCTTTACGACTACAGCAAAGGGGAGGCCGGAAACGGCAACGAACACGGTGTCGCTACCGCGCGCGACGGCGAGACGCAGGTGGGCTACCGCGAGCTGGATTTTGGCTTTGAAGGCTCCGACGAGATCTGCCTGCCGATTTTCGCACTCTCCGATGAGCCTTATGAAATTAAGATTTACGAGGGAATGCCGGGAGAGCCGGGGGCGGAGCTGATCGCGGACGTCATCTACCAGAAGCCGTCCATCTGGAACACCTACCAGGAGGAAACCTACCGCTTAAACAAATGGCTGCGCGGTGTCACCAGTATTTGCTTCGTGCTGCAGAAAAAAATTCATCTGAAGGGCTTTTCCTTTGTGAAGAAAAACCGCGCCTTCGAAAAGCTGGCGGCAGTACAGTGTGATCAGATTTACGGCGACAGCTTTACCGTGGCGGACGGGCAGGTGCGTGAAATCGGCAACAACGTAACTCTGGAATTCCACGATCTGGATTTTGGACAGGGGGGAACCGCCGGAATCACCATCTGCGGAAGTACGCCGCATGAGAAAAATACCATTGTCCTGCGCTTTTCCTCGGAAGCGGGGGAGGAGACGCGGATGCTGGAATTTGTGCAGGGCGAACCGGTGCAGACCTTTGCCCTTGACAATATTTGCGGAAAGCAGACTGTACGATTTGTATTCCTTCCCGGAAGCTGTTTTGACTTTGAATGGATGAAGTTTAAAAAATAACCAAATAACGCTGATTTTGCTTTTTCCCATCCGATGCTGTCGGGTGGGAAAAGTGCTTTTTGCACAAAAATAGAGCAAAAATTTTGTGATTGATGCACAATACGGATAGGAAAGAGACAAAATAGGAGCAATATATGCGCAACGAAAAGCAATATATTTGATGCAAAGAGCATGAATTTGACATATAATGAACCCACCAAAAGCGGAAAATGTGCAACACGACGAAAAAAGAAGGGCTGAAAGAGAAAAAAAGGAGAGTGATGTAGCAAAATGGCACAAACGAAAGCAAAAAAAGAAAAGCTTAAGCATGACGAATCGCTGCTTCGCCATGTGAAAAAGAATTGGAAGCTTTATACGTTTCTGATTCTTCCGATTCTGTACTACGTTATTTTCAAGTACATCCCGATGCTTGGAAATATCATAGCCTTCCGCCGCTATAAAGGCGGACCGAACATCTTCGGTGAAAGATGGGTTGGATTCCGTTACTTTGAACAGTTCCTGACAGACAGCAACTTCTGGCAGGCATTCTGGAACACCCTTCGCTTAAGTATCGGATATCTGCTTGTACGTTTTCCGGCAACATTGATTTTCGCACTGTTAATCAATGAAATCAGAACAAAATGGTGGAAGAAGATCGTGCAGACGATTTCCTACCTGCCGCACTTTATTTCTCTGGTAGTTGTCTGCGGTATGGTAAAAGAGCTTCTTTCCTCCACCGGTCCGATCAACACGCTGCTGGCGTCCCTTGGACTGGACAAGATCGCATTTATGTCAGAACCGGCATGGTTCGATACCGTGTACATAGGGTCCGGCATCTGGCAGGCGTTGGGATGGGGCACGATCCTCTACCTTACGGCGATGACAAACATCGACCCGGGTCTTTATGAGGCGGCGGAAATGGACGGCGCAAACCGGTTCCAGCAGACCATCCATGTAACAATTCCGGGCATCCTTCCGACGATCATGACGCTGCTCATTATGGATATCGGAAACATCATTACCGCGAGCAACATGCAGAAGATCCTGCTTTTGTACAACCCGCTCACACAGTCCCGCGCGGACATCATCGATACACTGGTATACCGCATGGGTATTTCGGGAGGAAACTTCAGCTATGCGTCGGCGGTTGGCCTGTTCTCCGCAGTTATTGGTCTGGTGCTGGTAACATCGGCGAACTATCTGTCAAAGAAGCTGACAGAAACATCACTGTGGTAGAAGGGAGAAAGGACAGATGGAAAATTCAAAAATCAAGGTTTCAACGGGATACCGCGTATTCCAGGTGATTAATACCATCATCATGATTCTGGTCGTGTTTGCTACCTTATATCCGTTCATATATCTGGTAGCGCAGTCCTTCAGCAGTGACACGGCAGTTGCCGCCGGAGAGGTTACCTTTCTCCCGGTAGGATTTACGACCGCCACTTACAAATATCTGCTCAGCGACAACCGGTTCTTCCGTTACTACGGAAACACCATCATATATTCCGTGATCGGTACGGCAATTTCGGTATTCGGAACGGCGCTGCTCGCCTACCCGCTTTCGAAATCAAAGCTTCGCCTGAATAAGTTTTTCACACCGTTCGTTGTATTTACGATGTATTTCACCGGCGGTCTGATCCCGAACTATATTCTTGTTACACAGTGGCTGCATCTTGGCAACACCATCTGGGCGGTAGTGCTTCCGGGCGCGATCAGCACCTTCAACCTGCTGCTTATGAAATCCTTCTTCGCCGGACTTCCGGAGGAGCTGGAGGAGGCTGCCTCCATCGACGGCATGGGCGTTTACGGAATCTTTATAAAGATCATCCTGCCGCTCTCCAAGCCGATCCTGGCAACGATGACGCTGTTTTATCTGGTTGGTCTGTGGAATGAATGGTTCGGTCCGTTCCTTTACTTAGACGACGATGCCCTGAAGCCAATCTCGCTGTGGGTACGCCAACTCGTAGAGGGCGCAAACAATGTGGACATCGGTTCCAGCGGAGAGGCAAGCAGCGTGCAGGCAACGCTGAAATCCGCAACAATGGTACTGACATCTCTGCCGATCATCTGCGTATATCCGTTTGTACAGAAATACTTTGTACAGGGTATGACGATGGGTGCGGTAAAAGGTTAAACATGTTATACAAAGCACAGAGATGCTTTTATAAATAAAACAAGGAGGAAAGAAGTATGAACAAAAAATTAATGGCACTGACAATGGCGGCAGCTATGGTTGGCGCAGTGGGATGCGTAACGGCATCCGCAGAGGAGGCGGAGGGCTACACCTACGGTGTGGACACGACCTTCCATTCCGACGAACCGGTAACGTATACCATGATGTTCTCTGATCATGAGAACTATCCGCTGGATGAGAACTGGCGTCTCTGGAGCGCGATCGAGGAGAGAACGAACGTTACCTTCGACCTTACTTCCGTAGCAAGAACAGACTACAACGATAAGGTATCCGCTATGGTAAACAGCGGAAGCGCTCCGTACATCATTCCGAAGATCTATGATTCTTCACCCTACGAGGACAGCGGTCAGGTCGTTGCGATCAGCGACTGGGTACAGTATATGCCGAACTACTCCAAGCAGGTAGAGGAGTGGGGCATGGAAGAGGACCTGAAGCAGATTTACGCAGCCGATGGTAAATATTACCGTCTTCCGGGTATGTGGGAAGAAGTGGCAGGCGGCTACTCTCTCATCATCCGCAAGGATATCTTCGAGGCGGCAGGCGTTGACATGAGCACAGAGCCGACCTGGACATGGGAAGATTTCTATGAGGCGCTGAAGCTGGTGCAGGAATACACCGGAAAAGACAACATCTGGTCCGACCAGTTCCAGTTTGGCTGCACAATGAACATCGCGGCAATTACCTATAATGTAACGGCTGGTAACTCCCAGGACGGCGGCGACTGGGGGCTGAAGGACGGTACAAAATTCAACTTTGACACCAACGAATTCTATTTCGCAGATACAACAGAAGAGTACAAAGAGTTCCTGACATACTTCCACAAGCTGTATGAGGAAGGTATCCTGGATCCGGAAACCTTTACACAGGATTCCACACAGGCACAGGCGAAATTCTTCCGCGGCGACTCCTATGTGCTGGCATCCAACTATCAGATCCTGTCTGATATCATTGCGAACAACAAGGTAACAGATGAAGGCGCAGAGCTGTACTTCATGACCACACCGTCAGGTCCGGCAGGCAATGTGAAGGTTTCCAGCGGCGCAGGACGTCTGGAGAACGGTATTATGATCAGCACAAACGCGCTGAATGAGCTGGGCGAAGAAGAATTCATCAAGATGCTTCGCTTCATCGACTGGCTGTGGTACTCCGATGAAGGTCACGAGCTGAGCCAGTGGGGCGTTGAGGGCGAGACCTATACAAAGGATGCTGACGGAAATATCGTACTCAATGAGGACATTTACTACAACGGCTTCAATGCAGGCGCAGAGAAGCAGCTCAACGTAGACTATGGCTTTGGCGGCGGTGTATTTGCATACGGCGGAAATACCTTCATCCAGCTCTCCAAGTTTACCGAGGGTGAAAAAGAGTGGAACGAGAGAATCAATGCAAATAAGGAACCGGTACAGCTTATGCCGCCGGTACTGGCAGACGAGCTTCAGAAGGAAGACCTGAACCTTATCAAGGTTCCGCTGATGGATTATGTAAATACCTCCGCGCTGGAGTTCATCACCGGCAAGAAGGACCTCGATGCAGACTGGGATGCTTATGTAACAGAGTGTATGGACAATCTGAAAGCATCTAAGTACGTAGAGATGGTTAATGAAATTTTCAATGATACAAAGGATGTGCTTGGATACTAAGCAATAGCAGTAGGATGCTGAGCCATTAAAGCAGGGGCTGCCGCGGGAGACTGCGGCAGCCTCTTGTATCTCATGTAAATGCGTTATTAGCTTATCACAAAAAATTCTTTGGAGAATATTATGGCTTATATAAAATTCAGTAAGGATACGACGATTAATATGATTCTGGATGAGCAGGCGGGAGAAGGTCTGCGCAGAATCCGGGAGAAGGTTGCAAAGGATATTGAAAGGACGACGGGAGCATCCGTGCAGACGGATGCAAACGGAGACTGCGGGCAGGCTGTTCTGGCGGCGACGCTTGGGGAAGGAACGCTGGCGGACGCTCTCGCGGAAAAAATACCGGAGCTGAAAACGCTCTCCGGCAGATGGGAGAGCTACGGTTTTTACCTTGCGGAACATCCGATGGAGGGCGTGGAGAGCGCGCTGGTGATCGTGGGCAGTGACCGCACCGGCACGATCTACGGCATGTTCCATCTTTCCGAGCTGCTTGGGGTGACAGCGCTCGGATTCTGGGGAGACGTCACGCCGCCTGTGTGGGAAAGCGCGCTTCTGACCGATGAGCGGACGGGGGAAAAGGCGTCTGACGGACATCTGGTGAAAATGGTTTCCGGCGGTATCTCGAAGGAGCCGTCAGTAAAATTCCGCGGCTTTTTCATCAACGACGAGTGGCCCTGCTTCGGGAAATGGACGTTTTCGCATTACAACGGTTTTACGGCGGAGATGTATGACCATGTGTTTGAGTATCTTCTGCGCATGAAGGGAAACTATCTCTGGCCGGCAATGTGGACCTCATCCTTCCTTCTGGACGGACCGGGCATCGCTTCCATGCAGCTTGCGACGGAATACGGCATTTATATCGGCATGTCGCACCACGAGCCCTGTATGCGCTCCGGAGAGGAATTTTCCATTTTCAAGGGGGAAAATTCTCCCTACGGAACGGAATGGAATTATGATGTAAATAAAGAGGGACTGCTGAAATTCTGGGAGGACGGTCTGACGCGCGTGAAGGACGAGCAGATTTTCCCGACCGTCGGAATGCGCGGCGAGCGCGACAGTAAGCTGCTCGGCGACGACGCGACGATTGCGGAAAATGTCCGTCAGCTAAAGGAGATTATTATTAACCAGCGAAAGCTGCTCGCACAGCATGTCAACCCTGATCTGAAAAAGGTACCGCAGCTCTTTGCAATCTACAAGGAGGTGGAGGACTACTACTTTGGGGACGGCAGGATTGCCGGCATCCGCGGCTTTGACGAGCTGGAAGACGTGACGCTTTTGTTCTGCGAGGATAACTTTGGTAATATGCGCGCGCTTCCGCAGGAGTCGGAGCGGCAGCATCCGGGCGGCTTCGGCATGTATTACCATGTGGATTACCACGGATCGCCGATCTCCTTCGAGTGGGTAAATTCCACGCCGCTTGTGCGGATCTGGGAGCAGATGACCGAGGCGTATGAGTACGGCGTCCGAAATCTCTGGATCGTGAATGTGGGCGACGTAAAATTCCAGGAGTATCCGCTGGGATATTTTATGGAGCTTGCCTATGATTTTGAAACCTGGGGCGGCGGTTCCTCCGAAAAGGTGCGGGAATACACCGCGCAGTGGGTGCAGAAGCAGTTCGGCGCTTATGCTTCTGAAGAGCAGTGCCGGGAGATCACCTGGGTGCTGGAGGAATCGGTGCGGCTGAACAGCTACCGGCGTCCGGAGGCGCTGAATGATACGATTTATCATCCCGCTCACTACAATGAGGGAAGAAGGATGCTGGAGCGCTGCGAAGAGCTGGAGCAGAAAACGGAGCAGCTTCTTGCGGAGCTTACCGGCACACCGGCGGAAAAAGCTTATTTCAGTATGATCTACTATCCGGCGGCGGGAAGTGCAAATCTTTTGAAAATGCATCTTTTCTCGGGCATGAATCACCTGTATGCTTCACAGGGCAGGGCGGTCGCGAATGTGTACGGCGAAAAAATGCAGGCGTGCATACAGAAGGATGCAAAGCTTGCGGAGCGCATGAGGACGTTTAACGGCGGCAAATGGAGCGGCATGGAGCTGGAGGAGCACATCGGCTTTGTGAACTGGAACGACGAGGACTGGCGCTACCCGGTGCAGCATGTGGTGACGCTTCCGAAAAAGCCTCGTCTGACGGTGTCGCGCGCGGACGGCACAGGAAGCTACACGAACCAGTATTTCCCGATTCCGCTTGTGATCGACGATTTCCGGTATGCGGGAAAAGAAAAAGTGACGATACAGATTGCCAACGGCGGTACGGGAAGCGTAGAATGGAAGATAGAGGAAAGCTGCGATTACCTGGAATTTTCCGCGCGCGAGGGCAGCACGGAGCTGCTTGACGAGGTGGAGATCACCTTCCTGCGGGAGAAGCTTCCGGTCGGACAGGAGGCAGAGTTTGCCTGCAATATCCGCACTGAGCGGGAATCCGTCCAGCTTCGTATTTTGTGCAGAAACGAAAGCATGGCGAAGGTACCGTTCGGAGCATATGTGATGCAGGACGGTCTCTGCGTAGCGAACGCAGCGGACTTTTCCGTAAAGCTTGGAGGCGTGTACAAAGAGGGCAGGGCATCCTTTGAGCGGCTGGCGGATTACGGAAAGTACGGAAGCGGCATGAAGGTTTGCCCGACCACGGCGGATTACGGGAAAGCGGACTGGGAGAACGGCAGCGCTCCTGCGCTTATGTATGAAATCTGGGCGGAGCAGGAACAGACCTATATCCTGGAAATACGCACTTCACCGGCAAATCCGTTGGTAAACGGCGGCTCTCTGCAGACCGGTGTGCGCATAAACAGCGGAGAGGTACAGGCGCTGGCGCTGATCGGAGAGGGTTATCGCGGAGGCGATACAGAGTGTGAGGAATGGTGCCGGGCAGTGCTTAATCAGGAGCACTGTGCGAAGCTGCCGGTGCAGCTCAAAAAGGGCATCAATACCATTACGCTCTATGCCGGAGAAGCCGGTGTGGTTCTGGAGCGCCTGCAGATCTATGCACCGGACAGGCAGCCAAAATCCTCTTATATGGGACCGGACGTAAGCTATCGAAAGGCGTAAGCCTTCGGAGACGTTCCGGCATACGGCGCAGCATCGCGGCAGCGCAGAAAATGGAGGCAGGATTTATATTTTGTGTGACATAAGCTGGCTCTTTTGGCGCTGCGGGGATGCAAAAAGCCGGGAAAGAAAAGAGAAAGGAAACATCGGGAGAATATGAAAAGAGAAGACGCAAGAAAACGGGCGGAAGCGCTGGTCGCGCAGATGACAGTGGAGGAAAAGGCGAGTCAGCTCCGCTATGACGCCCCGGCAATTAAGAGACTTGGGATTCCGGCGTATAACTGGTGGAACGAGGCGCTTCACGGCGTGGCGAGAGCCGGACAGGCAACGGTATTTCCGCAGGCGATCGGGCTTGGCGCAACCTTTGACGATGCGCTGCTCGGTGAGATTGCTGATGTGATTGCGACGGAGGGACGTGCGAAATACAATGCCTATGCAGCAAAGGAAGACCGTGACATTTATAAGGGGCTGACGTTCTGGTCCCCGAATGTAAATATTTTCCGCGATCCGCGCTGGGGACGCGGTCATGAGACGTACGGGGAGGACCCGTATCTCACCAGCCGCCTCGGCGTGGCATTTGTAAAAGGTCTGCAGGGCGAAGGCGAGACGATGAAGGCGGCGGCGTGCGCGAAGCATTTTGCGGTGCATTCCGGACCGGAGGCGGTGCGCCACGAGTTCAATGCGGAGGCGTCGGCAAAGGATATGGAGGAGACATATCTTCCGGCGTTTGAGGCGCTGGTGAAGGAAGCGGATGTGGAAGCGGTCATGGGCGCCTACAACCGCACGAACGGCGAGGCGTGCTGTGCCAGCACGGCGCTGCAGAAAATCCTCCGCGAAGAATGGGGCTTTGAGGGACATTTTGTTTCGGACTGCTGGGCTATCCGCGATTTCCACGAGCACCATATGCTGACGGCGACGGCGAAGGAATCGGCGGCGATGGCAATCAACAGCGGCTGCGATTTAAATTGCGGAAATACATATCTGCATATTCTGCACGCTTACCGGGACGGGCTGGTATCCGAGGAGACTATCACGGCGGCGGCGGTGCGCCTGTTTACGACAAGGTTTATGCTCGGTCTGTTTGACGGCAGCGAGTATGACAGCATTCCGTATACGGAGGTGGAATCGAAGGAGCATCTGGCGCTGGCGGAGAAGGCGGCGCTGGAGAGTGCGGTGCTTCTGAAAAACGATGGGCTTCTGCCGCTTGACAAAGAAAAAATCAGGACGGTGGGCGTGATCGGGCCGAACGCGGACAGCCGGGCGGCGCTGATCGGAAACTATCACGGAACGGCATCGCGCTATGAGACTATCCAGCAGGGGCTGCAGGACTATCTTGGAGAAGAGGTGCGCGTGCTGACAAGCGCAGGCTGCGCGCTGTCGGATGATCGCACAGAGAAGCTTGCCTTTGCGGGCGACCGCCTGACGGAAGCGCAGATTGTTGCAGATAACAGTGATGTGGTGATCCTCTGCGTGGGACTTGACGAGACGCTGGAGGGCGAAGAGGGCGATACCGGAAACAGCTACGCTTCCGGTGACAAGGAAACGCTTCTGCTTCCGAAGGGGCAGCGCGATCTGATGGAGGCTGTGGCGGCGACCGGAAAGCCGGTGGTGCTCTGCATGATGAGTGGAAGCGATATGGATTTAAGCTATGCGCGCGAGCATTTTGACGCGATCCTGCAGCTCTGGTATCCGGGATGCCAGGGTGGAAGCGCAGCCGCAAAGCTGCTGTTCGGCGAGGTATCTCCTTCCGGAAAGCTTCCGGTAACCTTTTATGAGACACTGGAGGCGCTTCCGGAGTTTGAGGATTATTCCATGAAGGGCAGAACCTACCGCTACATGGAGCATGAAGCGCAGTATCCGTTTGGCTTCGGGCTGACCTACGGGGACGTGCGTGTGACGGATGCACAGATTAAGAGCGGCTCTGCTTTCAGGGGAATGGTGCTGGAGGTGACGGCGGAAAACGCCGTAACGACCGCTACTGATGAGGTGCTTCAGGTTTACGTAAAATGTACGGACAGTGCCAATGCAGTTCCGAATCCGGCGCTGGCGGCATTTAAGCGCGTCCATCTGCAGGCGGGCGAGACGGTGACGGTGGAAATGCCGGTATCCGCACGGGCGTTCACGGTGGTGGACGAAACGGGCATGCGCCGCATGGACGGAACGCATTTTTCGATCTATGCGGGCGTCAGCCAGCCGGATGCGCGCAGCCGCGAGCTGACTGGAAAGGCTCCGGCGGAGATAGATTACAGCTTGTAAGGGGAAGATTGCGGCGCCGGGTTTTTAGCCTGGCGCCGTAGTGTGTTGCGGAGATGGATACTGCCCTGCAAAGGAGACAACAGAGATGAAAGAAGGAGCTGGGTGGGGCTGGAGGGCTTTACCTATTCGCATCTCATGCGCATCATGGAGTACCCGCGGATGGCATCCGGGTTGGCGCGCGAAGGAGAATACGGCTGGGATGGATGGCTTGGCTGTTGGCAGATATGGATTCTTGATACAATATGAGAATATTATAAAATTAATCAAAAATGATCTTCTGTGCTCTTGCAATCTCGCAGTTGACATTTCCGTTTGCATGGTGTATAAAAATAATATAAAAGGGAGTAGCGGCATAGGTTCTATGTATCTTTGGTCGTCAGTACAATAACGTGCGTTATTCGTCAAAGATTGAAACAGCGAGACTTTTACTGTGAGAAATTGCAGTAAAAGTCTTTTTTTATTTTCGCGAAAGCAATGAGCCGTGCTAAGCCATCGGCAGAACCGGCCGTGCGTGCTAGCACGCAAACGGCTGGAGCTGTCGATGGCTTAATAGGGCGAAGCCCGCGACCGAGTGCGCAGAGCGCACGAGGTGCACGGCGAAGAAAAATGGAACTGTACGCTACCGGAAAGAAGGAGGAAAAGATGGAGTTTTTATTGGAAGGAATCCAGATGCTGACCTGGCAGCAGGTCGTCATGTACGGGATCGGCGCTCTGCTGATCTGGCTGGCAGTGAAGAAGGGCTATGAGCCGGCGCTGCTGCTGCCGATGGGATTCGGCGCGATTCTGGTGAATCTGCCGGCGAGCGGAGTGCTGAACCAGGTGCTGCCGGGAGTCGGCGAGACGCAGGGAATCATTCAGTGGTTATTTGAGGTGGGAATTGAGGCGTCAGAGGCGATGCCGATTCTCTTATTTATCGGGATTGGGGCGATGATCGACTTCGGACCGCTGCTGTCAAATCCGAAGATGTTTCTGTTTGGAGCCGGCGCGCAGTTTGGTATTTTTGCGGCGATACTGCTTGCGGTGGCACTTGGCTTTGATTTAAAGGATGCCGCTTCCATCGGTATTATCGGGGCGGCGGACGGTCCCACATCCATTCTTGTATCGCAGATTTTAAAATCGGACTACATTGGAGCGATCGCGGTGGCGGCGTATTCTTACATGGCGCTTGTCCCCGTGATCCAGCCGTTTGCGATTCGCCTGGTGACGACGAAAAAAGAACGGCAGATCCGCATGAATTACAATCCGGTTTCGGTAAGTAAACTCACTAGGATCATCTTTCCGATCGCAGTGACGATCGTGGTAGGTCTGGTGGCTCCGTCCTCAGTGGCGCTGGTTGGATTTCTGATGTTTGGAAATCTGATCCGCGAGTGCGGTGTACTTGGAACGATGTCAGAGACAGCACAGAATACGCTTTCCAATCTGATCACGCTGCTGCTCGGCATTACGATTTCCTTCAGCATGAAGGCGGAGCGCTTTGTCACGGCCGAGACGCTGCTGATCCTGGTGATCGGCGTGTTCGCCTTTGTAGCCGATACGATCGGAGGCGTCCTGCTTGCCAAATTTATGAATCTGTTTACGAAAGAAAAGATCAATCCGATGATCGGCGGCGCGGGCATCTCCGCATTCCCGATGTCCTCGCGCGTTGTACAGAAAATGGCGATGGAGGAGGATCCGGGAAATGTGCTGCTGATGCATGCGGCGGGGGCGAACGTCTCCGGACAGATCGCTTCGGTTGTGGCGGGCGGTCTTGTGATCAACCTTGTAACGGGATTTTTGGGATAGGAAAGGGTGGTTTGAATGGATAATATATTGATTGCACTGGAAATTATGTGGAAGGGCATGGCAGGAATCTTCGCCGTGGCGCTGATCATCATGGCGATCGTGTATCTGCTTGGCAGAATTGGAAAAAGGTAATTTGCCATCTGTACAGGTGGAAGCTATTTCGTATATAATAAAATAAAAAAGAAGGAAACAGAGGGGAGCGTTTTATTCACTGCCCTCTGTTTCCTTGAGAATATAATCAAACATAACGGTTTTGGATCTGGAGAGATGGTGCACCATGGCGCTGGCGGCTTCCTTCCAGTCATTTTTCAGAGCGGCTTCTACGATCGCGATATGCTCCTCTATCGTTTCGTGCAGACGATCCGTGGAGGTCTGACCGGAGAGGATACGGGTACGGCGGATCTGGTTGCCGATCGTGGAATATAGATTGATAAAATAGGAATTATCGCAGGCATCAATAAATAGCTGGTGAAAGCTGTCATCCATGTCGGAATAGGAGTACACCGGAATTTTCTTATTCAGATAATCCGAATACAGGCGATAATAATGCATGTAGGTTTCCGGCGGTATGCGGTTCCCGTAATTTTTCACTACATAGGGTTCCAACAGATTGCGCGCCTCATATACCATGTTAATATCGTGGACGGTGATCCTGGAAATCTCAACGCCCTTTTTGGGGAGGATTTTTACAAGACCTTCCTGTTCCAGACGACTGAGGGCGTCGCGGATAGGGGTGCGGCTGGCAGAGACTTCCGCGCGGATGCGCTCCTCGTTAATAACGGTTCCCGGCGCATAAACGCAGTTTACAATGTTATCTTTAATGATCTGATAGGCCTGATGCTTTAAAGGTTCTTTACCCATGTTTGCTCCTGCTGCTTTCTTAAATCAGACGGTTCCCGGATAGACGAAAGGATTTTGCCGTTGACGTGATACCCGGAAAATCATGTGCTGCATACGTTAAGTATATCAGATAATATAACGGACGGCAACTGAAATTCATGTGCCGTTGTTGTATACAACATGAACCACGAAAAAGGAAATGGTAATGAAAAATTTAGTAAACATAAGAAAAGAAAACAGATAAAATAAAAGTAAGAAAAACCTATTGACAAAAACAGTGAGGTGATATATGTTGTATACAACAGAAAGAAGAACAGGAGAAAAAATGAAAGCGGTTCTCATTCATGAACCGGGGAATGTGAGCATCGTGGAAATCGCAAAGCCATCCCCAAAAGAGGGGGAAGCGCTTCTGAGGATTCTTTACGGCGGTATCTGCGGAAGCGATCTTGGGACTTATCGCGGGACCTTCGCGTACGCCGGTTATCCGAGAATTCCGGGACATGAATTTTCGGCGCAGATCGTAGAAATCGGAGAGAACGACAGGGGCTTGAAACCGGGGATGATAGTTACCGGAAATCCTTATTTCGATTGTCAGCATTGTTATTCCTGTGAGCGCGGGCTTGTCAACTGCTGTGAATCCAATGAGACGCTTGGCGCGCAGAGGGACGGTGTATTTTCGGAGTACATCACTATGCCGGTCGAGCGAATTTACGATGGCAGGGGGCTTTCTCCAAGACAGCTTGCGCTGATCGAACCGTTCTGCATCAGCTATCACGGCGTATCCAGAGCAAATGTGCAGCCGGGCGATAAGGTGCTGATAGTTGGCGCGGGAACCATCGGCGTTCTGGCTGCGATCGCAGCGAAGGCAAAGGGCGGAGAGGTTTATATCGCAGACGTTGCAGAGGCGAAGCTGAAATATGCATATGAGACATTTGGACTTGCAGGTATGATCCTGAACGACGACCCGGATACCTTCATGGATAAGGTAAACGCAGTGACTGGCGGGCACCACGGCTTTGACGTGACGATTGAGGCGGTCGGACTTCCGTCCACCTTCCAGAACTGTATCGACGCGGCAGCCTATGGAGCGCGCGTAGTACAGATTGGCGTTGGCAGGCAGAAGCTGGATTTTGATTTTACTGTAATCCAGAAGAAGGAACTGAATATTTTCGGTTCCAGAAACGCACTGAAAAAAGATTTTCTGGAGCTGATCGATCTGGTAAAAAATGGTGGGGCAGATCTGGAGAAGATTGTTATGAACAAAGGAGCAATGGAACCGGAAAAACGTTCGGAGTATTCTCTTGATGAAGCGGCTGAGGCATTTGAGGAATTCAGCAGATTCGGGGCAAATAAGCTAAAGGTCGTTATTCACTTTGCAGATCCGCAGTAGGCTTTTATAATGAACCTGTTTTTGCAGACCTGTGTGCAGATATGTACTTTCGGTCTGGGAAGTCTGTTTACTAAAATTTGAAGTTGGGGGAATGTCATGAGAGAGTATATTAGGATCCATCCGAAGGATGTTGTGGCGGTGGCGCTGAAGCCTTTGGAGAAGGGGAAAACAGCGGAGATCGATGGCAGTACCATTATTTTACGGGAAGATATTCCGCAGGGACATAAGTTCGCCCTTACGGATATCGCGGCAGGTTCGCCTGTGATAAAATACGGCTGCTCCATCGGCAATGCAAAGGAGAACATCCCGTGTGGGGCGTGGGTGCATATCCATAATGTAAAAACAGGACTTGGTGATCTGCTCACCTACACGTATGACAAGCAGGATACGACGCTGGAGGAGACGGAGGCGGCTTATTTCCAGGGCTACCGCAGACCGGACGGCAGGGTGGGCGTCCGCAATGAGATCTGGATCATCCCGACCGTCGGCTGTGTAAACAACGTGGCGGAGGCGATTGAGAAGCAGGCACAGAAATATGTCGGAGGTTCCGTGGAGGAGGTTGTTTCCTTTACGCACCCTTACGGCTGTTCCCAGATGGGCGACGACCAGGACAATACCCGGCGGATTCTGGCGGATTTTGTGAATCATCCGAATGCGGGCGGCGTGCTGGTGCTCGGGCTTGGCTGTGAGAACAGCAACATTGATGAGCTGAAGAAGTTTATCGGGGAGTACGACGAGAAACGCGTGAAATTCCTGGTGGCACAGGAGTGTGAGGATGAAATTGAAGAGGCATTGAAGCTGATTGAAGAACTGGCGGCGTATGTGGGAAGCTTTCAGAGAGAACCGATCCCGGCAAGCGAGCTGATCATCGGGATGAAGTGCGGGGGCTCCGACGGGCTTTCCGGGATCACGGCAAACCCGGCAGTGGGACGTTTCTCCGATATTCTGATCTCCAAGGGCGGCACGACGATCCTGACCGAGGTGCCGGAGATGTTCGGAGCGGAGACGCTTCTGATGAACCGCTGCGAGACGCCGGAGTTATTTGAAAAGACCGTTGATCTGATCAACGATTTTAAGAATTATTTTACTTCCCATAATCAGACGATCTACGAGAATCCGTCGCCGGGAAATAAAAAGGGCGGTATCACGACTCTGGAGGATAAATCACTGGGATGTACGCAGAAATCCGGAAGCGCGGCTGTGCGCGGCGTACTGAAATACGGCGAGCCGGTGAGCGAGAAGGGCTTAAATCTTCTGAGCGCACCGGGTAACGACCTGGTGGCTTCCACGGCGCTGGCGGCGAGCGGCGCGCATATTGTACTGTTTACCACCGGGCGCGGGACGCCGTTCGCATCGCCTGTTCCGACCGTGAAGATTTCCACCAATACCGGGCTTTCGCAGAAGAAAAACAACTGGATCGACTTCAACTGCGGCGTGATGGTGGAGGACACCAGCCTGGACGAAATGGGAAAACAGCTTTTTGATTACGTGATGGAGGTTGCCTCCGGAAAGAAAGTGAAAGCAGAGGAGAAGGGCTTCCACGATATGGCAATTTTCAAGCAGGGCGTGACGTTGTGATGAGAGATGTGAGACTTTCATAATCATAAAGAAAGGATAGAGAATAATGAAAAAATTAAGCTATGCAACACTGGAAGAAATGGGTTATGACGGATACCTGCTGAAGGAAGCTCCGGAGAGAGTACTTCAGTTCGGCGAAGGAAATTTCCTGCGCGCGTTTGTAGAGTGTTGGATCGATAAGATGAATGAGAAGGCGGGCTTTAACTCTAAGGTGGTTCTGTGCCAGCCGATCGCTCCGGGGCTTGCAGATATGATCAACGAGCAGGAGGGACTTTACACGCTGATCCTGCGCGGAAATGAAAACGGACAGAAGATCGACGACCGCCGCATCATTTCCTGCGTGAGCAAATGTCTGAATCCGTACAAAGAATATGATGCAGTGCTTGCCTATGCGGAGAGCGAAGACATCCGTTTTGTAGTCTGCAACACGACCGAGGCAGGCATCCAGTACGATCCGTCCTGCCAGTTTACCGACGTTCCGGCAGCAAGCTATCCGGGCAAGCTGACGCAGTGGCTGTACCGCCGCTTCCAGAAGTTCGGACAGGAAAAAGGCAAAGGCATCATCATCCTTTCCTGCGAGCTGATCGATAACAACGGAAAAGAGCTGGAGAAGTGTGTAAATCTGTATGCGGATCAGTGGGAGCTTGGCGGGGAATTTAAGAGCTGGCTGAAAGAGGAATGTGTATTCTGCTCCACGCTGGTTGACCGTATCGTTCCGGGCTATCCGAGAGCGGACGCCGCGGCAATCTGCGAAGAGCTTGGCTACCAGGACAACCTTCTGGATGTCGGCGAGGTGTTTGGCCTCTGGGTAATCGAGGGACCGCAGTGGATGAAGAAGGAGCTTCCGTTTGAGGAGGCGGGGCTGCCGGTCATCATCTGCGACGACCACAAGCCGTACAAGCAGAGAAAGGTCCGCATCCTGAACGGCGCGCACACCTCCATGGTGCTTGGCGCTTATCTTGCAGGACAGGATATCGTGCGTGACTGCATGAATGACGAAGTGATCAACGGCTTTATGAACAAGACGATCTACGACGAGATTATCCCGACGCTGACGCTGCCGGAGGATGAGCTGAAGGAGTTTGCGGCGTCCGTGACAGACCGTTTCAACAACCCGTTTGTTGACCATGCGCTGATGTCGATCTCTCTGAACTCCACCTCTAAGTGGAAAGCGCGCGTGATGCCGAGCCTGAAAGGATATGTTGCAAAATTCGGCAGCCTTCCGAAGTGCATCACAGCCTCCTTTGCGTTCTATATCGCATTCTACCATGGACAGAAGCTGACGGATGAAGGTCTGGTTGGAAGTAGAGAGAAAAATGAATATGTTATCCATGACGACAGAGATATTCTGGAATTCTATGCAGCGCACAAGGATGATTCTGCAAAGGAGCTGGCACATGCAGTCTGCACGAACACCGCTTTCTGGGGAGAGGATTTGAGCGAGATCGCGGGCTTTGAGGCGGCGGTTGCAGATTATCTGGAGCAGATCGAAAAAGACGGAACCTACGAAGTAATGAAGCGTGTATTGGCGTAGTTTTGGCGCAAATTATACATAAACTTGTGCTGACAGACGCAGAATAATCTGATATAATGATGCCAGGGACAAAAAGTCATGTATTTCGCGCTGGCGTGGGGAAGCGTGACTTGGAAGTTCAGGGCATCATTTTTAAATGAAAATTACAGGGAGGGAATTATCATGAAATCTATGGAAGAGCAATTCAAAGAGGTTGGCGTTGTGCCGGTAGTCGTGCTGAATGACGCAAAGGACGCGCTGCCGCTGGCTGAGGCGCTGGTTGAGGGCGGTCTGCCGTGCGCAGAGGTGACCTTCCGCACGGATGCCGCAGAGGAATCCATCCGTCTGATGGCGGAAAAGTATCCGGACATGCTGGTAGGCGCAGGCACGGTTCTGACGATCGACCAGGTAGACCGTGCAGTGGGAGCTGGCGCGAAATTTATTGTCAGCCCGGGCTTCGATCCGGAGATCGTTGACTACTGCATCAGCAAGGAAATTCCGGTATTCCCGGGATGCATCACGCCGTCTGAGGTGGCGCAGGCTGTAAAGCGTGGTCTGAAGGTTGTGAAATTTTTCCCGGCAGAGCAGGCAGGCGGCGTTGCGATGATCAAGGCAATGGCTGCACCGTATACGATGGTAAAATTCATGCCGACCGGCGGCATCAGCACAAAGAATCTGCGCAGCTATCTGGAGTGCGACAAGATCCTCTGCTGCGGCGGAAGCTGGATGGTAAAGGGCGATCTCATCAAAGCCGGTGAGTTCGACAAGATCCGTGAGATGACCAAAGAAGCAGTTGCACTTGCAGCAGAAATCAGAGGTTAATAGATGATTCAAAAATCCCTGCACGGCAGACGCATTGTCTGAAATGCAGGGATTTTTATGTTGCCATGCATCCGAAGGGAGCTGCCGGTGGCAGGTCCTGTAGGTCTTTAATGTCCACCGGAAAGAGATGCAAAAATCATTCCGGAAATCACTCAGAGCGTCGGAAAGAACCGATGGATAATTGCACGGCTTTTTGGCAGGAAGAACTGCACGGCGGGACCAATAAAGAGGGCTGCTGCGATAGTTCCAATACCGAATTTTCCTCCCAGCAGGAAGCCGAGCACTACGAAAAACACATCACAGGCAATGCGGACAAACTGGAACTGAACGTTTGTCTTTTCATTTAGTTTATCTGTCAGTATAATAGCAATCAGATCATTCGGGCCGGTACCACTGTTACTTTCGATAACTATGGACATCCCCAGGCTCAGGATGATGCATCCCGCCAGCATAACAAGCAGGCGCAGCCACATCGGGGAAGCAGCGGTGACGCTGCCTTTAAACAGCCACAAAAAGAAATCGATAATCCAGCCTCCGCAAAATGCGCAGACAACAGTACCTGGCTTGACATAGCCTTTGGTGGTCAGGAGCATAATAATCATCAGAAGGATCAGTGCAATGACGTGTACCGTGCCTATGCTCAGACCGACTGTAAGGGAAATGCCCTGGATCATTACGGTAAAGGTATCCGATCCAAGCTCGGAAAGCAGGAACAGGCTGACGCCCAGATGGGCAATGGTCAGTCCGATGAAGAGGGTTGCAAGCCCCTGTACCCATTCCTTTGGGCTGCGTTTTCTGGTATCCGATGCGAATGTCTGTTTACTCATCTTATTCTTAAATCCCCTTATATATTCTTTTAGTTATGATAGCAAAAACAGGTAGACTTTTCAAGGAATGTCTTATAAAATAGAGCAGGAAAAACTCCGGATCTGCAAAAGCGGGACGGAGGAGGAAAATGAAGGACAGGATGTGACATTATGAAAAATTTACAAATCAGAAATTCCTTGATTCTGCTGCTGACGGCGCTGATCTGGGGCGTGGCGTTTGTGGCGCAGAGCGTTGGCATGGATTATGTGGGACCGTTTACGTTTAATGCGGTGCGCTCTTTGATAGGCGGAATTGTGCTGCTGCCCTGCATTGCGCTGCTGAAAAAGATCAATCCGTCGGAAAAGAAACCGGAGGATCCTGCAAGGGCGAAAAGAAATCTGATCCTTGGAGGCGTCTGCTGCGGGATAGCCCTGTGTGCGGCAAGCTCTCTGCAGCAGATCGGAATTGCCTATACAACGGTGGGAAAGGCAGGCTTTATCACCGCTTTCTATATTGTGATCGTGCCGATCATTGGCATATTTTTCGGGAAAAAATGCGGGATTTCCGTGTGGATCGGTGTGCTGCTCGCGCTTGCAGGTCTGTATTTTCTGTGTATCAACGAAGAGCTGACGATCAGCAGGGGAGATGTGCTGGTATTTTTCGGCGCGCTGCTGTTTGCCGTACATATTATGGTGATCGACCACTTTTCGCCGCTGGTGGATGGGGTTACGATGTCCTGCATCCAGTTTTTTGTCAGCGGCATCATCTGTGCGGTGCCGATGTTTTTGTTTGAAAAGCCGCAATTAGGTCAGCTTCTGGCGGCCTGGCAGCCGATCCTCTATGCGGGCGTGCTGTCCTGCGGCGTTGCCTACACCCTGCAGATCATCGGACAAAAAGGGATGAACCCGACGGTTGCATCCCTTATACTCAGTCTTGAATCGGTGATCTCTGTGCTGGCAGGCATGGTGATCCTGCACCAGAACCTGTCGTCAAGAGAGGTGCTTGGCTGTGTGCTGATGTTTGCGGCTATTCTGCTTGCGCAGCTTCCGCAGAAGCCGGGGAAAGCAGATACTCCAGAAAACGGATAACGTTGTCTGTGCGCTCGGTGTTTGTGAGCACGCAGAGGATTGCTTTTTCGCCCATACCGCCGTATGCCTGGTAGACGGCATTGTCAGAAATGTCGATGCCGTGCGGGGCGGCGGGAAGGGTATTCAGAACGGTGCCGTCATCATCGGTCTCTATCTCACTGGATTCCATGATCTGATCTGCAAACTGGCCGTACAGATCCGCAGGAAGCAGCTCGGAGAGGTCGGCGAGATAACCATGTTCGGAATACTCATTAAACTGATCTTCCGGGCAGACCAGAATGTCGACGGCCTGCGCAGCGATCAAGGTAGTGAGCTTCATCTGATCGCCGTATTCGTCAAGGCTGTAGTTTGAACAGTCGAGCAGCTCATCGTCGCTTGTCAGTTCATAGTATTCGCGCAGAGCGTCGTCCAGCCCGGTGTTGTCCACCAGCCAAGCCTCATTGATAAAGGCGACGGACAGGATCGTGGTCTGGTGGCGAAAAAACATCGTATACACCAGCGAGGCGACCGCGATAACCGCAATGATGACAACGATGACCGTCCGCAGGTAGTAATCTTTGAAATAACCTGCCTTCTGCGAGCGGCTTAAATTGGAAGTATCCTTCTTCTTCAGCGAATCGTCGCGCTTCTGGTAGAGGAGCGAATCGTCGTCCAGCGCTGTCTTTTTGTCATCAATATTCATTTGTGTATCCCTTTCTTTCTGATATCTTTTAACAGTTTACCATGGTTTGAAAAAAAAGTGTATTAAATCTTTGTAAAGTATGTTATACTGTTGCAAATGGATGGCATACTGCCGTCCGCAAAAGATATTGAAACGGAGTGTACAGTATGAAACGTGTATTATTGAAGTTAAGCGGCGAGGCGCTTGCAGGGGAGAAACACACAGGCTTTGACGAGCCGACGGTCGTCGGCGTGGCGAAGCAGGTAAAACAGCTGGTGGATGCCGGCACAGAGGTGGGCGTCGTGATCGGCGGCGGAAATTTCTGGCGGGGACGTTCCAGTGAGAATATCGACCGCACAAAGGCGGACCAGATCGGTATGCTGGCTACGGTCATGAACTGTATCTATGTATCGGAGATTTTTCGTTCTGTCGGCATGAAAACACAGATTTTCACACCGTTTGTCTGCGGCGCATTTACGGAGCTGTTTTCCAAGGACAAGGTAAACGAGTGCTTTGAAAAAGGTATGGTGACGTTTTTCGCGGGCGGCACGGGACATCCGTATTTCTCGACGGACACGACCACGGTGCTGCGTGCGGTCGAGATCGAGGCGGAGGTCATTCTGCTTGCCAAGTCGATCGACGGCGTTTACGACAGCGATCCGAAGTCCAATCCGGATGCGAAAAAATATGATGAGATCACCATTCAGGATGTGATCGACCGGCGCCTTGGAGTGGTAGACCTGGCGGCTTCCATTCTCTGCATGGAAAATAAGATGCCGATGCTGGTGTTCGGTCTGAACGAAGAAAACAGCATCGTAAATACCGTGAGCGGTAAGTTCAGCGGCACGAAGGTGACGGTGTAATATAAACACCGGACATATAAAACAGAAAACCAGGAGGAAGAAATCATGGATGAAAGATTGAAAGTATTTGACGAAAAAATGACAAAGACGTTTAACAACCTGCTCTCGGAGTTTGGCTCCATCCGCGCAGGCCGTGCGAATCCGCACGTGCTTGACCGCATTATGGTTGACTATTACGGGACCCCGACGCCGATCCAGCAGGTGGGCAATGTAAATGTACCGGAGCCGCGCATGATCCAGATCCAGCCGTGGGATTCCAGTATGCTGAAAGCGATCACAAAGGCGATCCAGACCTCAGACCTTGGCATCAACCCGACGAACGACGGCAAGGTGATCCGCCTTGTATTCCCGGAGCTCACTGAGGAGCGCAGAAAGGATCTGGTGAAGGAAGTCAAGAAAAAAGGCGAGGGCGCAAAGGTTGCGGTCCGCAATATCCGCCGCGATGCAAACGATGCCTTCAAGAAGCTGAAGGGCACGGAAGTATCAGAGGATACGATCAAGGAGCTGGAGACTGCTGCGCAGAAGCTCACCGACAAATACATCAAGGATATTGACGCTGCGGTAGAGGAAAAATCGAAAGAGATCATGACGGTATAGGGCGATGGAAAGAAGCGAGCTTACGATCCCGCGTCACGTTGCGATCATTCTGGATGGCAACGGGCGGTGGGCAAAAAGCAAGGGAATGCCGCGCAATTACGGACACTCCAGGGGTGCGAAGAATCTGGAGGTCATCTGTGAGGATGCCTGGAACATTGGCATTAAGTATCTCACGGTCTACCTGTTTTCCACGGAAAACTGGAAGCGTTCCAAAGACGAGGTGGACGGTCTGATGCGGCTGTTCCGCAGCTATACGAAAACCTGTATCAAAACTGCGCAGAAAAATAATATGAAGGTACGTGTGCTTGGCGACCCGACGGCGCTTGCCGAGGATCTGCAGGAGAGCCTGCGCAATCTTGTGGAAAGCTCGAAGAACAACACAGGGCTTAATTTCCAGATTGCGATTAATTACGGAAGCAGGGATGAGATCGTGCGCGCGATCCGCAGAGTATCCGCGGACTGCGTGGACGGAAAGCTAAAGCCGGAGGATATCACGGAGGAGCTGTTTTCCGGGTATCTCGATACCCGCAATGTGCCGGATCCCGACCTTCTCATCCGCACCAGCGGCGAGCTGCGCCTGTCAAACTATCTGATGTGGCAGCTTGCATACAGTGAGTTTTATTTTACCGATATTCCATGGCCGGCGTTTACGAAGGAAAACCTCTGGCAGGCGATCGAAAAATACAACCAAAGGGAACGGCGCTACGGCGGCGTCCTGGACAAGTGATAAAAGAGGGAATGATCATGTTTGCAGTTAGATTAAGAAGCAGTATCATTATTATGGCAGTTGCACTGCTCACGATTATCCCCGGGGGCTACGTTTTGTGGGGGACAGCGCTGGCTGTCTCCCTCATTGGACTCGGGGAGCTGTACCGTGCGGTCGGCGTGTGGAAAAAAGACAGCAAAGGGCTTGCGATAACAGGCTTTGTTGCGGCGGCGCTTTACTATGTGCTGCTGCTTCTGGGACTGGAGGAGTACAGTACCATTTATCTGGTATTTGCGATGGCGGCGGTGCTTGCCGTCTATGTGTTCGCTTTCCCGAAGTACCGGTCGGAGCAGGTGATGGCGTCGTTTTTCGGCATCGTTTATGTGTGTGTGATGCTTTCCTATATTTATCTCACAAGAACGATGCAGGACGGAGCCTTTCTTGTGTGGCTGATCTTCATCTGCTCGTGGGGCTGTGATACCTGCGCATACTGTGTGGGGATCCTGATCGGAAAGCATAAAATGTCGCCGATCCTCAGTCCGAAGAAATCAATCGAGGGCGCTGTCGGCGGCGTGCTTGGCGCAGCGCTCCTTGGCGCGATTTATGCGGCGATCGTCGGCGCGCATCTGGAGGCGGAAAATCCGGTGATCTCTTACGCGGTAATCTGCGCGGCAGGTGCGCTGATCTCCATGGTCGGTGATCTGGCGGCTTCCGCTATCAAACGAAATCATGAAATTAAGGATTACGGGACGCTGATCCCGGGACACGGCGGGATTCTCGACCGCTTCGACAGCGTGATCTTTACCGCGCCGATCATTTACTTTTTGTCGAATCTGATGATCTGAGCCAGGGAACCAATGGACATGAGAAAGGAAAATTTATGAAAACAATTGCAGTTCTGGGAGCTACCGGTTCCATCGGCACACAGACGCTGGAGGTAGCGAGAGCAAATAAGGATATAAAAATTGCCGCGCTGTCAGCGGGGCGCAACATAAAGCTTCTGGAGGCGCAGATCCGCGAATTTCAGCCGCGGCTTGCAGCGGTCTGGGAGGAAAAGGACGCGCAGGCGCTGCGGACGGCGGTGCGTGATCTGGATGTGAAGATCGTTTCCGGGATGGACGGACTTTTAGAGGTCTGCACGCTGCCGGAGGTGGAGATTGTTGTGACAGCGATCGTCGGTATGATCGGTATCCGCCCGACCATTGCGGCAATCAGGGCAGGCAAGGATATTGCGCTTGCAAACAAAGAAACGCTGGTGACAGCCGGACATCTCATCATGCCGCTGGCCAGGCAGTGCGGCGTAAGGATCCTGCCGGTTGACAGCGAGCACAGCGCGATCTTCCAGTCCCTAAACGGAGAAAATCCGCAGCAGATCCACAAGCTGCTGATCACGGCGTCCGGCGGACCGTTCCGCGGACGCAAAAAAGAAGAGCTGAAAAATGTCCGGGTAGAGGACGCCCTGAAGCATCCTAACTGGAGCATGGGGCAGAAGATCACCATTGATTCCGCCACGCTGGTCAATAAGGGACTTGAGGTGATGGAGGCAAGGTGGCTCTTTGGCATGGATCTCGATCAGATCCAGGTTGTAGTACAACCACAGAGCGTCATACACTCTATGGTAGAGTTTGTGGACGGTGCGATCATCGCGCAGCTCGGCACGCCGGACATGAAGCTGCCGATTCAGTACGCGCTTTATTACCCGGAGCGCAGATTTCTATCGGGCGACCGGCTTGATTTTGCGCGTCTCGCGCAGATCACTTTTGAGGAGCCGGACACGGATACCTTCCTGGGGCTTCCGCTGGCATACCGCGCAGCGCGGGCAGGCGGTTCCATGCCGACGGTATTTAACGCGGCGAATGAAAAGGCGGTCAGCAAGTTTTTGCACCGCGAGATCGGCTTTACCGATATTTATGAGATCATCACAGAATGTATGGAGGCACACCAGATACGGCAGAATCCTTCCGTGGAGGAGATTCTGGAAGCGGAACAGGCAACTTACGAGATGATTGAAAGCAGGTGGTAGTTTGAATATTGTCTGGGCGCTGATTCTATTCAGTCTGATTATTTTATTTCACGAATTTGGGCATTTTTTGTTAGCGAAGAAAAACGGCGTGACCGTTGTGGAGTTTTCCCTTGGGATGGGACCGCGGCTGCTGAGTAAGGAGTGGCACGGCACGCGTTATTCCCTGAAAATTCTTCCGTTCGGAGGCTCCTGCATGATGCTCGGCGAGGACGAGGAGGAGAGCGGCGAAGGCTCGTTCGGCAGCAAATCCGTGTGGGCGCGCATCTCCGTGATCGCAGCGGGACCGATCTTTAATTTTATACTTGCGTTTCTTTTGTCGTTGATCATTGTCGGCCTGTATGGATTTGATCCGGCAGTGATACGGAGCGTGGAGGATGGTTCTCCGGCGCAGGAAGCCGGGCTTCTTGAGGGCGACGTCGTGACGAAAATGAACGGTAAGCGCATCTATCTCGCGCGCGAGGTCAGCAATTACATTTCCCTGCACCAGGGCGAAGCGGTCACACTGACGTATGAGCGCGACGGCGAGAAGAATACGGTGCATATTGTCCCGGAGGCGGATGAGGACGGCTACTACCGAATGGGCGTCGGCATCAGCGGCGTCTATGTGAAGGGCAATGTCCTGCAGGTAATAAAATACAGCGCCTGCGAGGTGCGCTACTGGATCGATCTTTCCATCGAGAGCGTGCGGATGCTGGTGACCGGAAAAGCGGGGATCAAAGACCTGTCCGGTCCGGTGGGCGTCGTCAGCATGATTGGGGAAACCTATACCGAGAGCGCGAAGGTCAGCATGATGGCTGTCGTAGTGAATATGCTCAATATGGCGATCTTCCTGTCGGCAACGCTCGGCGTGATGAATCTTCTGCCGCTCCCGGCGCTGGACGGCGGTCGTCTGGTGTTCCTGATCCTGGAGGCGATCCGCGGCAGGCGGATCAATCCGGACAAAGAGGCGATGGTGCATTTTGTTGGGCTGATGGCGCTGATGGTGCTGATGGTCGTCGTGATGTATAATGACGTGACAAGACTATTATAGGATGTTTTGCGGCATGTCGCGGATGAATCTTTTCATCAGCGGCAGGACTGTGAATACGGCGGTGCAGATAAGCATAAGAAGGGCAGGTTCTCCGGATAGGAGCCTGCCTTTTTCCCTTGCGGGAGAAACATAATTCTGCGGGGATTCCCGGAACGTGCGGAGCATGATTTTACGGGTAAAGTTCTGCGATTCTTGTAACGGCAACGTAGATATCCTGGATACGGTACCAGGTGCGCCGTCCGACAATGCCGTCCTGCGTCAGATTAAAGACGCTCTGAAACACCTTCACGGCATTTTCGGTCGCCGGTCCATAGATGCCGTCCACGCTGATCTTTGGAATCAGCGGATAATTGTTGGAAATCGCGTTGAGCTGCTCCTGGATCTGGCGCACGGCGTCCCCGGAGGAACCGATGCGCAGAGCGTAGCCCGGATAGGAGGAAGGAACGCCGGCGACTTCCTCTGCCGCATTAATATAAATAGAGTCGCCGTAGTAGTAGCGGAGGATCTCAATGGAGGAGTATCCCTGATCGGCAAGATTCTTCGAACCCCATTGACTCATCCAGTTTGGACAGGTAACCCGGTTTCCGTCACAATACTGCGTCAGGATCGGCTGCTTTACATTCGGGCGCGAGAGGTAGGCGTCAAAAATTTCGTCCACCACCTCAGAAATGCTCTCAAAAATATTTCGTCCGTAAATCCATTTGTGGTCGAAGGCGGTGGAGGAGGTGATGGTAAAGTTAAAGCCCTTGTTGCGGTACCACTCCGTGTAAACACGGTTCAGCGTAAACGACATGATCGCGAGAATATTTGCCTGCAGCGCCGCGCGCGGCCAGGTAGAATAAATTTCGCTGGAGGCGACGTTCTTGATGTAATCCCGGTAACGCACATAATAATCTGTTGCAGTGGTGTCGCGCGGGGAGCCGTCGTGCACGACGACAAATTCCGGGACGACCACGCGGGAGAGGACAATTTCACCTGTCTGACTGACAGGCTTTACCTCCGCCTCGGCGATCTTGGGCGGATAGTTTCCGTAAAGCGTATGCGCCGGGATGACGACCACGTCCGGCGTTTCGCGTTCCTCAATCGGGCGCAGTCGGATTGTCTGCAGGGAGAGCTGCCCGGAGAGGATTTCAGAACCGGAGACGGTGATTGTTTCAAAGCCCTCCGCCGATACGGAAAACGTATACTCGGAGTAGGGCTGCTGCTCGCCGGGCGACAGGCTGTACTCCAGCGGTGGCGCCTCCAGGGCGACGGTATCCGTGCGCCCGGTGCTGTCGGTGCGCACCTCTTCGATCACGCTTTCAGGATCGCCGGAGTAGGAAATGTCGACCACGGCATTCTCTACAGGCGTATTTCGCAGAGCAGATTCCACGTTAATGCGCAGCAGGCCGGTATCCGTTGACTGCTGCATCGTTCTCATGCGAGAATAGGACATAATGACCTCACACAGAAGTTGTTATGATTATTATATGAAGATGCGGGGAATCTGTGAAAAAACGAAAGAGAATACCCTGGAGAGAAAAGCTTTAAAGCTTATAAGCAACAAGAGCAATTTTCTCGCCGGTTTCTTCTGCAATATCCTGTTCCAGATTTGTAATTTTCTGGCAGCAGGATTGGGTGAGATTGGCATAGATATCTTCCCTTTCCAGTTCTCTTGCCATGTGCTCAGCAGCAGACTTGCAGGAAAGGGGAAGATCAGTAATAGTTGAATGAATATCAGACATAGTCAATACCTCCTTTGCAGTGTAGTATGTGTAGGATTGGAGAAAATATGAGCAGCAAATGCCTAAGTTTTATTTGAAATGCATCAGAGAATGGTATACTATAAATATGGATTTCTGAAAAGAGGGGAAAGACATGATAAAAATAGATTTAATTACAGGTTTTCTGGGTGCAGGAAAGACGACATTTATAAAAAAATATGCGAAGAGCCTGATGGACGCCGGTAATCATATCTGCATTTTGGAAAATGATTACGGGGCGGTGAATGTGGATATGATGCTTCTGCAGGAGCTGGAGGGAGATCAGTGCGAACTGGAAATGGTTGCCGGCGGCTGTGATCCTGATTGCCACAGGAGAAGATTTAAAACAAAATTGATTGCAATGGGAATGTGCGGCTATGACAGGGTGCTGATTGAACCTTCCGGAATCTTTGACGTAGATGAATTTTTCGATGTGTTATGCGAAGAACCGTTAGATAGATGGTATGAGATCGGCAATGTGATTGCGATCGTAGATGCAAGACTGGAGGAAAATCTGTCGGAAAAATCCAATTATCTGCTGGCCTCAGAAGTGGCAAATGCCGGAATGGTTATTTTTAGTAAGAGCCAGGAGGCTACAGATGAGGATCGGAAAAGAAATGCAGCACATTTAAATCGCGCTATGGAGCAGGTACGGTGCAGACGCAGATTTGGGGAGGAGGTTCTATGCAAACCGTGGGATTCTTTAACGGATGAAGACTGGAAAGCGATCTCTTCCTGTGGCTATGTACTGGAATCTTATGAAAAATCTGTGCTGGAAGATGAACACGGATATTCCTCCGTTTATTTTATGGATATACAGATGACTGTGCAGGAATTGCGATCAAGGGTAGAAAGTCTTATGGCTGCATCGGACTGTGGGAATATCGTTCGTGTGAAAGGGTTTATGACGGCAGAGGATGGAACATGGATAGAGCTGAATGCCACCCGCCAAACGATCACCATCCGGCATATTGAAAAGGGGCAGAATGTTATCATTGTTATTGGAGAAGGGCTGATAAAAGATAAAATCAGTGCCTTTTGGAAATAAATTTCATTATCCGGTTTGAGAGACGTCAAAAATCTGTGAAAAAACAGGACCTTCCTCTTGCCAAATGATTATTTTTGTGCTATCATTTTAGCAATTTGGGGTGCGGATTCGAAGGGGAAGAAACGGGCGTTGGGTTTTGTTTCTTTTTTTTTGCGCATACCGTATCATCAAACTTACTCAGGAAAGGCAGGATGGACAATGAAAGCATTTCTTATTCTGGAAGACGGAACTGTTTTTACCGGGCAGAGCATCGGGGCAAACCGTGAAGTTATCAGTGAGATCGTTTTTAACACGTCGATGACCGGTTATCTCGAAGTCCTCACCGATCCCTCTTACGCGGGACAGGCCGTGGTGATGACATATCCGCTGATCGGCAATTATGGTATCTGCACGCAGGACATGGAGTCGGACAGACCGTGGCCGGACGCATACATTGTAAGAGAATTATCTCGTATTCCCAGCAACTTCCGCTCGGAAGGAACGATTCAGGACTTTCTTTTGAAATATGATATCCCCGGAATCTCCGGAATAGACACCAGAGCATTAACGAAAATTCTTCGTGAAAAAGGTACGATGAACGGCATGATCACGACAGACGAAAGCTTCTGTCTGGAAAAGGTGCTGCCGCAGATCGCCGCTTACCGCACGGGTAAGGTGGTGGAGAAGGTGACGTGCGCGGAAAAATATGTGCTGGAGGGTGACGGTCCGAAGGTGGCGCTTCTGGATCTGGGGGCAAAGCGCAACATCGCGCGCAGCCTCAACAAGCGCGGCTGTCAGGTGACAGTATATCCGGCGCTCACGAAGGCGGAGGAGATCATCGCGGATAAGCCGGACGGCATCATGCTTTCCAACGGACCGGGCGACCCGAAGGAATGCGTTACGATTATAGAAGAAATCCGCAAATTATATCAGACGGATATTCCGATTTTTGCCATCTGTCTGGGACATCAGCTTATGGCACTGGCGAACGGCGCGGACACCTATAAAATGAAGTACGGGCACCGCGGCGGCAATCATCCGGTGAAGGATCTGAAAACAGGCAGGGTCTATATTTCCTCACAGAACCACGGCTACGTGGTGGATACAAAAAATCTGGACGCATCGGTGGCGGTTCCGGCGTTCACAAACGTCAACGACGGAACGAACGAGGGACTTGCTTATACGGGAAAGAATATCTTTACGGTGCAGTTTCATCCGGAAGCGTGTCCGGGACCGCAGGATTCCGGATACCTGTTTGACCGGTTTATGAAGATGATGGAGGTGGACAGATAATGCCGAAGAATCCGGAAATCCAAAAGGTACTTGTGATCGGTTCGGGACCGATCGTGATCGGGCAGGCGGCGGAGTTTGACTATGCGGGCACGCAGGCGTGCCGCTCGCTGAAGGAGGAGGGCATTGAGGTCGTCCTTCTGAATTCAAACCCGGCGACCATTATGACAGATAAAGACATTGCTGACCGCGTGTACATTGAGCCGCTGACGGTGGAAGTGGTGGAGCAGCTTATATTAAAAGAAAAGCCGGACAGCGTGCTGCCGACGCTTGGCGGACAGGCGGGCTTAAATCTCGCTATGGAGCTGGAGGAGCGCGGCTTTTTAAAGGAAAACAATGTGCGGCTTATCGGCACCACTGCGGAGACGATAAAAAAGGCGGAGGACCGCCAGGAATTTAAAAACACGATGGAGAAAATCGGGGAGCCGATTGCAGCTTCAAAAGTCGTGGAAACGATAGAAGAGGGCGTTGCGTTTACAAACACCATCGGCTATCCGGTGGTGCTGCGCCCGGCGTACACGCTCGGCGGAAGCGGCGGCGGCATTGCGCACAATTATGAGGAGTTGACGGAAATCCTGGCGAACGGGCTGCGACTGTCCCGCGTAGGGCAGGTGTTGGTGGAGCGCTGCATTGCCGGATGGAAGGAAATCGAGTACGAGGTGATGCGCGACAGCGCTGGAAACTGCATTACCGTCTGCAACATGGAAAATATTGATCCGGTCGGCGTGCACACCGGCGACAGCATCGTGGTAGCACCGTCCCAGACGCTCGGCGACAAGGAATATCAGATGCTGCGTACCTCGGCGCTGAATATCATCAGCGAGCTGAACATCACCGGCGGCTGCAACGTGCAGTATGCCCTGAATCCGGACAGTTTTGAATACTGTGTGATCGAGGTAAATCCCCGTGTGAGCCGTTCTTCAGCGCTCGCCTCCAAGGCGACCGGCTATCCGATCGCAAAGGTGGCGGCGAAAATTGCCCTTGGCTACACGCTGGATGAGATTAAAAATGCTATCACGGGGAAAACTTACGCCAGCTTTGAGCCGATGCTGGACTACTGTGTGGTGAAGATTCCGCGTCTGCCGTTCGATAAATTCATCAGTGCGAAGCGTACCCTGACCACACAGATGAAGGCGACCGGCGAGGTAATGAGCATCTGCGACAACTTTGAAGGCGCGATGATGAAGGCGATCCGCTCGTTGGAGCAGCATGTGGACAGCCTGCTTTCTTACGATTTTTCGCATCTGGACGACGACCAGCTTATGAAGCAGCTCGCGCTGGTGGACGACCGCCGCATCTGGGTGATCGCGGAAGCGCTGCGCCGCGGCGTTTCCTATGAGACGATTCATGAGATCACGAAAATTGACATCTGGTTTATTGATAAGCTTGCGATCCTTGTGGAGATGGAGCAGGCTCTGAAGACGCAGGAGCTGACCGTGGAGCTTTTGAAAGAGGCGAAGCGCATCGAGTTCCCGGATAACGTGATTGCCCGTCTGACCGGAAAGAGCGAAGAAGAAATCAAAAATATGCGCTATGAGAACGGCATTACGGCGGCGTACAAGATGGTAGATACCTGTGCGGCGGAGTTTGAGGCAACCACGCCGTACTATTATTCCGTGTTTGGAAGTGAAAATGAAGCGCAGGAGACTCATGACCGCAAAAAGGTGCTGGTGCTTGGCTCCGGTCCTATCCGCATCGGGCAGGGAATTGAATTTGATTTCTGCTCTGTGCACTGCACCTGGGCGTTTGCGAAGGAAGGCTACGAAACAATTATTATCAATAACAACCCGGAGACGGTCAGCACCGACTTCGATATCGCGGACAAGCTATATTTTGAGCCGCTGACGCCGGAGGATGTGGAGAATATCGTCCGCCTGGAAAAGCCGGACGGTGCCGTGGTACAGTTTGGCGGACAGACCGCTATCAAGCTGACGGAAAGCCTTATGAAAATGGGTGTGCCGATTCTGGGAACCTCCGCGGAAAACGTGGACGCTGCCGAGGACCGCGAGCTGTTTGACGGCATTCTGGAGAAATGCGGCATTCCGCGTCCGGCAGGTCACACAGTATTTACTGCTGAGGAAGCGAAGAAGGCGGCAAACGAGCTCGGCTATCCGGTGCTTGTGCGTCCGTCCTACGTGCTCGGCGGACAGGGAATGCAGATCGCGATCAGCGATGAGGATGTGGATGAATTTATCGGCATCATCAACCGCATCGCGCAGGAGCATCCGATTCTGGTCGATAAATATCTGGTCGGAAAGGAGATCGAGGTCGACGCAGTATGCGACGGAACGGATATCCTGATCCCGGGCATTATGGAGCATATTGAGCGCGCCGGCATCCACTCCGGGGACAGTATTTCCGTTTACCCGGCGCAGAGCATCGGCGCTAAGGTAAAGGCGACTATTGAGGATTACACACGAAAGCTTGCGCAGTCGCTGCACGTCATTGGTCTGATCAATATTCAGTTTATCGTCTGCGGCGAAGAGGTGTATGTGATCGAGGTAAATCCGCGCTCCAGCCGTACTGTGCCGTACATCAGCAAGGTGACGGGCATTCCGATCGTACCGCTGGCGACGAAGGTGATCCTGGGCGCGAAAATCCGCGAGCTTGGCTATGAGCCGGGACTGCAGCCGGAGGCGGATTACTTCGCCATCAAGATGCCGGTATTCTCCTTCGAGAAGATCCGCGGTGCTGACATCAGCCTCGGACCGGAGATGAAATCCACCGGCGAGTGTCTTGGCATTGCCAAAACCTTCAACGAAGCGCTCTACAAGGCGTTCCTTGGCGCTGGCATCAACCTGCCGAAGCATAAGAACATGATCATGACGGTGCGTGATGAGGACAAGGAGGAGGCAGCAAAGCTGGCAAAGCGTTTCGAGGCGCTCGGCTACAATATTTTTGCCACTAAGGGCACGGCAAAAGCGTTGATGGAGGCGGACGTGCAGGTGCGAATGACGCGTAAGGTGGAGCAGGAGTCGCCCAATATCCTCGACCTGATTCTCGGACATAAGATCGACCTGGTCATCGACACCCCTTCCCAGGGTATCGAGCACTCAAAGGACGGCTTTATCATCCGCCGCAACGCCATCGAGACAGGCGTCAATGTGTTGACGGCAATGGACACGGCGGGCGCGCTGATCTCCAGTCTGGAGAATACCGATAAGAACAAGCTGACGCTGATTGATATCGCGAAGATATAGCCGTCGCAGGCAGGCGGTCTGTAGATGTAATGCGTAAGCTGTTACACAGAATGTAATAAATTTCCGCTTGCGCTTTTTGAAAAAGTGGCGTATGGTAGAAAAGGAGCTGATTTGCAGCAGGGCTTTGCGTCGGATAGACAGCGACGTAAGGGGATTCCGCATGGCGGCGCTGCATTTGTGTGAGAGGGGCCCGTCGGGGCAAGAGGAGAAATGCATGAGAAAAAAATCACATATTTCGCTGGCAAAGTTTCTGGTATCACAGATGGGAGCAGATAAGCTGCAGCAGCACAGAAAGGCATTTTATCTTGGCTCCATCCTTCCGGATTGCAAGCCTTCCTTTCTGACAGAACGGCACGAATTTTACGGAACCTTTGACAAGGTTTCCGACAATATAAGAAGTCTGCTGAAAATGGATTACACTGATGCGCAGGATGGCATGGCGTTCTGGCGGCATCTGGGAGAGATCATCCATTATATTGCCGATTACTTTACCTTTCCGCATAACCGGACCTACGCCGGGACAATCCGCCAGCATTGCGCATATGAAAAGGAAATGCGCGATTATCTGCGGGAATATATTGACAGCGGCAGAGCAGCGCTGCAGATGGTCGGAGAAAAGGTGTTTGAGAATGTGGAAGCGCTTCTGGAATATATCCGGAAAAAACACGAGGAATACACCAGAGGACGTCATACGATTGAAACAGATGTGCGCTATATCGTACAGCTCTGTCAGCAGGTAGTCCGTGCAGTCGTGCAGTTCGCGGGCGCCGGGGCGATGGAGTTGCTGGCGGCATAATTGATGAAATGAAAATCCGGAGCGCGGGCAGTATAAAACTGTCTGGCTCCGGATTTTTACTTTCCATAGAAAAATTTCCTGGATTTTCTGTGGAAGAAAAAAGTGCTCTTATGTGGTAGCAGAACCTTCACGAAGCGCTTCCTGAATCTTGTCGGATGCAATTCCGGTCAGGGCAGCAATCTCTTCTGGCGGATAGGTTTTAGAAAGCAGAAGAATAAGCTTCTGTTGTTCAGTTTCCAGATTCTGTTTTTCGCTTTCCAGACTCTGTTTTTCGCTTTCCAGATGTTTGTTTTTCTTTTCCAGCTTTTCTATTTCGTACTCCAGGATATCGACATCAAAAATTAGTGCGTCTTCTGTCATCTGATTCACTCCCTCTTTTTTCAGCTCGTCATATTGTTCATAGATATGGCGGTAGAGATACAGAATCATCCGTGAAAGCTTCAGCGCTTCTGTGGGAGTAATATTTCCGACCTCTACATTTCGGTTTAGTGAATTCAGTATATCATGAGTGATTAATTTTTTCAATGCTTCTATATTTTCTTTTGTACGTTTTTGACTAATGGTTCGGCGCAGTTTTAAAAGCTGGAAGGGAAGGAGCATGATGAGCTTTTTACGGTCCAGCTCGTCCAGAGAGTGTTTTAAATATTTAAAAACAGGTACCTTATATAAAAAGCTTCCCTGCTCTCCGAAGCTGATTTTCAGAATATATTCATCGGGAAAGCTCTCATCATCGTAAAGGTATACGATAAGAGGCTCCGGAAAGCAGATAGTATCCTGGCCGTCGGCTGTGCGGATGGCGTGATGGAAGCCATATTCCAGCACACGCAGAAGAATATCGCCGTCTTTGGTCATTTGAAATTCAACATGGTAGCTGCTGGAATGATTAATCGTAACAATGGTATCTGCCAGTGTCTTTTTCAGACTGTCATCTGTATTTTCTGTCCAGTGGTAGTCTACATCGCTGTCGGGAGGATAGTCCGTACCAAAAAGACCGTTAATGAGGAAAACGGTACAGCGAGTGGAAAGAGAGAGACAGCGCTTGGCAATGCGGTCATAGATGTCATGATATTCATATGCTTCGTTCATAAAACCTCCTTGTTTTAATATGAGTAATCTGTTTGCGTTGATTGAAGATTTAAATTTCGAAAGATGAGATTATTATACATTATGAAACGCAGAAAGTCAATAAACATAATGCACAATCAAAAAGAGATTAGTAAAAACGGAATTTATAATTATAAAGAATGGTATGAATGTCCTGTGCACAAAAATGGAGCCATTGCTCCATAAATGATTACTCATTTATTTTGCAACGACTCCTCTGGAAACGTGTGTTACCGGAAACAGCAGTCGGAGAGGCATGGTGCCTAGTTATCCTCCAGCTTGTCATCCATAGTGTAAACCTGGCGTTTTCTTGCCATTTCATCACTTGCCAGATATTCGTCGTAGGTGGTAATTTTATCGATCATCACGCCGTTCGGCAGGATTTCCATAATGCGGTTGGCAGTCGTCTCGACGAGCTGATGATCGTGAGAGGCAAACAGAATAACGCCGGGGAACTTCACCATGCCGGTATTTAACGAGGAGATGGATTCCATATCCAGATGGTTGGTCGGCTCGTCAAACAGCAGTACGTTTGCACCGGAAATCATCATTTTGGATAAGAGACATCGTACCTTCTCGCCGCCGGAGAGCACCTTTACCTTCTTTACGCCGTCGTCGCCGGCAAACAGCATACGACCGAGGAAGCCGCGCACATAGGTCACATCTTTGATCTCGGAATACTGTGTCAGCCAATCTACGATGATCAGATCGTTGTCAAATTCCTTCGTGCTGTCCTTCGGGAAATATGCCTGCGAGGTCGTTACGCCCCATTTGAAGCTGCCGGAATCCGGTTCCATCTCGCCCATAAGGATCTGAAAGAGTACGGTTTTTGCAAATTCATTGCCGCCGACAAAAGCCACCTTATCGTTGTGATTCAGGGTGAACGTGAGATTGTCAAGCACCTTCACGCCGTCGATCGTTTTGGAGAGGTTTTCTACGGAGAGCACCTCGTTCCCAATCTCGCGGTTCGGACGGAAGTCGATATACGGATATTTGCGGCTGGACGGCTTGATCGTATCCAGCTCGATTTTCTCCAGCGCACGCTTTCTGGAGGTCGCCTGCTTGGATTTGGAAGCGTTGGCGCTGAAACGGGAAATGAATTCCTGCAGCTCCTTGATCTTTTCTTCCTTCTTTTTGTTGGCTTCTTTCATCTGCTTGATCATCAGCTGGCTGGACTCGTACCAGAAATCGTAGTTTCCGGCGTAAAGTTGAATCTTGCCATAGTCGATGTCTGCGATGTGCGTACACACTTTATTCAGAAAGTAACGGTCGTGGGAAACCACGATAACCGTATTCGGGAAGTTGATCAAAAATTCCTCCAGCCATTCGATCGCAGCGAGATCCAGATGGTTGGTCGGCTCGTCCAGAAGCAGGATGTCCGGATTTCCGAACAGTGCTCTTGCGAGAAGCACCTTCACCTTTTCGCTGCCGTTTAAATCCTTCATGATCATATAATGCATATCCGGTTCGATGCCAAGCCCGTTTAGAAGCTGCGCGGCGTCAGATTCCGCCTCCCAGCCGTTCATCTCGGCAAATTCACCTTCCAGCTCGCTGGCACGGATGCCGTCCGCCTCGGTGAAATCTTCTTTTGCATAGATCGCATCCTTTTCCTTCATGATATCATACAGGCGCTGGTTGCCCATGATGACGGTATCCAGTACCGGGAATTCGTCGTATTTAAAATGGTCCTGCTCCAGGACAGAGAGACGCTGACCGGGCGTGATGACGATGTCCCCCTTGGTGGTCTCCAGCTTTCCGGAAAGAATTTTCAGAAAGGTGGATTTTCCGGCACCGTTCGCGCCGATCAGACCGTAGCAGTTGCCCTCGGTAAATTTGATATTGACGTCCTCAAATAACGCCTTTTTTCCTATTCTAAGTGTCACATTGTTAGCACTGATCATTTCTATTCCTCGCTTTAAATATTGTAAGCTCCGCAGTGCGTTGCCCGGAAACAGACAGTTTCCTCGCTAAGGGCATTCGCCCTATGGAGCCGCTGTCCTGCGTGCCCAGCTGCATGCAAGCATGCGCGGTCACTCCGTACATCGTCTCCGCGTGCTCCGCAGTGCGTTGCTCGGAAACAGACAGTTTCCTCGCTAAGGGCATTCGCCCTATGGAGCCGCTGTCCTGCGTGCCC
>NZ_CAJKOX010000021.1 GCF_905201705.1 uncultured Marvinbryantia sp.
CACAGTCTGCACAGATTGTTGCATGGGTTCCGTCTCCATTGTTTCTGTACTCCCAATTGTTGCCCGTGTGATTGCATTCTGTGTGGCATGAAGGGCAAACCCTATTCACGTACACACATTTTGTGGTATCAACCACATGACCCTCCGGACAAATTACATTATGGGTCGCATTCCCATTTGATTCATATGTGAAACTATGCTGATAGTCCCAACAAGCCTCCCCTGCCTCATGCTCTGTTCCAGTTGCCCACACACCTGCGGTCATCTGGCTTGCGAGCATTGCTATCGTCATGATCGATACCAATACCCTTTTCCACTTTTGTTTCATTTTCATGCGCATAATTTTTTCTTACCTCTCTTACCTTTCTTACCTTTCTTTCTAAAAAAAATATGTACCAATGCTTGTGCTTTGTTCTTCCCTCCCCTTCCCTTAAAATTATTTCATCTCTGCAAAATTCCCCATGAACTCATTAAGCATTGATGATTTCTATTTTATATCTTATTTTTTAAGACGTCAATACATTTATTCCATGTTTTTAAGACTTTCTTATTATTTTCCATTTTTAGGACATCCTATAATCAGTCTTAAATATTAAGATACCCTTTCTTTTGTCAATAATTTATAGATTTTTCCGGTATAGAGTGCACAAATGTTTTAATATATGCCAAAAAAGAAAGGATTTTATATATGACTGATATCGGATTTGTATTGAAAAATGCCCGTGAAAATAAAAATTTGACTCAGCAGAAAGTGATGGAGCTTACCGGCATTAACCGTAAGTCACTTTCCGGATATGAAAATAATGTTGCAGAACCAGACCTCTCCACATTTGCGTCGCTTATATCCCTCTATGGTCTTTCTGCAGACGCTGTTCTGAACATCAATCCTGTACAACCTATGCCAATGCTTACACGATATGACAAACAGCTCCTTTCTTTGTTCAAATCACTGGACAGCCAACACCAAAAGGAGTTGCTGGTACAGGTAAATTCTCTTGTAAAGTATCTTCAAAAAAGCGAAACAAAATAAGAAGGAGCATCAAAACTTCCGATGCTCCTTCTTATTTTTTAGAAACTGCATAAGATTTTATAAATTCCGAATAATTTTTTCCACCCACACGCACAGCTTCGCGCTGCTCTCGTTCGCGATGCGCACGACCTCCTCATGACTGTGCTTTTCTTTGGCGATGCCCGTCGCCATGTTGGTAATGCAGGCGATGCCGAGCACCCTGATGCCAAGATAGTTTGCCGCGATGGTCTCCGGCACGGTCGACATGCCGATTGCGTCTGCGCCCAGGCGCTCAAACGCACGGATCTCCGCCGCCGTCTCATAGCAGGGACCGGAAAACAGCGCATACACACCCTCTTTATAGGAAATGTTAAGCTCTTCCGCAAGCTGTTCGGCCTTTTCGATCAATTCATGTGAATATGCCTCCGACATATCCGGAAAACGCACGCCGAAACGCTCGTCGTTATCGCCGATTAACGAATTCTGCCCAAGCATATTGATAAAGTCCGTCAGCACCATCAGATCACCCGGCACGAAGCTGCGATTGATTCCGCCGCAGGCGTTCGTGACGATCAGCGTCTCCACGCCGATCATTTTCATCACGTAAATGGGATACGTCACCTCTTTCATGGTGAAGCCCTCGTAATAGTGGAATCTGCCCTGCATGGCGGCAACAACGCGCTGACCGATCCTGCCGATCACCAGATTTCCGGCATGCCCGGCTACGTGGGACTGCGGAAAATGCGGAATCTCCCGGTAGGGGATCACCACCTTATCCTCCATCATATCTGTCAGACTGCCCAGACCGCTTCCAAGCACCACGCCGACGGTCGGCGTCTCCCTGATTCTTTCTTTAATATACGCCGCTGATTCTGTTACTTTTTCGTAAAACATGTTTCCTCCCTGAATATAAAGCATACGGCCCCTGGTGCAGTGTTTTTTCAGGCAATATTCTCGCACCTCACTGCTATAATACCTCCGCTCTGCAATGTATGAACGTTCTTCAATTCGCCGTATAAAAGATATTTAACGTATTTTCTTCTGCCGTGACAGATGGATACGAATATTCCCCGGATGCCGCTGTCCATTCTGACTGCATCAATCCCGCTGCAGTTATTCGGCAGCTGCGTCGGATATTCCTCACACCATGTTTATCCAAAATCTTTCGAATCGCTTCGATAAATTCTTCCTCTGGTGCTGCGTATTCGCATGACAGTCCCCAAACCAGGTCTGTGTATCCGGAAAAATTGGTTCCTGTTTCAATATTTTAATGTTTTCCATAAATATTCATCCTTTCAAGCTAAATATATATGGATAACTACTGACAATTATTTTTCCCCTGAATAATAATTTTCTACCGATTCGGTCAAATGCTCGCGCATAACCCGTTCCGCCTCTTTTCCGTTGCCGGAGCGCAGCGTTTCGATAATCTGTCTGTGAAATTCAATACCGTGCATATTTCCTTTTTCCGGGATCAGCGCCGTCCGCAAAATCGGGGACAGGAGATTTGTCATGGATTGTACAAATAATTCCAGTAACGGATTCTGCGATAATTTTGCTATCATAATATGAAACTGTAAATCCAGGCTGATTCGCTTTTCCACATCATCTTTATATTTCAGCATACTGTCGTTGATTTCCGTCAGCACGTCAAAGGCCTCCGGTTCATTACATTCTGCAGCCATCCTGCAGGCTTCCGTTTCCAGGATCATTCGCATTTCAAATACCTTGCTGTTCTCAATATTGTCCATCAAAATGATTCTGTTCAATATTTCCGTAATACTTCTGTTATCCGGTTTTTCTATGTAAGCGCCCTCGCCGGTTCGGAGACTCACCAGATGACGTTCCTTCAAAATTTTCAGTGATTCGCGAACCACATTTCGGCTGACACCGAAGTTTTCCGCAAGAGCCTGCTCAGAGGGAAGCTTCTGTCCGATCTGTGAAGAATCATTCAAAATCATTTCTTCAAGATTATCCGCAATGCTCTCATATAAATTTACACGTTGAATACTATAGTTAATCTTCTGCAAAATATCACCCGTTCTTAGTTTATTTTTCGTTCAGGGCTCCGTCTCCAATGTTCCGCCCAACACCAGCCCGTTGTCCATAGTTACCCAATTCATTTTTGTTTGTTTTTCATCCCGCATTGGATAATCGCTGCGGTCGTGGCAGCCTCTTGACTCTTTTCTCTGTCTCATGCTGGTAAGAATCAGCCGGGCTGCATCGATTGCATTATATGCGTCAAAATACATAGTCGTCCTGCCGTTACAAAGGTGGGAAAGCGGATAGATCTTCAGCTTTTCTATCTCTTCCAGCGCCCTTGCCAGGCCCTCTTCATTACGGTGCAGACATGCGTACTGCTGCATCGTGCTCCGGATACAGCGCATCACATTCTCCGGCGCAGTTTCCGTTTCCGCGGCGCCATCCGCAAATTCCATTCGTAAGCGCTCTTCAACTGCAGCATCAGAAAGCTGTTCATCCGGTCTTTTTTCTGCATAAGATACCGCAGCTTTTCCCGCTGCTTCGCCAAATACCTGAGTCGCCAGCACACACAGCCCGCCCATCCGATTTGGTCCATGACAGCCTCCGGCACTTTCTCCGCAGGCAAAAAGTCCTTCCATATCCGTATGGATATCTTCATGAAGCAATATTCCGCCATTGAATCCCTGCGCAAAAGGATACAGTGTCATGGGAGTTGCTGCATTCATCCCAAAACGGTTCAAAAATCTCTCCCATAGCCGGTAACGATTCCCTTTTACCCGGTCGGCATCCGGTACCACGGTAAGTCCAAGGCCGTTTCCCTTCCTGTACTCTCCTACCATCGCATATTCCAGATATTTGCCTTTGCTGTCCGTACTAAACGGTCCATGCGCGGCATGCGCCAGAATGCATTCCTCTTCGCTCATTCCTGCCGGCAAATACTGCTTCAGGCATGTTTCCCCTTTGCCATTATAGAAAGCCGGAATTTCCCTGTAAGAAAACAGATAATAGTTAATGCCCTTTTTGGGAGATACACTTCCGTGAACAAACTGAATAAACTCCAGATTTACCAGACGTACCCCATATCTGGCAGCCATCGCATATGCACTTCCATAAAGCTTCCCATAGGCGGCTCCATATTCATACAGACCTTCTCCTCCACCGCAGGCAAGCACGACCGCCGCAGCTCTGATACTGGTGAGATTTCCATCGCGGTCAACAGCAACGGCTCCGTAACATCTCATTCTGTCAGACACCAGAGAAACTATCGTTTGACCAGTCTCAATCCGGATATTTTTCCTCTTCCCCAGTTCTCTCTCCCAGGCCTGCGTTAATTCCCGCATATCATCTAAAAAAGCGCCTCTTGGCTGACGTCCGAAGCAGCCTGTAATTCCCACATCTCTCATGGGAACAAAAGGGACGCCTTCTCTCACCAGTTGTTCGTAAGCACGTGTGGAATCGCGCGCAAGCTTATCCGCCAGCGCTTTGTTTAAACACTCGCCCGAAGCCGTCAGTATTTCATTTTGAAACTGCTGTGCATCCTGCTGATCAGTAGCATACAACATCCCCCATTCATGACTGAACGGGTAAAAAGTAGAGCCGGAGCCGGAAATTTTCGTTTCACTGGCTAAAATCACATTCATTCCGGCATCCGCCGCCACAAGCGCAGCACGGATTCCTCCGCCCCCGCCTCCGACAACAAGAACATCACATTTCATATGCTTTATAGAAAATTTTTCCATTTTTCTTTCCTTATAGTATGACATTTTACTCTTTTAAAGTCAAGTACAACGTTCCAACATTCCCTGTTTTCATGCTGTGAAAAGGTATCTGACAAACAGGCAGCCTGTCTGGCCAGGCCGCCCATTTTCGCTGATGTTACCTCTCTTACTCGGCTTCCGGATTTGCTTCATTATACAGTTCAATCGTATCATTAATGTCTGCAATAATCTTTTCTACCGCATTCTCCGGGCCAAAGTCCGCATCGCCGAACATTCTTCCAAAGCAGTCCATAACAATGTTTCTAAAATCATAATAGCTCCCAAATACAGCTCCCACATATTCCGGTTTGCATTCCTGCAGTTCCTCCCAGATTGCCTCTACAAACGGATTATCCTTTTTGAATTCCGTATACACCTCGCTCTCGTAAGCTCCGGTGCTTACCGGCGTGTAGCCTGTATATGCCGCATAATATCCCATTACTTCATCCTGCCACAGATACTTGATAAACTCCCATGCACCTTTCTGCTTTTCCTCATCCTTCTTGTCAACCATCCACAGGGAATTTCCGCCCGGTGAGAAACTGCCCGTTACTTCTTCATTTGTGATCGGCGCCGCCACCTGTCCCAATGTAAAGCTTTCAATTGTAGATTTCTGCTTCAGGATCCACTGTGAGCTTCCTACAAGCATTGCAAGGTCGCCTGTAAGGAAAGCAGTTGTAATATCAGAGCTCGCAATCGTAGTCGTCGGCGGATAATTATAGTCCTGGCTTAAGTAATCATAAAACGTTTTAAAAATCGTATCCGCCGCCCCGTTGTCGTTCATAACACAGGAAGTTACCCTGCCGGAACGTCCGTTATTGTTGTCAAAGGTAGGATCTCCGGACAGACACATATATTCTTCAATCTGCCAGCCGTCACTTAAAATGGACCAGCCATATTTCGCTTCTCCTGCATCCACTACCTGTTTCGCCGCCGCATCCAGGTCAGCGATTGTTTTTATTGAAGCAACATCTACTCCCGCATTGCTCAGCGCTTCCTGATTATAACTTACAGCCAGCATTGTTACACTCAGCGGCATGCAGTACAGCGTATCATCGATCGTATAGAGTGCTCTGATATTCTCCTGCATATCAGACACATCAAATCCCTCTTCATCAATATATTTCTGAACCGGAATGATATAATCGCTGTCTTTCAGATAACCCATACACTCTACCACGATCTGGTAAATATCCGGCAATGCATCCTGCGGCGTTGCCTTAAACTTTGCAAAGCTGTCATACCAGCTTCCCTGATACTCAGAAACAACATAATACTGATCCTGTGATGCGTTAAAATCATTTACAATTTTTGTAAATGCTTCTTCTCCGACGCCGCTTAGCATATGCCATACCGTGATTTCCGTGCGTCCCTCCTTCGACACGCTCTCAGCGTTCACCCCCATCGGAGTCAGACCGGTCAGCATTATTGCCGCGCTCATTACCACTGCCATCCTCTTTAACCAGGTCCTTCTTTTCTTCATACTTCCATCTCCTTATAAAATTTTATTTAGGTTATTAAAAAGGGAAACCTATAAACCTGTTTTGCGTTATGCATCTTCTTACCCTTTTACAGCGCCTGCTACCATACCCTTTACCAGTGACTTCTGTCCAATAATAAAAACGATCACTGCCGGTACGATCGCCGTCATTGCCGCGGCAAGCACAAGACCATAGTCAGCACCTTCTGAATCCTTGAGAATACCTGTTCCCACCTGAATCGTCCTCATAGCATCCGTATTCGTAACGAGCAGCGGCCAGAAATACTGATTGTATGCATTGACAAATGCATACAGACCCAGCGATGCTGTTGCTGATTTTGAAATTGGAAATGCAATCCGAAACAAAAAATTCATATGCCCGCATCCGTCAATCGTGGCTGCCTCTTTTAATTCTTTTGGAATAGTCATATAAAACTGACGGAGTATAAAAATACTCATGCCGTTTGCCAGAAATGGAAATGTCAGCCCCAGGTAGGTATCCGTCAGTTTCAAACTGCATATTGTAAGATAATTTGAAATCAAATTTGATTCGTATGGAATCATCATAGTGGCAAGAACCAGTGTAAACAGCAGTTTCTTTCCACGGAATTCAAAAAATGTAAATGCGTAAGCCGCAAAGCTGGATGTGATAATCTGAGCAATTACCTGTATCATGCTCACTAAAAGGGTATTTTTAAAATACGTAAAAATCGGTACCCGTGAAAAAACCGCTCTGTAATTATTCCAGGACATGTTTTTACTGAACAGAACGGGCGGCATCTTAAAAATATCTGCCATTCCCATAAAGCTTAAGCAAACACCATAAATCAGCGGAAAAATTACCAGTATCCCCAGCAGCAGCTTAATCAGAAAAAAAACATACTCTCTCCGCTTTTTCATCAGTAATTCACACCCTTCTTTTCAAATAAAAACTGTATCCTTGTCAATATAAAAACGATCAGAAACAAAACCACAGACTGCACACAGGCATAATCAAATCTTGTATTGCGAAATGCCTCCTCATATATGGACCAGATTAACGTTCTTGTACTTTGGTATGGTCCTCCGTTCGTCAAAAGCCGTATCTGCGCAAATGTCTGAAAAGAAAGAATCAGATTATAAAAAATTACAAAAAAAATCTGCGGCGAAGCAATCGGTATCACAATATGATATAATCTTGAAAAATAACCTGCCCCATCAATCTGCGCGCTTTCTGTCAGCTCTGCCGGTACGTTTCGAAATCCTGTCAGCAGAAAAATCACATTCATTCCCAGTCCCGTCCAGATTGTCACAATCGCTACGCACTGCATTGCCTTATCCGGTTCTGCAAGCCACGCATAATCTGTTCCCAGTAAATAATTCAAAATCCCCGCATGCGGAGCGAAAATCAGATACCAGATAACAGATGCCGGAGCGGCTGCGATAACCAGGGGTATCGTATACATCGTCTCATAAATGCGGCTTCCCCTTCGATGCTCAGTGGCCGCCAATGCTAAAACCATTCCAATCAGAAAAGCTGGAATTCCGACCATCAACGCAAAGCGAAAAGTCCGCAAAATTGTACTCCGAAACTCTTCCGAGGTCAGAATACGTATATAGTTTCGAAATCCTACAAACTTAATTGGATTTCCGACTGCATCCGTTAATGTCAGTGAGGTATAAATATTTTTAAAAAACGGGAGAAAAACAAATCCTCCGAAAATGACTGCACTGGGAAGTAATAGTAAATAAGGTGTCCATTCCCACTTCTTTTTTCTGCTCATTTTCCGCCTTCTCCTTTCCCAAAAATGCTTTACCTGCCGCTCTGCTGGACATGCTGGATATTATTTAGCGTCTTTACTGCCATCTCTGACAGAAACAGATGGTCCGTCCCCGCAGAAATTATATTGATCCCCCTGTCGTGCCAATACTGTATCGTTGCAATGTCACAGGCTCCTGTCGATACTCCGATACTCTTTCCATTCTCCTTCAGGATATGGATCGCTTCATCAATCAGCGCTGTTGTTCGTTTTCCAAAAACATTGTTTATTTCCCCAATCGAACCCGAAAGGTCACACGGACCGAATATATACGCATCAATATATGGATTTTTTACAATCTCCGAAAGGTTCTTCACAGCAGTTGCCGTCTCAATCTGGATGCACCGGCAAATTTCCCAGCTTTTTTTCTGTATGTACTCATCATTATTTTCCTGCCCATAATAAACTGCGCGAATCGGTCCGAAACCCCTGATCCCATAGGGCGGATAAAGGCAGCTTTTCATAGCAAACTCTGCTTCTTCTGCTGTATTAATCATCGGAAATATAATGCCAGTCGGACCCATTTCCAGTACACGCTTTGCCATAATGCGATCATTCCACGGAATACGTACCAATGTGCTCGTACCACCTGCCCGCGCTGCTATCAGATGATTCTGCAATATTTGATAGTCGATCGCAGTATGCTCTGTATCTATCCATAAAAAATCAAAGCCCACATTCGATAAAAGTTCACTGATACAGGCATCGCCCAGACTGACATGGACTCCTGCGATCGGCTCACATTTTTGCATCTTCTCTTTCAAAATTCCCATACCCCTCTTCCTCCCTCTCTTTATCTTGTTCACTCGCACTGCTGTCGTGCTGTACTACAACTATACAACCTTACCATTCAAATGTCAATACAAATTATCTGTCACAGGTATTTTTGCCTTTTTCAACAGTTTTATCTTCATTTATTTGTCTGTTATGCACAAAAAAAAGAGCCGCCGAAGCGACTCTTCTCTTAAACCCCCGCTATGTAATTACCAGTATCTTCTCGCACAGTACGGCGTGTTGTAGTCGTAGCTGGAAATAATAATACCTGTCTCCTCCGTGCTGGCATGGACGACCTGACCGCCGCCGATATAAAGGGCAACGTGTCCGACGTATCCACCGTCTGCATAGAACACCAGATCTCCCGGCTGGAGGTTGCTCATGTCAACCGCCGTGCCGCCGTAAGACTGGTCTGCAGCAGTTCTGGAAATATAGATTCCGAAGTTTGCCATGACAGACTGGGTAAATCCGGAACAATCTGCGCCGTTCGTCAGGCTGGTACCGCCGTAAACATACGGATTGCCAACAAACTGTACGGCATAATTTGCAATCTGCTGACCCAGATCTGAATAGCCCGGATCTACGTATTCAGGCTCCGTTTCCACATACTCCGGTTCCGTTTCCACGTACTCCGGTTCTGTCTCCACGTACTCCGGTTCTGTCTCCACGTACTCCGGTTCCGTGTACGGCGCTTCGGTCTCCACGTACTCCGGCTCTGTATACGGTGCCTCCGTCTCCACGTATTCCGGTTCGGTTTCTACGTATTCCGGCTCTGTGTACGGCGTTTCCGTCTCAACATACTCCGGTTCCGTATACGGCGCTTCTGTCTCAACATATTCCGGCTCCTGGTACTGCGCCTCTGTCTCAACATACTCCGGCTCTGTGTACGGCGCTTCTGTCTCAACATACTCCGGCTCCTGATACTGCGCCTCTGTCTCAACATACTCCGGATTGCCCGCTGGCGCCTCTGTCTGAGGCTCTGTATATACCGGCTCCGTCTGAGACGTCGTATCTGTTGTACCAGCTGCTCCGGTCGTGTCCGATGCACCTGCTGTATTCGTGTCCTGGATGCTTGCCAGTCTGTCCTGCTCCTCCTCCAGCGTCACTGCAACCGGATAATACGTCTTATAATCTACATAATATGCATTGACGTATCCATAGGTATCGCTGTTTATTGCAACCGTCATCCAGTCGCCGTTCCAGTCAACCACCTCAAGCTCTTCCGACTGCTCCGCCACATCAAGAATCTCCGAATCCTCGCTCGGGGAAGTCCGCACATTCAGCACCTCCGGGTGCACCTTTGCAACATTATATGCCACCTTTTCCGCGATCGCATCCGCCTCCGCTCCGGTAGCAAAATACTCCGCACTCACATAGCCCGACGCATTGCCGGACGTGATCTGATACCAGTCACCCTCTTTGCCGACGATCGTCGCTGCGCAGTTGTTGTAAATCTTTCCGGTGACCTCACTGTCCGCATCCGCGCTGCTGCGGATGTTCACATAGCTGTCACACTGAGCAAATGCGATCGTTCCGATCTCCCCCGCACTTGCTTCGCCCTCTTCCGCGAAGACAGGAGTGCCCGCCCATGAAAAAGCCATATTCGCAGACATGACAAAGGCTGTGATCCTTACCAGTTTGTTTTTCATTGCTCACGCAACCTCCTTATCCTTGTTTGTAAATCATTTTTTCAAATCTGTTACATAATTGTTACAAATTCGTTGTTTGGATTATAAGACAATCAGATCGCGCAGTCAATGTCATTTGGAAAAGCTTAATGAATCTTAAGGTTTGCTTAAATTTTCGGACACAATCTCTTCACCGGAAAAACACACTTTTTCCAAAAGCATCCATTTTTCGCAAAAAAGGCGGCAAAACTGCCGCCCTTCTCTGTGTTCGTTTTAGTATTCTCCCGCCTGCTGCTTCTTGATCAGGCTGATCGCGGAGCTGGTGCCGATACGCGCGCAGCCCTCGTTAATAAAGGCTTCCAGATCCGCAACGCTCTTTACGCCGCCCGCCGCCTTCATGCGCACCTTCGGACCGATGTTTGCCTTAAAAAGCTTAATATCCTCCAGCGTTGCGCCGCCGGTGCCGAAGCCGGTAGAAGTTTTGATGAAATCTGCCCCGGCGTTTGTCACCGCCTTACAGAGCGCGATTTTTTCCTCCTCCGTCAGATAGCAGGTCTCAATGATAACCTTCAGGATCTTATCGCCGGTCTCCTTCTTCAGCGTAGCAATTTCCTGCTCCACCTTGTCGATATCGCCGTTTTTCACATCAGAGATATTGATGACCATATCAATCTCGTTTGCGCCGTCTGCAAGCGCCTGGCGCACCTCCGCCACCTTGGCAGCCGTCACGCTGTAGCCGAGCGGAAAGCCGACCACCGTGCAGATATTGATCTTATCGCCGTAGGCGTCATGTACGCGCTTAATATAACAGGGCGGGATGCAGACCGACGCCGTGTGAAATTCTATGGATTCCTCGCACAGCTTTTTGATATCCTCCCAAGTGGCAAACGCTTTAAGCTGCGTGTGATCCACATAGGTCAACATTTCTTTTGCTTCCATGATTTTTCTCTCCTTCTTATTATATTCAAATTTGTAACTCCTCTGTTACTAATAATTCTCCACATTTCCTTTTTCTACTCTTGCCAGTACCAGCGGTCCCTCCTTCGGGCAGGTATCCGCGATCGTGACTGCCTCCTGGTAACGCTTTTTTGCTGCCGCAAACAGCTCCTCCTTCGACGCATAGAGCTTTGCGATCACCTCGCCCTTCTTTACGGCGTCTCCGGTCTTTTTCACCAGAAGAATACCGGCCGCCGGATCGATCACGCTGTCCACCGTCTCGCGTCCCGCGCCGAGCATGGACGACGCGATGCCAATACTCTCCGCATTCATGTGGGCAATATAGCCGTCCGCCTGCGCTGCAACCTCGCAGCAGTACGGCGCCTGTGCAAAGAGACTGGTGTCGTATACGTACCGCGGATCGCCGCCCTGCGCCTCCACCATCGCCGCCAGACGCTCAAGCGCTCTTCCGCTGTCGATCGCCTCCTGCGCCTTTACGCGGCATTCCGAAAGCGTTCCCTGCTGTGCAAGGTACAGCATATTGGAGGCAAGCGCCAGGCAAACCTCTTTCAGGTCCGCGGGACCGCCTCCCTTCAACACTTCGACCGATTCAGCAACCTCCATCGCATTTCCAATTGCAAAACCGAGCGGAGTATCCATATCGGTGATCAGCGCAGCCGTTTTCTTTCCTGCCGCCTCGCCAATTGCCGTCATTTTCAGCGCCAACTCGATCGCGTCCTCTTTCTTTTTCATAAACGCGCCGCTTCCGGCCGTCACATCCAGCAGGATCGCATCGTTGCCCGCCGCCAGCTTTTTGCCCATAATAGACACTGCGATCAGCGGAATGCTGTCCACCGTCGCCGTCACGTCACGCAGCGCGTAAAGCTTTTTGTCCGCCGGCGTCAGGTTGCCCGACTGTCCGATCACCGCGATGCCCGTTTTATTTACCACTGCAAAAAATTCCTCACGGTCGAGGTCGGTGCGCAGCCCCGGAATACTTTCCATCTTATCGACGGTTCCGCCAGTGTGACCAAGCCCTCTGCCGGACATCTTCGCCACCTTCACGCCGCACGCCGCCACGATTGGAGCGATAACGAGCGTCGTCTTGTCACCGACACCGCCGGTTGAATGTTTATCCACCTTTACGCCCTCGATCGGCGACAGATCGACCATATCTCCGGAATGCGCCACCGCGTCCGTCATGATCCAGGTCTCCTGGTCACTCATTCCGCGGAAATAAATCGCCATCAGCATCGCCGACATCTGGTAATCCGGGATATCCCCGGAAACATAACCGGAAATAAGCCAGCGGATCTCCGCCTCGGACAGCTCGCCGCCGTTGCGCTTCTTTTCGATTAAATCGTACATTCTCATACGCTTATCTCCTTCCGCTTATCCGTCATAATCAGAGCTTCGCAATACGGTCATAAAAGCTCTCGCCCTTAATATTCCCCTTCAGTCCAAGCATATCCAGCACGGTCGCGCCGATATTCGCGTAGGTATTGCCAGTGCCCAGGTTGACGCCCGCCTTCACCGCCGCGCCGCACACCATCACCGGGATCTGCTCTCTGGTGTGGTCAGTTCCCGGATAACCCGGATCACAGCCATGATCCGCCGTGATAAACAGCACATCGTCCTCGCGCATCCGCTCCAGGAATGTGCCGAGCTGTTCGTCAAATACGGTCGCCGCCTTCGCGTAGCCTTCGATATCGTTGCGGTGTCCGTAAAGCATATCAAAGTCCACCAGATTTACAAAGCAAAGTCCGCGGAAGTCTTCCTTCTGGAATTCCAGCGTTTTTTCCATGCCGTCCACGTTGTTGGTGATAGATACGGTGCGCTGGATATTCTTTCCTGCGAAAATATCGAAAATTTTTCCAACGCCAAGGGTATCCATACCGTTCTCCACAATCACATCCATCATCGTCTGTGCCGGCGGCTCCAGCGAATAATCGTGACGGTGCGGCGTTCTCGTAAAATTACCCGGCGTCCCGACAAACGGCCGCGCGATCACACGTCCCACGCTGTGCTCGCCCAGCATGATCTCGCGCGCCTTGTGACAGTAATCATATAATGTCTCCAACGGAACCACGTCCTCGTGCGCCGCGATCTGCAGCACGCTGTCCGCCGAGGTGTAGACGATCAGCTTGCCGGTCTTCATATGTTCTTCCCCGTAATCGGCGATCACCTGCGTGCCGGAATAGGGCTTGTTGCACAAAATCCCGCGCCCGGTCGCCTTCTCCAGCTCATCAAGCACCTCCTGCGGAAAGCCGTCCGGGTAGGTCGGAAGCGGTTTTTCGGAAATGATCCCGGCAATTTCCCAATGCCCGATAGTGGTATCCTTGCCGCGCGAAGCCTCTGTCAGCCTGCCGAACGCGCCCGTAAGCGGCGGCTGATTTTCAATTGGTTCCACGCCGTCGATGCAGAAAAGGCCAAGCTTTTCCATGTTCGGCGTATGGTATTCTTTTGATCTGCGGATCGTTCCGAGCGTATTTGCGCCCTCATCCCCAAAATCCGCTGCATCCGGCGCGTGCCCGATACCATAGCTGTCAAGCACGATCACAAATACTCTGTTTATATTCATATCATCCCAGCTCCTTAAATCTCACATTAATATATGCCTCAATTGCCTCCACGCACTTGTCAAAGCCCAGCTTGCTGCTGTCCAGACAAAGATCGTAGTTTCTGGCATCGTTCCACTCGCGTCCGGTATAATAGCGGTAAAAATCGCCGCGGAATTTATCCGTCTTTGCGATGAATTTTTCCAGCTCCGCCGTGGACATGGAATTGCGCAGCCTTGCCTGCTCCAGGCAGTAATCCTTCGGCGCATGGACAAACACGCTCACCACATTTGTCCGGTCCGTCAGCACAAAATCCGCGCAGCGTCCCACGAACGCGCACGGTCCCTTATCCGCAAGGTCGCGGATGACCTTCGCCTGGTAATTAAACAGATTCTGCGGAGAGGTAAACTCGTCGCTGGACGGCGGCAGAAGCTCCCCGCGGTAAATTTTTTTCGAAATCCCAAACAGGGAACCGTTTTTCAGCTTTTCATCCACCTGCGCAAACAAGGCCTCGTTAATTCCGCTCTCATCGGACGCTTTTCTTAAAATATCTCTTCCATAGCAGGGAATGCCGTTCTTCCTCGCATACATCTCTGCGACCGTTTTTCCTCCGCTGCCATACTGCCTGGCAACTGTTACAATAATGTTGCGCATAATATCCCTCCTTTAGTCACTTTTTTCTATGTTCAGTATAACCTATGTTTGCCGACTTCGCAACAAATAAAAACGACAGATCTGCAAAGCCCTGGACCAATAGAGAAAGTATCCTGCATATTGGATCGTACGCTTTTCTGCCGGATCAGAATTCTCTCAATACATAAGCAGGCGTAAAAAACGACCGGCGGCAGGAACATTTTCCCGCCGCCGGTCCGACAGCTCCGTCGGACAAACAAAGGTAAAATCCGCCGGAAGTTTTTTCATGATATGTATATTTGCGAGCCTATTACTGTTCTCTCGAGGCTGACTGTTACACACTGGATACGACATGAAGCCCGTCTTTTTCTTTTACCACCTCGAAGACGAGCGGATTCTGCTCTGCCCACGCGGCGTCCGCCTGCGCTTTTTCATTCCACTGGCGGTAGCTTTTCACAAAGCCGCCGTGAATCAACTCCTCCGCCTCCAGACGCGCCTGCACCGCCTCGTCGAATGTCTTATATCTTCCCAGATAGAAGCGGCGTCCCTTGAAGCCGATATTTACCCGGTAGCCGCCACGCGCGGTCCTGTTCACGCCGCGGAAGCCGCTGGTATTGTCGCTGCGGTATTTCCGCTTTTCCAGCCATTCGATGCAGGTGCCGTCCACCCGCGTCAGACGATCCCGGATGCCGTCCTGCACCTCCCGGCGCAGACAGCCGCAGCTTTTCTGCGTGCCGCTGAGGAGGGCATCCCGCGTAACTTCCACTTCTCTTCCGCAGTCACAGCGGCAGTGCCAGTACACCGACGACTTTTTGCTTTTTTCCTTCGTAGGCGCCAGCGCCACCAGCCGTCCGAACCGCTGGCCGGCAAGATCATCCTTCATATGGTGCATCCAGAGATTTTCGCAGCCGCAGCTCGTTGCCTTTCCAGATTTTAAGCTGTGCGACGATACGATTTTCGTATTGCCGCAGTCGCACCGGCAGTTCCAGTACATATGCCCGCGGCGGCTCTCCGCGCGCGACTGTACCGTCAGATGTCCGAACTGCTGGCCGGTAAGGTCGGCGGCAGTGTTCCTGCCCCGTGAAGAATTTTTCGAGATACAGCCGCAGTCCGTTGTCGTCCCCCGCTGCAGGTACTTTGTGTTCGCCAGCGTCTCCTGCCCGCAGTCGCAGCGGCAGCGCCAGACCACGTAGCCGCAGAATCTCTCCGGCGTCTTTTCCAGCACGGTCAGATGACCGAACCGCTGTCCAACCAGATTTTTACTCTTTCCCGCCATAATTCTTACCGCCATTTCCTGCCGTCAGCTTCTTTTTCGCCAGGATTGCGGCAGCGACGATAACCACCGCAGCTCCCATCAGCACAGTCCAGAGTATCAGATTTGTGGAATCGCCGGTCTTTGGCGCGTCACTCTTCTTCGCTTCCGTCTGTTTTTCTGTCTGCTTTTCGGTTTCCGTTTCTGATTCCGTTTCCGTCTCTGATTCTGTCTCAGTTTCCGTCTCTGTCACATAAACATTTACAAAGGAAGCGCAGTCCAGCTTCTCGCTCTCCTCATTGCGGTACAGCACGGATACCGCGCCGAGACCGCCCGCCTCATCATTTGTCACAGTGACAATCAGATGATATACGGAATTATCATATGTGCAGTCCACATTGGAACCGCCCTGCTGGCTGATCGTGTAACGGTAAATGCCCACCCTCGGAAAACGGATTACCGGAAAGCTCTGCGTCCCTTCCCCGGAGATTACCAGCGTGCAGACCGCGCCGTCGCTGCCCTCCGGCATCGGTGCGGATGCATCGTCCGCCTCCAGAACAACAGAAAAATCCTCCGCCTCCTCCGGAAGCGTCCCGGTCAGGGAAATCTGCACCGGAACCTCTGTAACCAGCCCTTCTGCCGCCATTGCCTCTGACGGTGCATATCCAAACGCCCCAAATACAGTAAGCACCAGCGCCATCAGAATTCCTCGTTTCCATGTTTTCATTTTTCATATCCTCCTGTTCGCTGACATGTGGCTCCGCAGCAGTTCCGCTAAGCTGCGCTGTTACGTGGCTTCATCACTGTCAGAATAATGGTTCTTGCATCTGTGAATTCTGAAGAGCAGGTGGAAAGCGCCAGAATCTGGCTGCTTCCGTCCGTCTGCCGCAGTTCTGCAACCGTATCCGCATCGTAGTACAGTGCATTCTGTTCCACAAAATCCAGCAGGGAATTTATATCATCCTGATACTGCTGCGGGTCGAAGATTGCATCCTCGGACGCCGTCACCAGCATGCAGGCATAGATTTCCAGGTCATAGGTTCTGTCCGGCAAAATCAGATTTCCTGTCTTATTTTTCCGGAAAAAGGTCTCCTCCTCAAATTTATCGAGGTCTCCAAACATATTTCCGTTCGCCATGTGATGTCCGTAGAGAAGCGAATACGTGTCGCCAAATCCGCGGTCGCTGCGGGAATCCAGAAAAATGCTGCCTGCCATCGCAAAGTTCCCGTATACATCGGTATTAATATAAGTAAGGTTTGTTGCCCCCTGTAAAACGGGGTAATCAATATTGGTGTTGTCTATGGTAACCCACGCACAGACATCGGGATTGACTGTCAGAAGCTCTTCAAAGGAAGCGCCGCCCGCTTCAATCACCGTCGGCTTCAGCTTCATCATATCCGCGCGCACATCCTCCGCCGCCGAATATACCCTGCTGTTGTCCCACAGCGCATATACGGAGTACAGCCCTGCCGTGCAGAGACACAGGGCTACCACAAAGGAGACAAGGGCATTTGCCGCTCTCAAAAATGCTCCCGCCAAACGCATACAGTTCCACTCCCTGTATCATGCGGTTTCCCGCCCTCCCCGGAGCAGCTCCGGGGAGAGGTTCCGCCTCTTATTCTGTCATCTTGTTTTTCTTGTCGTCTGTTATTTCGTTACTTGCTTACAGCGTTGTTTTGTTATCGCGTTGTTTTGTCGCCGCGTCGTTTTGTCGCCGCGTCAGTTTTTTACCGCGTAATTTTATTACCGCGCCGTTCTGTCATCCCGGCACTTTACTGCCCTGCCTTTCTGACAGCCCTTTCGCCGGATCCTGTCCCGCATCCGCAGTGGCTTAAGATAAATTTAGCGGTTTGCAGAGAAACGCTTTCTTGCGAACATAACTACTGCGCATACTGCAACCAGCGCAAGAATCATGATGTACGGCATGCTGTCAAGGTTGATGCCGGTGTCAATCTTATCGTTGTTCTTATTATTTGTGATATCTACGCTGTCACTTGCACTATCAATTTTCTTGTTATTATCACCCAAAGCATATGTTGTCTTATAACCGTCGCTAGTATAATCAGCCTCTTCTACAGTGTAAGTAACTCCATAAGGAATATTGGTGAAGGTCACGGTCTCATCATGTTTCAGATTAATTTCAGCAGTTGCCGTTCCACTTGTCCATGCACTTGCAGGAATAGTATAATCCGTGCCACCATCTGAGTAGGAAATTGCTTCACTGACTTCTTTTCCTTCCGGAGCTGTAAATGTTACTGTCACAGCGAATTCTTTCTGCTGGTCACCTAAGTTTCCAGTAACAATCTTTTTTACAGCCAAGGAACCTGCAGAATACTCATTGTCATTAAAAGTATTTGTCTTGTTTCCACCTTCATCCTCTGTATGAACAGCAGCTACACGGATATAACCGCCCTCGTCCTGCAGAACTGTAACAACCAGTTTGATGTCACTGGTACGGTATGTAACACCGGCAGTTAAACCCTGAGTTTCCTTAATCGTGTAGGTATAGACACCAACACTGCTATACTCTGGCAGGGTTATTGTAATATCTTTGCTCTTGGTCTCGGAACCAGCTTCACCTTTTTCATATGACACACTGCCAATCGTCGGTAACGGCATGTTTCCTGTAGCCACACCAGCGGCAGCATCTTTAACAGATGTTCTCTCAATAGAAAATCCAAACGTCTCTGCCGGTGAAGTTGTACTTGGGTTTGTTGCTTCATAGCTCTTTTTGATGGTGACGGTTTTCATATCAGTATATGATGGTGTTGTGTCTCCTCCCGTTGCCATCGCCACGGCTCCCATGTTCAGCACCATAGCTGCTGAAAAAATAATTGCTGCAATTTTTTTCATTTTCATGAATTTTTCCTCCCTGGAATATTAAAATTTATTTATGAACAGCCTTTCGGCTTATCATACTGTGTGAGCTGCGCTCTGCTCGGCGCTGTCTGCTCTTTGCTTTGCGCTTTTCCGGGCGTGACCGGTATGCACCGGCGCTCTGCCCGCTATTCTATAATCCCCTCCGGCGGAGAATGGTGATTACTTTCCCTCTCACGTCCCCCATTGGAACCGCCCCAAGTGTCCGGCTGTCCACTGTCTGTGTCCGGTAATCACCGAGCACAAAGACACATCCTTCCGGTACCACGTAAGGATACTCAAGTTCTCCTTCCGCATAGGTCGGATAGAGAATCTCCCCGCTCTGTACCGTACCGTTTACAAGAAGCGTTCCGCTGTCATCCAGCGTCACCACATCCGTCCCGCGGGCGGCGATCCGTCCGATGTACTCCTGCCCGTCCACTTCGTAAACCACGACATCTTTTTTTGCGTATTCCTGCTGCAGCCGGAACGCAAATACCAGATCGCCGTCTTTCAATGCCGGGAACATGCCGTTCCCGGAAACCTGTGTAATCAGAAAAACCTGTGTAAGAAGAAGCCAGCCTGCTGCCGCAAGCAGCACGATCCGGATGAGCAAGCTTACATAACCTTTCCGGATTTCTTCCTGCCGCCTCTGCTTTTCTTCGCGCGCAGCCCGCGCACCGCTTCGGCGTCCCCGGCGCTCCTGTGCGGGGCGTTCCCCATATTCATCGCGCTCCCGCACAGGGCGTTCTCTGTATGGTTCCCGTCCCGGCGCCGGTGGATTTCTGTAATCAGCCTGTTTTTGCACCGGCTGTTCCCTGTATGTATTCTGTTCCTGCGTCTCTCTGGCTCTCTCCCGTCTTTCAGTCGTCATTACTTTCTCCGCTGACCGGCGCGATATTTCTTACGTCTGCCTATAACGAACAGAACCGCTCCCACAATTACAACTGCCAGAATAACGATGTATGGAAGCGAATCCAACGTGATGCCGGTATCCGGAGAGCCTTCCTTATTATTGGTAACGACAACTTTTCCGTCAGCAGTAACCTTGACCTTAAACGTTACAGAACCATTCCCACCTTGCGATGCTGTCAGACTTGCTCCTCCGTATGTTGCACTAACGGTATAACCATTGGCATTCGTTTCAGTCAGCGTTAATTCTGTTCCGACCGGAATGTTCTCAATCTTATGTGTTGCTTCATGTTTTAAAGTGAAGTTATTATCCGTCCCTTCCTTCATGCCATCATAACTATAAGTAAAGTAGAAATCTTTCGTCTGGTCTCCCAGACCACCGGTTACCTGCTTTTCAATGGTAATGCTGGTAGTCGCTGGTTTATACTTTGCAGTAAAATACACTGTACCATCTTCCAATTCAACATTACTGGGGACATAGCCAGCTGTCCACCTTTCCTCACTGACCTTCTCATTTGCCTCATTGTACCAGCCATCAAACACATAAGTGATTCCGTCATCACCCACTTTTTCTGCAGGAATCGTCTGCGCATTCGTGTATTTAGCAATAGCCGCTGGATCACCACCCGTAATCTTTTTATTCTCGGCGTATACATCGGTATAGTCCTCAGCATTCGGCATTTGCACCTTAAATCTTGCAACATAAGACTTGCTGCAAACCACACTGATTTTACAGTCTATATGTTTATCTGGAACAGTGCCATTATCCCTTGAAATCTTGTATGGAATCAGTGTAATTTGTTCAATGTCATCCAGTTTTAAATCACTAATTCCAAGGTCTTTTTCCAATTCGGCTTTATATGTGCCGTAGACAGCACTGTATACTTCCGGATATAAATCTTTATTCAAAGACCATGTAGAACCCTCGGAACCGTCCGGCCATGAACTAATGTACTCTGAGACCCTCGTAAATACATTTTTGTTGTTTGTCCATATTGCATCACTCGTTCCAATTACCTGAGCGTCATTTCCATTGTACCGAACCACAGATCCCCACTGATCCACAGCATTACTGTTCGCGTCACTAGTGGGACTTTTCAGATAATAAACTTGTGCACCTACAGGCACGTTCTCTAATGCTGTAACAGTTACCTCGTGGGGATCATAATCCCACCGCCCATAATAAGAATAATAATATCTAATCTCTACTTTACCTACCGCAACTCCTTTTACAACTCCCTTCTCTGTTACTGTAGCAATGTTCCCATTTGCAGACCACCAATAACCGTTTCCGCGATTAGTTGTTAACTGGATTGCTTCTCCCACCATAACCGTATTCTCTCCTGTTATTGCCGCCGGAGAAATCCCATCATCCTCCGCATATACCGCATACAGCACCGGGGAGAATTTATCGGATGTAAACCCCACCGTACCGGACGGGGCTGCTGCTTCCGTCAGTGTGTCGGTGATGTTTCCGTTTTCATCTGCGTGATAGACACGCGCTTCTTCGGCCTCATCCACGATATCCATGCCGGAGTATTCGATGCGAACCGAACCGTCCAGATTATGCATTTCATTGCCGTCGGCATCGTAGAAGGTGATGTCGAAACCGATGAGCTGGACAACTTCTTTTTCTCCCAGCGTGTCGTTGATTGTCTGTTCGGCAGTATCAAGCACGTCCGCCGCCAGCGGCTCCACCGTCACAGTTGTCCCTGCCGGAAGAATACCCTCCGGAGCATGGATGCTCACGGTAATTCCGTTCACGGTTGTACGGTATGTAAATTCCGGTTTTTCCTTTTCGGTCGCCTCTGCCGTTTCGCTCTCACTCTCAGAAGTTGCTTCCTCTGTAAGGTTTTCGCTTCCGCTTTCACTGACCGCTTCGCTTGTGGTTTCGCCGGTTATTTCGGTGACCGCTTCACCGGCTGTCTCGCTGGTTATTTCACTGCTGGGTTCACCAGCATTTTCTGTCACATTTTCCGAGAATTCCGTCCCGCCCTCACTGACATTTTCCGTCCATGTCTCGTTAGGAACAGTTTCCCCAGTCGTTTCGGTTTCCACCGGTACCGTTTCCGCCTCCGTCAGCCCGGCTGTTTCCTCCTGGATGGCTGCCGGCGGCTCTGTCTCCGGAACGGCAGCTGGTGTTTCCGCTTCCGTGCCGCTGTCCGTGGCAAGTTCTGTCAGCCCGGTTTCCTCTGCTATTACGGAAAAGCCGCTTCCGCAGACCAGGGACATTACCATGACCAGCGCCATCAGGAATGTCAATGATTTTTTCACTTTCCTCTGCATTCCACATTCTCCATTCTTCTTTTTTTCAGATGCACTGCCAACCAACAGCCTGTTTACTGCATAATGTCTGTTATGGGGTATTTTTTGCGGTAACGGATACCGGTAACCGATAATCCGCCGCATGAGAATTGAATAAGATGCCATTTAAAAGCAGACTGGAACAAGGCCGAAGAAAATTTTTCCCTGTCGGTCTGTTTTTTGTGGAAAATTAGTATTGAATTTTCACTACTATGATGCTAGAATAGTAACTGTTAACAGATAGATACATATGTAATGACTGCTCTTTTACCGCATAACAGACATTATGCGGTTTTTTGTGTTCCCCGGCACTGACGCGGATACGGCTGAAGCTGTGCGCCTCCCCGCTCCCGGAGCCTTTCATCGTCCGCCTCTGCTTCCGGAGCCCTTCGTCATCCTTCCCCATTCAGACCACAAGTCCCAGATATTCAATCTGGCGTTTCTGCTCCTCGCTGCTGACCAGCGTGTAGATCCGCGTGGTGTTGATGCTCGCATGTCCCAGTAAATCTGCCAGATGGGATATATCCTTTTTCATCTTATAATATGTGACGGCAAACAGGTGCCGGAGATTGTGCGGGAATACTTTTTCCCGGCAGATTCCCGCTTCGCCGCAGAGCGCTTTCATTTCGTGGCAGATGTTGCTGCGGTCAACCGGTTTCCCACTCCTGGTGACAAAAATACTTCCTCCGGTTATTTTCTGTCCGGCCACGTATTTTCTCAGCTTCCTGCACAGCGGCGCCGACAGCAGCACGTTCCGCTGTTTTCCCTTGGAGCTTACCGTCGCACACCCCGTCTGCAGGGCTTCTACCGTGATATACCGCAGCTCGCTCACCCGGATGCCCGTCGCGCAGAGCACCTGCATCATCCAGTACAGCCGCTGGTTTTTCTTTTTCCCCGCTGCATCCAGGAGACGGAAATACTCCGCCTTTGTCAGATCCCGTTCCCGCGCGCGAAAGGCTTCCTTCTGGATTTTCAGCGCCTTTACCGTGCATTCGTGCCATCCCATCATTTTCAGGAATGCATTGACAGCTGCCAGCATGGAATTCACACTTGCCGCCGCATAATGCTCCGTCAGGTATTCCTTGTATGCAATTACGGTAGATTTGTCGATTTCATTTTCTTCCTTTACATACGCAAAAAATGCACTGACATCCCGCATGTATTTTTCAATCGTTGCCTGCGCCTTTTCCTCCCCCTTTAACTGGTTTTGAAATTCCTGCAGCATGGTCTTTTCCAGTAAATGTGCCATATGCTATCCCTCTCTTTTCTTCTGAAGCTTTCCGGCGCACTGACCGCCGGTGTTCCTCATAGTATGCCCCAGATGAAAAAAACTTTGCAAGCCATATCCGTCTGACCACGGCACAATCTGCTCCACCTACAGGACCTGCCGCCGGCAGCTCCCTTCGGATGCATGGCAACCTACAGGACCCGCCGCCGGCGGCTCCCTTCGGATGCATGGCAATAAAAAAGCATCCGGCGCAGGATATGTCTCCCACACCGGATGCTTCCGGACTATATACAACAAAACAAAATAGCTGCAAATGCCTTCTGGCACTTACAGCTATAAACTACTTCTTTATTCTCCAAGGTATGCCTTCTTAATGGAATCATCGTTGAGCAGCGTCTCCGCCTTGCCCGACTGCACGATCTTTCCGGTTTCGAGCACGTAAGCGCGATCCGCAATGGAGAGCGCTTTTTTCGCATTCTGCTCTACCAGGAGTACGGTCGTGCCGCTGGCGCTCACGCTCTGGATAATGTCGAAGATTTCATTTACCAGGATAGGCGAAAGTCCCATCGAGGGTTCATCCATCAGAATGATGCGCGGCTTGGACATCAGCGCGCGTCCCATGGCAAGCATCTGCTGCTCGCCGCCGGAGAGCGTTCCGGCAATCTGATTTTTGCGCTCCTCAAGACGCGGGAAGCGTTTGTAGACCTCCGCCAGACTTGCCTCAATCTCATTTTTATCTTTTCTGGTATAGGCGCCCATCAGCAGGTTCTGATACACCGTAAACTGCGCAAACACGCGGCGTCCCTCCGGCACGTGGGCCATTCCAAGGCTGACGATCTTATGCGCCGGAACTTTGGTGAGCTCCTGTCCTTCAAATAAAATGCTTCCCTTTTTCGGACTCAGAAGACCGGTAATTGTCTGCAGGGTCGTCGTCTTTCCGGCGCCGTTTGCGCCAATCAGCGCAACGACCTCGCCCTCGTTTACCTCGAAGGAAATTCCTTTGATGGCCTGAATCACGCCGTAAAATACTTCCAGATCCTTGATCTCAAGCATTGCCATGTCTCATTTCCCTCCTATTCTCCAAGATATGCCGTGATAACCTGCGGATCGCTCAGCACCTCCGCTGTCTTGCCCTGGCAGAGTACCTGTCCGAAATTCAGTACCGTCAGCTCCTCGCAGATACCGGAAACCAGCTTCATGTCGTGCTCGATCAGAAGGATCGTCATGTCAAAATTATCGCGTACAAAGTGAATGGTCTTCATCAGCTCCGCCGTCTCGTTGGGGTTCATGCCCGCCGCCGGCTCGTCGAGCAGCAAAAGCTTCGGGTTCGTCGCCATCGCGCGCGCGATCTCCAGCTTGCGCTGTTTGCCGTAGGGAAGGTTGGACGCCAGATACTCCGCCTCGCCGTCCAGTCCGAACACCCGCAGAAGCTCCATCGCCTTTTCATTCATTTCCTTTTCCTGCTTAAAATAAGAAGGCAGACGCAGGATCCCCGCAAGCGTCGAATATTTATGATCGTTGTGCAGACCAACCTTTACATTGTCAAGCACCGACATCGCGCCGAACAGACGGATATTCTGAAAGGTTCTTGCAATCCCGGCCTTATTGATCTCAATGGTGCTCTTTCCGGTAATATCCTCCCCGTCCAGGCGGATCACACCCTCGGTCGGCTTATATACGCCCGTCAGCAGATTGAAAATCGTTGTTTTTCCGGCGCCGTTCGGTCCGATCAGGCCATAAAGCTGTCCTTTTTCGATTGATACGTGAAAACCATCCACCGCGCGGAGACCGCCAAACTGAATGGACAAATTGTTTACTTCAAGCATTGCCATGTTAAGCCGCCTCCTTTTTCTTTCTGCCGCCCTTCAGCTTCTCCAGCATACGGCTTCTCCAGTTGCGCGCCGCAGGCGCCCAGTTAAACAGCATCATCGCGATCAGCACAATTGCGTAGATCAGCATACGGTAGGTGGAGAATCCGCGCAGCAGCTCCGGAAGCGCATACAGGATAATCGTCGCAATAATAGAACCGCGCAGATTTCCGATGCCGCCGAGCACCACGTATACCAGGATCAGGATCGACAGGTTATAGTCGAAGGTGGATACCTTCAGCATGGAAAGATTGTGGGCATAAAGCACTCCGGCTACCCCGGCAAGGGCCGCAGAAATCGTAAATGCCATCAGCTTATATTTTGTCACACTGATGCCCACGGATTCCGCCGCAATACGGTTGTCCCTGGTGGACATGATCGCGCGCCCGCTTCTGGAATTTACCAGATTCTGCACAATAAACAGAGTGATCAGAATCAGAATCACGCCTATGATAAAGAAATAATCCTTGATATCCTTATATAAGGCAGCCGTGCCCGAAATGCCGAGCGCGCCCTTCATGATCTGCTTGCCGCCCGCAGCCATTTTAAGCCCTGCCGAGCTTGCCGCCACATGAAGTCCGTTTTCATCCACGCCCACATACAGCACGTTGATGAGGTTCTTGATGATCTCGCCGAATGCCAGCGTAACGATCGCAAGATAATCGCCGCGAAGTCTCAGAACCGGGATGCCGATCAGCACGCCGAAAACCGCCGCCACTGCCGCGCCGATCAGAATTGCGAGGATCAGCCTTGGCACAGACGGGATCGTGTCCGCAAACACATTGGAAAACAGCGCGCTGGAATAAGCGCCGACGCACATGAATCCGGCGTGTCCCAGACTCAGCTCGCCCGAAAATCCAACGACCAGGTTCAGGGAAAGCGCCGCGATCGTGTAGACGCAGAGCGGCACCAGAAGCCCCGTGAGCAGCCTGGACAGATTGCCCGTCGCGGAAAGTGTCTGCACAACGATGAAAATAACGATCACCATCGCGTACGTGATATAATTATTTTTTGATGTCTTACTCATACCTTTTTTCATATCCGCCACCTACACTTTCTCCTGTACATTCTTGCCAAACAGTCCGGTGGGCTTTACCAGAAGCACGATGATCAGCACCGCAAACACGATCGCATCCGCCACCTGGGAAGAAATGTAGGCTTTTCCGAAAATCTCAATGACGCCAAGCAGAATGCCGCCGATCATCGCGCCCGGAATCGAGCCGATGCCGCCGAATACCGCCGCCACAAATGCCTTGATGCCCGGCATCGCGCCGGTGTACGGCGTCAGCGTGGGGTATGCCGAGCAGAGAAGCAGTCCGGCGATCGCAGCAAGCCCGGAACCGATCGCGAAGGTGAGGGAAATCGTGGAATTTACATTCACGCCCATAAGCTGCGCCGCGTCGCGGTCCTCTGAAACCGCCTGCATCGCGCGTCCCGGCTTCGTCTTGTTTACAAAAAAGGTCAGACCGCACATGATAATGATACATGCGGCGATCGTCACAATGGTAATACCCTTGATGGTAAGCTGTCCGTCAAACAGTACCAGCGTCGGCACGTTGATCACGGTCACGAAGCTCTTTGCATCTGCGCCGAAGATCAGCAGCGCCAGATTCTGCAGCAGATAGCTGACGCCGATCGCCGTGATCAGCACTGCCAGATTGGACGACGCTTTTCTGAGCGGGCGGTATGCAACCATTTCAATGGTGATGCCAAGAACCGTACACAATACAACAGCCAGAAGAATGGACAGTGCCGGAGACAGCCCTGCTTTCGTGATCGCCGTGAGGATTACAAAGGCGCCGACCATAATGACGTCTCCATGGGCGAAGTTCAGCATCTTCGCGATGCCGTACACCATGGTATATCCAAGGGCGATGATCGCATAGATACTGCCAAGGCTGATGCCGTCTTTTAAATAGGAAATAAAACTCATAGTACACCTCATAAATATTCTGTGTGTTTTCTCAGTGGTCCTTTGTTTTTACATAACAGGAAAGGACAGCTACACATCCGTTCCTGTTATATAAAAACAGAGAGACGGCGCCTTCCTCACAGGTACCGTCCCCCGTTTCTTAAACGGCAATCCCCCTGTTATCGGGGAAGTGTCTTTTTACATCAAAACACTATGGAAATGTTACTCCATCATCTCGTAAACGCCGTCTTTGATCACAACAGCCTTCGGCTCCTTATCGCACTCGCCGTCCTCGGTCCATTTTGCTGCACCGGTAAGACCGTCGATCTCAATGTTCAGCATGGAAGCGGACATTGCAGCGCTGATGTCCTCGTTGGACATATCCGGTGTGATGCCTGCATCGTTTGCTGCTGCCTGCATAGCGTAAATTACATCATAAGCGTCTGCTGCAAACTGGTTCGGCGTCTCGCCGTTGTTTGCCTCGCCGTATGCGGTTACGAAGTTTACAGTCGCCTCATCCTCTGCGGTTGCGGAGAACGGTGTCAGAAGCATAACGCCCTCTGCCAGAGAGGTATCAAAGTTTTCTACGGAAAGGATACCGTCCATACCGTCTACGCCGAAGAAGGTAACGTCGAGCTGCGCGTCTGCCGCCTGCTGCAGGATCAGCGCACAGTCAGAATAGTAGTTCGGCAGGAACAGAAGCTCTGCGCCGCTCTCTTTGATCTTGGAAAGCTGTACGGAGAAGTCTGTGTTGCTGTCTGTGGTGTATGCTTCATCTGCAACAACCTCCAGACCATATCCCGGAGCTGCCTCTACGAATGCATCGTGGATACCTACGTTGTAGTCTGTGGAAGAATCATACAGAATCGCGATCTTGGTAGCAAGCCCGTTCTCAGAGATGTACTGAGCGGATTTGGAACCCTGCATCGGGTCTGTGAAGCACATACGGAACTCGTTGGAGCCTGCTGTGATACAGTCTACCGCGCTTCCGGACGGTGTGAACAGGAAGGTGCTCTCTGCTGCCTCACCGCCTACTGCGATGCAGGCACCGGAGGTAACGGTACCGCAGAGCATCTGCATACCCTTGTCCAGAAGGTCGTTGTATGCGTTGATCGCCTTCTCAGCATCGCCCTGGTCGTCGCCTGCGTCCAGAAGCTCAACCTGATAGCCGTTGAAGCCGCCGTTTGCGTTTACTTCATCGATCGCAATTTTTGCTGCATTGTATACATTCGTGCCGTACTGTGCATAGTCGCCTGTCATCGGTCCGATTACGCCAATCTTGAAGGTACCTTCTTCCGCTGCTGCCGGCACTGCCAGAACGCCTGCAACCATAGCCGCCGCCATAGCAACGCTGACTGCTTTGTTAAATTTTTTCATAATTCTTATCCTCCTTTATAAATTTGACATTAATGATAACTCCGGAATGCCTTATTTGTCAATGTTTTTTTCGTTTCCTTATCATGGATATAAAGCATTAAAACCATTTATTTTCTTGATGCCAGGGCGTCGAAAGTCATACGTTCTTCTACGCGCCCACATTCACCGTATACCATTTTTCAGTCGGCTCGGACAGGTATACTACGATCACGTCTTTCAGCTCCGCGATACTGCCCTCCTGCGGCCAGGTGTTCATGGTTTTGGTCTGCTCCAGCGCCGCCGCTATCTGCTGCTCGTCCGCCTGCTGCACCGCATAGCCTCTGGTCTGCAGGAAATCGCACATTCTGGAATTATTTCCGTCGTCCCAGGCAAAGAAGGAACCGCCGAGCGTGCAGGATTCCAGGACCGGCAGCTCATCCTGCGCGACCATACCGATAAACGCGACCGGCTTTTCGTGATAATCCATCCCTGCCGCCTGGATGTCGTACATGATCTGACCCGCCGTCGTGCAGTCCTTTTCGTACGCAATGCTGCTGTAATAGTAGATCAGATTCATATTACGGGCGTTCAAAAACAACAGATAACTTCCAAGGACCACCATCGCCTTTTTCAGCAGCGGCTTTGTGATGGTCTGCGTGATAACATACATCTGCACCGCGCCCGTCAGCGGAAGCGCAAGCAGCATCCTTCCATGCGTCTTGTAGGTCGCCAGCGCCAGATACAGCACAAACGGAGCCACGCAGAGCGCGACCGTATAGAACAGAATACCAGCTTTTTTCTTCCATCCCTTCTGCCGCGCAAACAGGTACACCGCGCAGATTACAAAAAGAATAGAGAGCACGCGGATCACGCTTCCCCCATAGATGTATTCTCCCTGAAAAGGAATCGCAAAAGAAACACGTCCGATGTTGGCGACTGCCATCGCCGCTGCCATCTTCCAGTCGCCGCTTGTCCAGCCATTGTAATTATCGCCGAGATAACCGGCAGAACCGACCAGACGCCCCAGGATCACATTTATTACATAATAAACTGCGACTGCCATCGCACAGATCGCCGCACAGGTGAGAATCGTACATTTCAGACTGCACTGAGCACTGTTTTCCGCGCGCTTCGCCGGATCGCCTGTTCCCATTTTCGTCTCGTCCTGCAAAGCCTGTCTGTCTGCGTACAAAGCGCCCTTCCCCAGGCTGCGGCACACAGAAAGATAATGCAAAAGGCATTCCGCCGCCACCGCTGTCACATACACGCAGATCATCGCCTGGAAGGTAGCTATGCCGTAAAACAGGCAGAGCATCGCGCAGACTGCGTCCTTTTTTCTGCGCTGCTTCAGGAAGCGCCGGCTGAGCACAAAGCTTACTGCCGTCGCTATCATCGCGGTGCTCACCTGCAGATCGAACATGGAGAACGCCATAATTTCTCCCACCACAAAGGGCAGGGAGGAATAATACGCGCAGAAGAAAAACACCTGCCACTCCTTTGGCTTTTCCAGAAGCGCGTATGCAAAGATCATGCCGGATATATTCCAGCCGACGATCGCCAGAAAATCCCAGAGAAACGGCGCAAAATTGCCGTTGCTCGTGAAGATCAGATCAAACAGCCAGATCGCAAATCTTCCCTGAAGGATCCAGAGCGCGCTCGGCTCCGAGGCCAGGATCCACGTTTCGTCGTCGATGCAGAGGGTAAAGTGCGTAAGCATAAACCCAAAGCACACGAAGGAAAACAGCAGCGAGCCGATAAGCGCCCTCTTATATTTTTTCGCAAATGTTGTCATTCTAGTACGCTTTTCCCCAGTAAACCATCTTTGTCGCCGGTTTTCCGCAGTAAATACAGGTATCCGCAATCTGCTCCTGCTCAAACGGGATACAGCGGGAGGTAACGCCTGCCTCCTCTTTGAGAGCGTCCTCGCACTCCTGGCAGCCGCACCACATTGCTTTGATAAAGCCCGGCTTGTTTTCTGCGATATCCTTGAATTCGTCAAGCTTCGCCGCCGTGTAGGTATGCGCATCGCGGTGTGCGCGTGCGCGCTCCAGCATATCCTTCTGCATAATCTCCAGCACTTCCGCCGTCTTCTGTGCAAGCTCTTCAAGCGGCGTCACCAGCTTTTCTCTTGTGTCGCGGCGCACGATGACAGCCTGTCCTGCCTCGATATCCTTCGGTCCAAGTTCGATACGCACCGGAATGCCGCGCATCTCCTGCTCGGAGAATTTCCAGCCCGGACTCTTCTCGGAATCGTCCAGCTTCACGCGCAGGCCTGCTTTCGCAAGCGTCTCTTTTACTTCGTTTGCCTTATCGAGCACGCCGTCCTTCTGCATCTGGATGGGGATCACCATCACCTGTGTGGGCGCTACGCGCGGCGGCAGCACCAGACCGCTGTTGTCACCGTGAACCATGATGATTGCGCCGATCATACGGGTGGTCATGCCCCAGGAGGTCTGATGTACATATTTTAAAGTGTTGTCTTTATCCGCATACTGGATGCCGAAAGCCTTTGCAAAGCCGTCGCCGAAATTGTGGCTGGTGCCGGACTGCAGCGCCTTGCCGTCGTGCATCAGCGATTCGATGGTGTAGGTCGCCTCCGCTCCGGCAAATTTTTCTTTATCGGTCTTGCGGCCCTTGATCACCGGGATCGCAAGAAACTCCTCACAGAAATCAGCGTAAACGTTCAGCATCTGGATGGTGCGCTCCTCCGCTTCCTCAGCAGTCGCGTGCGCGGTGTGTCCCTCCTGCCACAGAAACTCGCGGGAACGAAGGAACGGACGGGTCGTTTTCTCCCAGCGCATAACCGAGCACCACTGGTTGTATACCTTCGGCAGATCGCGGTAGGAGTGTACGTCGTTCGCATAGAAATCGCAGAACAGTGTCTCGGAGGTCGGACGCACACACATTCTCTCCTGCAGCGGCTCCAGTCCGCCGTGCGTCACCCACGCCACCTCCGGCGCAAAACCTTCCACATGATCCTTCTCCTTCTGGAGCAGGCTTTCCGGGATCAGCATCGGCAGATATACATTCTCCACTCCGGTTTCCTTGAAACGTCTGTCCAGCTCATGCTGTATATTTTCCCAGATCGCATAGCCAGCCGGCTTGATCACCATGCAGCCTTTCACGCTGGTGTAATCGGTCAGCTCCGCCTTTTTCACGACGTCGGTATACCACTGCGCGAAATCCTCCTCCATCGAGGTGATCGCTTCCACTAATTTCTTGTCTTTCGCCATAATTTTTCTCCTCAATATCTAATATTCACAGCGCCGCAGACGCCGCAAAACCCGCCCGGGCGCGTCACTTTCTTTATTTTAGTGCATTTCCCTCACTTTTTCAACACTGCATTGATATTTTTGCAGAAAAAACAGCCAGGCTTCTTGCATGAATCCCGTTTTTACACTATAATAAAACCACTTAATCGATCCGACGGAGCGTTTTGTGATGCATCCAGTCATACTGCGCCCCTTCCCACACTACAAAGAAGGGAGACTCCTATGCAAAAGCCAGTTCTGTACCGAAAAAGATTGATTCCCGATGAATGCATTCTGCTGAAAAATGATGAGATCCTCCACGCGGAGGAAAATCTGATCGTCACCAAATGGAACACCCTCCGTCCGAAAAAGGAATTAAGCCACGGTCTGTCCGCCTTTTTCCTTGACAGGGGTATCAAGATCAGCAAATTTTACAACCACGCAGGCGAGCTGATCTGCTGGTACTGCGACATCATCACCTATACTTACGACCGGGATACAGACACTTATGTGATGACAGATCTTCTGGCGGACGTGCTGGTGTACCCCGACGGAACCGTGAAGGTCGTCGACCTCGACGAGCTTGCGCTGGCAGCAGAAAAAAAGCTGATCTCGGAAGAACAGCTTTTAATCGCGTTAAGACAGCTCGACTGGCTGCTGCAGACCATCTACAGCGGCAGTTTTCGTAAGCTGCTCCAATATGTTGATCAGTTTTGCCCGAACAATCGGTTTTCCTGAATACTTTCCGGCATAACCCCTGCATCCGGTCCGCACCAGGATGATTCTCCTCTTATAACTCCAGGGAGATCCTGCGCCCGGTCCGCTCATACCTGCGCAGCTTCACGCCCGCTGTCGTCAGCATCCGCTTGGATGCCAGCACGGAAGGCGTGTCTGCGTATTTATCACAGTCATATACGATCTGTTTGATACCCGCCTGGATGATCGCCTTCGCGCACTCATTGCACGGAAACAACGTCACATAAAGCGTCGCGCCGTCCAGACTGCCCCCGCGGTAGTTTAAGATCGCGTTCAGCTCGCTGTGCGTCGTGTAGAGATACTTCGTGTTCAGCTCGTCTCCCTCGCGCTCCCACGGGAAATCATCATCCGAGCAGCCGATCGGAAGACCGTTGTACCCCATCGACAAAATCTTGTTTTCCTTGCTGACAATGCAGGCTCCCACCTGCGTGTTGGGATCCTTGGAGCGCATACCGGAAAGCAGGGCAACTCCCATAAAATACTCATCCCAGGAAATATAGTCTGTGCGCTTCGGCATCCTTTTCCCTCCTCATCTTACGCACCGGCTGCCCGGCTCTTACGTTCATGTGCCGCCCGGACGCTGCGTCGGCTGCCCGTCTCCGGTTATTGCACCGCAAAAAAGCCGTGCCGCCGCCCGTTCCATGCGCCGCCGGGCTTTTGTCTGCACGCCGCTACTTCGTTCCGAAAATACGGTCTCCGGCGTCTCCAAGTCCCGGCACGATATAGCCGTGGTCATTGAGATGGTCGTCCTTTGCGCCGATGTAGATGTCTACGTCCGGATGCGCCTTCTGCATCGCCTCGATCCCCTCCGGCGCGGCAATAATGCACATAAAATGAATGTTTTTCACGCCCTTGTCCTTCAGCATCTGGATAGCGGCAACTGCCGAGCCGCCGGTCGCCAGCATCGGGTCTACCACAAACACCTCGCGCTCTGCGCAGTCTCCGGGCAGCTTACAGTAATACTCCACCGGCTTTAAGGTTTCCGGATCGCGGTAGAGACCGATATGTCCTACCTTTGCCGCCGGGATCATCGCCAGCATTCCCTCCACCATGCCGATACCGGCGCGCAGGATCGGGATGACCGCCAGCTTCTTTCCGGCAAGCTCCTTCACCGTCGTCTCACAGATGGGCGTCTCGATCTTCACATCCTGCAGCTTTAAATCGCGGGTCGCCTCGTAACACATCAGCATAGCGATCTCCCCGATGATCTGGCGGAAATCCTTCGATCCTGTTTCTTTTCTGCGGATCACTCCGATCTTATGCTGTATCAGCGGATGATCCATCACACATACCTTTGCCATATCCGTCTCCTCCTGTCTATTCCTCGATCAGAGAAATTCTCTTTTTGTGACGCTCCTCCTGCGAAAACGGAGTATCAAGAAATGTATCGACGATTTTCAGGGCCAGTCCCGGCCCCACTACTCTGCCGCCGAGTGCCAGAATATTCGCGTCATTATGAAGGCGCGTCGCCTCCGCGGTGAAGCAATCCGTGCAAAGCGCCGCGCGAATGCCCTTCACTTTATTTGCCGCGATGGAAATACCAATGCCGGTTCCGCAGATCAGAATGCCGCGCTCACACTCTCCGCCGGTAATCGCATCCGTCACTCTGCGCGCATAGATCGGATAGTCCACCGCCGCTTCGCTGTCGCAGCCAAAATCCTTATATGCAAGTCCGCGCTTTTCCAAATGCTTTAAAATCTCCTTTTTCAGCGTATATCCGCCATGATCACATGCTACCGCTATCATTATTTTTCTTCCTCCTTCAGAATTTCTGCAAGTCTTTCTATCAGATCCTTTAAAACCAGGAAACACGCGCCATAAGCCGGCACATCCTTTCCAAGCGGACTCTCCACGTCCCCCGACCTGCCGCAGTATTCCGACAGAGTGTACACATTTTTCGCTGCGTCCGGGTATTCGTCCAGGATCTTGGCCTTCTGCGCTTCCTCCATGGTAAGCATCAGCGTACGTTCATCGAAATCGTCCTTTGTAAGCTGCACCGCCTCGTGCCCCTCCAGCGGCAGCCTGTTCTGGCTGATAATCTCCATAGCCTTTGGATTTACCGGCTCCGGAAAAAGCACGATCATGCCGCGCGTATCCACCAGAATATCCTCCAGCAGCAGCTTGTCCTGCATCAGCGCCTCCGCCATCGGAGCGCGGCAGGTGTCGCTGCGGCTGACAAATGTAAGCTTGTCATACTTTTTCATAGTTCTCTCCCTGACCTTTAAAACTATACCTCCAGCACCTGGTGTCCGGCCGCTTTCAGCAGGCGGTTCATGATCGCCTGTCCCATGACCGGCGTGTCAAACGCCTCTGAAAAAATCCGGCTGACCCTCTGCTCGTCAAACTCGCGCAGGACGGCAAACAAATGTCTGGAAATACTCAGCTCATCCGCCCTGCTGCCGATCACCTTAATAATGCCGCCCACATAGCGATCCTTCGTCTCCTCGGTGGCGATGATCCCCGGCACCCTGCCTTCCTGCAGTTCTTTTTCTATCATGGTATTAATACTGGAAATTACCTTTTCTTCCGCGCCCTCGACGATCAGCATATCCGCTTTCGGCGCATAGTGACGGTATTTCATCCCCGGCGCCTTCGGACGTGCCGTCGTGTCCGCTCCGGTAATCGCCGGATCGATGCCAACCTCTCCGATCACCGCTTCCAGCATCTCACGATTGATGTAACCCGGTCTTAATATCATCGGCACATCACCACTCATATCCACGATCGTTGATTCCACCCCGATACCGACACTGCCGCCGTCAATGATCATCTCAATTTTTCCCGTCATGTCCTCGGCAACATGCGCGGCCGTCGTGGGGCTGGGTCTGCCCGAGGTGTTCGCGCTCGGCGCTGCGACATAGCCGCCGCCCGCCCTGATCAGCGCCAATGCGACCGGATGATCCGGCATCCGCACCGCCACCGTGTAAAGTCCGCCAGTCGTCTTCAGCGGCACGCAATCCTTCTTTTGAAAGATCATCGTCAGCGGTCCCGGCCAGAATTTTGCCGCTAAGGCTTCCGCTTTCTTCGGTACCTTTGCCGCGATCCGATACAGATCCTGCAGCTTCGCTATGTGTACGATCAGAGGATTATCCGAAGGGCGCCCCTTCGCGCGGTAAATCTTCTCAGAAGCCGTCTCGTCCAGCGCGTTCGCCCCCAGCCCGTACACCGTTTCTGTCGGGAACGCGACCAGGCCGCCCGCCTGCAGGATCTCTCCTGCCTGCGCCATCGCCGCCTCATCAATCCCCGCTCTCATATCCACAATCATGGTATCCATATTTCATTCGCATCCAATCAAACTTCTTCTGCAAACAGTATACCATTTTCCTGACACTTAGGCAAGTACAACAGGTTTTCTTTACCAGTAATTTGCCATAACGCGAAAAAAATGTCCCTGTCGGGCAGGCATTCCTCTCCTGACCGACGGGGACACTTCTGAATATTATTTCTTTTTACTTCGCCTCAATTACCTCTTTCTTCAGATGCCAGATCTCATCCACATACTGCTGGATGGTTCTGTCCGAAGTAAATTTACCGCTGCATGCGGTGTTAAGCATTGCCATCTTCGCCCAGCGGGATTCATCGCGGTACGCTTCCTCCACGCGTCTCTGCGCTTCTGCGTAAGCCTTGAAATCCGCCAGAATGAAATAGGTATCTGCGCGGTCGCTGCTCTTGGTGTTAAGCAGGGAATCGTAGATATCGCGGAACATTTCCGGATCGTTCGGAGCAAACTCCCCGTTGATGAGCTGCATCAGCACGCGGCGGATATCCTGATCGCTGTTGAAGATGTTTTCCGGGTAGTAGCCGCCATTATTCTCGTAATTGATGACTTCATCAGCAGAAAGACCGAAGATAAAGGCATTCTCCTCGCCGACTTCCTTCACGATCTCCACGTTCGCGCCGTCCATGGTGCCCAGCGTCGGAGCGCCGTTCAGCATGAACTTCATATTTCCGGTACCGGACGCCTCCTTGGAAGCAGTGGAGATCTGCTCGGAAACATCGGCAGCCGCAAAGATCAGCTCCGCATTGGATACGCGGTAGTCCTCGATAAATACCACTTTCAGTTTATTCTTGATAGACGCATCGTTATTTACCACGTCTGCCACTGCATTGATCAGCTTGATCGTGAGCTTCGCACGGCGATAGCCTGCAGCCGCCTTTGCGCCGAAGATAAAGGTTCTCGGATAGAAATCCATCTCCGGGTGATCCTTGATCTGGTTGTACAGATACATTACATGCAGGATGTTCAGGAGCTGTCTCTTGTACTCATGCAGTCTCTTAACCTGTACGTCAAAGATGGAGCGCGGATCTACCTCTACGCCATTGTGCTCCAGAATATATTTTGCCAGACGCACCTTGTTCTGATACTTGATGTTCATGAACTCCTGCTGCGCCTTCTTGTCGTCCGCATATACCTTCAGCTTCGCGATCTGCGGAAGGTCTGTGATCCACTCGTCGCCGATATGATCGGTCACCCATGCTGCCAGCAGCGGGTTTCCGTGGAGCAGGAAACGTCTCTGTGTGATACCGTTTGTCTTGTTGTTGAATTTCTCCGGCATCATCTCATAGAAATCACGAAGCTCCTGCTTTTTAAGGATTTCTGTGTGCAACTCTGCAACGCCGTTTACGGAGTAGCCCGCCGCGATCGCCAGATGCGCCATCTTCACCTGTCCGTCGAAGATGATCGCCATCTTGCGCACCTTCTCAAAGTTGCCCGGATATCTCGCCTCGATCTCCGCTACGAAGCGGCGGTTGATCTCCTCGATAATCTGGTAGATACGCGGAAGCAGACGGGAGAACAGCTCGATCGGCCATTTCTCCAGAGCCTCAGCCATGATCGTGTGGTTCGTGTAAGCGCAGGTCTTTGTGGTAACGTCCCACGCCTCTTCCCAGGTAAGTCCCTCTTCATCGAGCAGGATACGCATCAGCTCTGCGACTGCCACCGTCGGGTGCGTATCGTTGAGCTGGAAGGTCGCCTTCTCGTAGAATTTGCGGATGTCGCTGTGTTTCTTCTTATATTTGCTGATTGCCGCCTGCACACTCGCGGAAATGAAGAAATACTGCTGTTTCAGACGCAGCTCTTTTCCTGCATAGTGGTTGTCATTCGGATAAAGAACCTCTACGATGTTGCGGGCAAGGTTTTCCTGCTCCACAGCCTTGCGGTAGTCGCCCTTGTCGAAGGAATCGAGCTGGAACTCGCTGACCGCCTCCGCATCCCAGATGCGCAGGGTATTTACAATGCGGTTATTGTAGCCGACGATCGGGAAATCATACGGCACCGCGCGCACGGACTGATAGCCCTCCTGCACGAAGTGGTTGCGTCCGGTTTTCTCATCGTATACAACGCGCACATAGCCGCCGAATTTTACTTCCTTTGCATATTCCGGGCGGCGCAGCTCAAACGGGTTGCCGTCCTTTAACCAGTTATCCGGCACCTCTACCTGATAGCCGTCCTCGATTTTCTGTTTGAACATACCGTAACGGTAGCGGATGCCGCAGCCGTATGCCGGGTAGCCAAGGGTTGCCAGGGAATCCAGGAAGCATGCCGCCAGACGTCCGAGACCGCCGTTTCCAAGCGCCGCATCCGGCTCCTGGTCCTCGATCACGTTGAGGTCGAAGCCGATCTCCGCCAGCGCCTCTTTTACATCCTCATACTCTGTCAGATTGATGAGGTTGTTTCCGAGCGCGCGTCCCATAAGGAACTCCATGGACATGTAGTACACATACTTCGGATCGTCCTTCTCATACTGCTCCTGTGTCGCGAGCCAGTTGTCGATAATGGTATCCTTTACCGTGTAGGACACTGCCTGGAAAATCTGCTGCTGAGTAGCCTCATCCAGATTTTTGCGGTAAAGCGTCCTTACATTTGCCTTCACATCGTTAATGAACTCTTTCTTATTAAACTTTTTGCTCATTGTTTCTCCTTCCGTCTGCTAACCGTTACTGTTTTTCAACTGCCATGGTTACTTTTTCGCCGTTGATGCTCCACTCTTTTTCGTAACCCTTCGTGGTGTTGTATACAATGTCGTCTGCCAGTACTTCCGAGCGGATCTCTTCTGTGTGGGCTTTCAGGATACTCTCGATCTTTTCATTGCCCATCGCGTAAATGACGATTCTGTCCGTGACCTCAAAACCGGCTTCCTTTCGCATGGTCTGGATCTTGCTGACAAGCTCTCTGACGAAGCCCTCCTCAATCAGCTCCGGCGTGAGCGTCGTATCCAGAACAACCGTGATATCGCCGTCCTGCTCCGTCTCATAGCCCTCTGTCTGGGCTGTCTCGATAAGCAAGTCGTCCTCTAATAATACAACAGACTGCCCGTTAATGTCAAGATGAAGTGCGCCCTCCTGCTTTAATTCAGCCATCGCCGCACGTCCGTCCAGACCACCCAGCGCCTGACGGATGCCGCCGAGCAGCTTGCCGTATTTCGGTCCAACGGTCTTGAGCTGCGGCTTGAAATTGTAAGAAACATAGCTTCCGGCATCCTCTGTAAAAGTGACGTTCTTGGTGTTCAGCTCGTCGCGGATGATTTCCGTAAAGTAGGAATCCAGCTTCTTCGGCGCCTTCACCATCATATTTGCGATCGGCTGACGGTTCTTGATGTTTGCCGCGTTTCTTGCCGCGCGTCCCATCACGACGATCTTCAGGACCTCGTCCATATTTGCTTCCAGCTCTTTGTCGATATGCGCCTCGTCCACGGTTGGGAAATCGCACAGATGCACGCTCTCCGGAGCGCTCTTGTCGATGCTGCATACCAGATTACGGTAGATATCCTCGGTCATAAACGGGATCATCGGAGCCGCCGCCTTCGCCACATTCACCAGCGCGGTGTACAGCGTCATGTAGGCGTTGATCTTATCCTGCTCCATGCCCTTCGCCCAGAAGCGCTCGCGGCTGCGGCGCACGTACCAGTTGCTCATGTCGTCCACAAACTCCTGCAGTGCTCTCGCCGTCTCCGGGATGCGGTAGTTCTCAAGATTATCGTCCACCGTTTTGATCATGGTGTTCATCTTCGACAGCAGCCATTTATCCATAACCGGCAGCTTATCGTATTCCAGCGTATATTGCGTCGCGTCAAAATTGTCAATGTTCGCATACAGCACGAAAAACGCATAGGTATTCCAGAGGGTTCCCATAAACTTGCGCTGTCCCTCCTGCACGGCTTTTCCGTGGAAACGGTTCGGCAGCCACGGCGCGCTGTTAATATAGAAATACCAGCGGATCGCGTCTGCGCCGTAGGTTTCCAGCGCCTCAAACGGATCGACGGCATTTCCCTTTGATTTGCTCATCTTCTGTCCGTTCTCATCCTGCACATGTCCGAGCACGATGACGTTCTCATACGCCGCCTTGTTGAAGAGCAGCGTCGACTCCGCCAGCAGGGAGTAGAACCATCCGCGTGTCTGGTCGACTGCCTCGGAGATAAACTGCGCCGGGAACTGCTGTTCAAACACTTCTTTATTTTCAAACGGATAGTGATGCTGCGCAAACGGCATCGCACCGGAATCGAACCAGCAGTCGATTACCTCCGGCACGCGGTGCATCGTCCCGCCGCACTCCGGGCAGGTGATCGTGATCTCGTCGATATACGGGCGGTGCAGCTCGACGGTCTTTGCCGCCTCATTGCCGCTCATCTCAAACAGCTCCTGACGGCTGCCGATGGAATGCTGGCATCCGCACTCGCACTCCCAGATATTCAGCGGCGTGCCCCAATAACGGTTTCTGGAAATACCCCAGTCCTGCACGTTCTCCAGCCATGCGCCAAAGCGTCCGCTGCCGATCCCCTCCGGGATCCAGTTGATCGTCTTGTTGTTGCGGATCAGATCGTCTTTTACCGCAGTCATTTTGATAAACCAGGATTCACGCGCATAGTAGATCAGCGGCGTGTCGCATCGCCAGCAGTGCGGATATTCATGCTCAAATTTCGGCGCGTCAAAAAGAAGGCCTCTTGCGTCGAGGTCTTTTAATACCTCCGGGTCCGCTTTTTTTACAAACAGACCTGCAAACGGTGTTTCCTCGGTCATTTCACCCTTGCCGTTTACCATCTGTACAAACGGCAGATCGTACAGACGTCCCACCCTGGAGTCGTCCTCACCGAAAGCCGGAGCGATATGAACCACGCCGGTACCGTCCGTCAGTGTAACATACGTATCACAGGTTACAAAATGTGCCTTTTTATGCTGTTTTTTCGCCAGAATATCCGCGCATTCATAGAGCGGCTCATATTCCTTGTATTCCAGATCTTTTCCGGTATAAGTTTCCAGTACTTCATAAGCCGGCGTCTCTTCGCTGCCAAGCTTTCCAAGCACAGTATCCAGCAGTGCCTCCGCCATATAGTATACGCGGTCGTCGGCTGCCTTTACTTTTACGTAGGATTCATTCGGGTTTACACAGAGTGCCACATTGGACGGCAGCGTCCACGGCGTCGTGGTCCATGCCAGAATGTAGGCGTCCTCGCCCTTTACCTTAAAGCGGACAACCGCAGAGCGCTCCTTAACGGTCTTATAGCCCTGCGCCACCTCCTGCGCAGACAGCGGGGTGCCGCAGCGCGGGCAATACGGCACGATCTTAAAGCCCTTGTACAGAAGTCCCTTATCCCAGATCTGCTTCAGCGCCCACCATTCAGATTCGATGTAGTCATCGTGATATGTGACATACGGATGCTCCATATCCGCCCAGAAACCAACGGTGCCGGAGAAATCCTCCCACATGCCCTTATATTTCCAGACGCTTTCCTTACATTTGTCGATAAACGGCACCAGACCGTACTCCTCGATCTGCTCCTTTCCGTCAAGTCCGAGCTGCCTTTCCACCTCCAGCTCGACCGGCAGCCCGTGTGTATCCCAGCCTGCTTTTCGCGGAACCATGTAGCCCTTCATGGTGCGGTAACGCGGGATCATATCCTTGATAACACGCGTCAGCACATGACCAATGTGCGGCTTTCCGTTCGCCGTGGGCGGTCCGTCGTAAAAGGTATACGTCGGCCCTTCCTTGCGGTTTTCCATACTTTTTTCGAAGATGTGGTTTTCTTTCCAGAATTTTTCCACATTCTTCTCGCGCTCCACAAAATTTAAGTTTGTTGAGACTTTGTCGTACATAATTGCTCTCCTTCCTTTTCCGTCATACATCTGCAAAACGACCGCATCCATCTGCGCGGCAGGTCTACGTTTCACTTCGGTCGCTCGCGAAAATAAAACCCCCGTCCGTAAAAGGACGAGGGTCTCGCTATACCACCTGTTACAACATACTACTATATGTGTTCCCTTTAACGGCGGAAAACCGTCGGAATCTACTTGCGCCGCCGGCGCTTTCGGCCCCGCTGCTCAGAAGCGATCTTCCATCTGTGTTACTTGCGCCGGGCTTGCACCCTCCCCGGCTCGCTGTGGCGTTCGCGGCAGATATACTGTCTTCGTCGTAGCATGTAAAATATTCGCAACTATAATACCGTAAGAATCCTTTAAAGTCAAGAGGTCTGTCGCTCTTTTATGTATTCTTCCAGAAAATCGATCGTCTTTTCGATGCCAAGCCTGCTGCTGTTGATGGAAAAATCGTAGTTTCTGGAATCGCCCCACTTGCCCGCGCAGTGATAATTATGATAGCGCTTGCGATACCAGTCTGCCTTTTTCATCTTCTGCCGCGCAGCCTCTCTTCCCAGATGATACCGCTCCATGACACGCTTCGTCTTGCACTCCTCGTCTCCCAGGACGAAAATGGAGACCAGTCCCGGAAACGATTTCAGCTTCGTCTCCGCGCAGCGCCCGACAACCACAAAAGATTTTCCCTCCCCGGCGAGCTTCTGCAGATATTCGAACTGCATGTCCGCCACATGGTCCTCCATAGAGGTAGAATGTCCGCGCACCTTTCTGGAAAACAGTTTGATTTTGTGCTTCTCATCGTACACTTTCAGGCTTTGCCCGTCTACATTTTTGCCTTCTGCGATCTCATCCAGAAGATTGTGGTCGTAAAGCGGCAGCCCGAAGCGCTCTGCGAGCGCCTCTGCGATCACATGTCCGCCGCTGCCAAACTCACGCCCCACAGAAATAATTAATTGTTCACCCATAAGCTTCTTCCCCCTGTTGTCTTAACCTTCCCCCGCGGACGTCTCTGTTCCGAAAATCTCTGGATCCCGGAAACAAAAACGGCGCCGCGAGGCGCCGTTTCCTGGCTTGTCCGTCGCGGCTCTCCCGCAACGGCTCGTTCTTTTGTATTATATCACACTTCTTCTATAATTGCATCTTTGTTCGAATAAATTTTTCCAGCATATCGGCTGTTTTTTCCAGCCCAAGACGACTGCTGTTGACAGACAGGTCATAATTTCTGGAATCGCCCCACTGTCCCGTGCAGAAATAATTGTGATAATACTTCCGCTCCCAGTCCTCTTTTTTACACATCTGCTGCGCTTCCTTCTCGGAAAGCCCGTATTTTTCCATGACGCGCTTTACCTTGCACTGCTTATCGCCCAGAACGAAGATCGTCACCAGACCGGGATTTCCTTTTAAAATTTCCTCCGCGCAGCGCCCGACAACCACAAAGGATCTTCCCTCCTGCGCCATCTGCCGCAGATAATCAAACTGCATCTGCGCCACGTGCTCCTGGATGGAGTTGGAATGACCGCGCACGGTCCGCGAAAACAGCCGCGATTTCGGCTTTTCGTCGTATTTCTTCAGTTCCTCGTGCGCAATATCCTTTTCCTCCGCAATGTGCTCCAGAAGATTGTAGTCATAAAGCGGCAGCGCAAACCTGCGCGCCAGATCCTCAGCGATCACATGACCGCCGCTGCCAAATTCACGTCCAACGGAAATGATCAGTTGTTTATCCATGCTCTTCACCTCCTAAAAATAACGCAGATAAATGCATGCCATCGAGATCAGCACCACAAGGATCGTGGCGGGCGCCATATACCGGCAGTATTTGCCCCATCCGATCATGTGACCGTTTTTCGCTGCCACGGAGATGCCGACTACATTTGCGGAAGCTCCGATCGGTGTCGCACTGCCTCCGATATCTGTTCCGATCGCCAGCGTCCACGCCAGCACCGGAAGAGCCACGCCCTGCGACGCCGCCAGACTCTTGATGATCGGGATCATGGTCGCCGCAAACGGGATATTATCCACAAATGCGCTGGCAACCGCGGAGATCCACAGTACGATCGCGATCATCAGCATCGCATTGCCCTCGCTGATATCGGCAATAAATCCGGCGATTACTTCCAGAATGCCCGTCTGCTCCAGACCGCCAACTACCACGAACAGTCCGATGAAGAACAGCAGCGTTTTATAATCCACCTTTTTGATCAGCACGATCGCATCTCTTCCCGCAGCGATCAGCGTGACGATGCCGATCACCGTGCCGATAGTCGAAACGGTCAGCCCCGTCTGCGCGTGCGTTACCAGCAGAACCACTGTAACCGCGAAAATAATGCAGCTAATGGTAAAATCCTTTTTGTTTTCAATCGCGTCCTTCGGATTCAGAGAAGCCGCCTGCACCACTGCCTGCCCGCCGCTCAGCTCCTTGTGGAAGCATATGTAAAAATAAATGATAACAAATACCAGGCAGATCAGCGCGATCAGACCAGTGTTTGTCACAAAATCACCGAAGGTATATCCAAGAGACGTACCGATAATGATGTTAGGCGGATCTCCGCACATGGTTGCCGATCCACCCAGGTTCGCGCAGAACACCTCCGCTAAGATCACCGGAACCGGGTTAAACTCCAGAAGCCGCGCAAGCTCCACCGTAACCGCTGCAAGGAACAGAATTACCGTGATGCTGTCGATAAACATTGCCAGCACAAACGACATCATCATAAAGGTGACGAAGATGCGCACCGCTTTATATTTTACAAGTCTTGCAATGCACAGGCAGAGCCAGCGGAAAAAGCCCGCTCTTCCCATTCCCTCCACCATCACCATCATACCGGCAATGAAGAAGATCGTCTCCCAGTTGATGCCTGCCGAGCTCTCGGAAGCCTCGCCCGCCGAGTACCAGAAGCCCGGCGTAAAAATGCTGCCAACATTCAGCGTATCGATCACCGCCGAACCGCTGTGCATGCAGACGCCAAATACCAGGATCAGCATCAGCAGCCCGCATCCCAGAGACGCCAGATGACGTTCAATTTTTTCGGATACGATCAGCGCAAACATTGCAATAAAAATTACAACAGCTACAATCTGTGCTACCATAAATTTTTCCTCCTCAGTTGATTTCTTTTATGAAAACGTTCCCGTTCTCCTTTCCGAAAACACTGAGGTTATTCTTTTTTCCGTCCTGCCGGTGCGCATAGCAGACCGCAATGCTCCTTCCGGAATTTTTCTGCATATGCTCGGCACAGTGCCGCTCAAACAGCGTCAGCGCACAGCCCGGATATTCCTGTACCAGATCCAGGATATCCCTGCTCTCTATGAGCTTTCGACTGCGTGCCGCCCGCTGTACACAGGCATCGGGCATCTCGTTTCCCATCTGCTCCTCTGTGCAGATTCCCCAGTCAACCAGCATACGCTCTTCCCGGCGGATATGCTGACGGCATATCTCCTCCTCCATGCATGTATTTGAAAAATCAGCGTTTACTCCTTCCATGTACATGCCGGATAACGTCAGGATCAGCACAAGCAGACGGCACACCCATTTTCTTACTACCAGACTTTTCATAAACACACCTCTCTTCCGCTATTATAATCATTTTTTTTTAAAATGCAATTCTTTTTTTTGAAAGGTGTTTTTATGTGTCCGGCAAAAAATATCTATTTCAATTCCAGACGCACCTTATCCAGGTATCCTGGCAACCCGCCCGGATATTGCTCCTGAAGCGCCTCTGCCGACGGTTCCTCCCCGACTTCAGAAACCTCTATCGGGTAACGTCTGCACAGCTCTATATCAAAATAAGACGCTGTATCCACTGCCGGTGTGCCGCAATCCATATCGAGCACCAGCATCCCGGTTTCCTCATCATAATCGACCGCATCAAATTCCAGCCAGTTTTCCTGTTCGTCTGTCAGGCAGAGAAAATAGTTGATTTCCGTGTACTGATCATCGCCCTCACCGCAGAAGGTCCGCGGATCACCCTCCATCTGCACACGGATACGCGCCGAGGCATCCGTGTAGGTCATATCCTGCACATGGAATATAAGATCCTCCGTTTTGAGCGTCCGGTTGATCGAAAGCGTCGCAGTCTGCTCCATAATGCTTTCCTTAGTCGTCTCAAATGCAAATGTAAAATCAGCAAGCCCGTCAACCGTTCCGTCCTCCTGAGACTGCACAAAACGAATCATCAGAGTGACATCATTGATTTCCTGGGGGATCGCCCCCTCCTCGTAAGGCGCAAGCAATACATACTGCCCCTCTTCCCCCGTCTCATAATTTTTCAGCATCAGTGTATCGACATATTCTCCATTTATGTAAATCGCACCGTAGTACAGCCACGGATGTCCCGTCACGATTCCATCCTCCCACGAGACCTCCACGGCCGCCCTGATATTGCTGGCATCGATCAATACCTCCTTCAGGGTCATGCTGACGCCGTCCTTCGTCTGCGTTTCATCAACCACTTCCGTGTACTGCCGCAGATCGTTGTCATTTCCCATCCATTCTGCAAGCCGGGTGGTAAAGCTGCTGATCGCCTCCGCCACTTGTTTGTGAAAAACACCGCCAAGTCCTGCCGCCGCTATCAGCAGCATACATGCCGCGCGTATCCCTGCCCGCCGGAAATACGGTCTTTTTTTCTGTTCCCAATCCTTTCCCGCTGCGTCAACAAAAACATCGTCCGCGCACTGCAGCGCTTCCAGTAATTCAAAATGCTTCTGACTCATAGTGTTCTCCTTTCTTCCCTGAAATCCATTTCTCCGCCTGCAGGCGCTTGTACAGCTTCTTTCTGCTCCGATACAGGCTCGCCTTGATCCCGTTCACTGTCCTGCCGTGGCGCGCCGCGATCTCCTTTTCCCGATCCAGATACCAATATCGCCTCAGGAAAATATCCCGGTCCGCCTCCGGCAGACTGCGCAGAAAATTGTTGATCACATGCGTCAGCTCTCTTGCGGTAATCTCCTCCTCCAGCGGATCCGAGAGCAGGCTGTTCAGTACACCGGTTTCCTGCTCAATATGTACCAGATGCAGATCCGCCCTCTTTGCTGCGTATTTCTTCCGCAGACAGTCGATCGCAAAGCCCCGCGTGATCCTGCCCACAAACGCAGGCAGGTTCGCCGGGCGCTTCGGCGGCATATACGACCACGCCGCCAGCCAGGTGTCATTTACACACTCCTCCGCATCCTCGATACTGCCCACAAAATTCAGGGCGATCCTGTGGCAATAGGCGTGATACTTCGCACTCAGCTCCTTAATCGCATTTTCATCCCTGCAAAAGAAAAGATCAATAATCTCAATATCCTCCATACCGTCCTCCTTTCGTGCTTCTATAATAATATTCGTAAAATCGTGGGAAAAGTGTCACAAAAACTTGTATCTGATAAAAAAATATGTTATAGTCAAATAGAAAAGAACAACCGCCCACAGGGTGGGTTGACCTTTAGCAGAATAAATAAAAGCAGAAAATCCCACTCCATCCGCTCGGTCAAAGTTTAGGGGTGGTTTTTTCTGCCCAGGTACATTACTTTAAATTTAAAAAAATAAATGTCAGCAACGCCAAAATGAACATTCCAAACGCCATGAGATCCTGGAAATCAAAATTACGATTGTTCATCCGCATCACCTCCATCCTATGTAGAATGAAGGTCAACCCACCCCGCAACACAGTTGTCTTTTTTATCATATCACATTTTCGTTTATTATTCAATTATATTATTTGTCACGCATCAAATTATATGTGAATCTGTAAATTGAATTTTCTTTGGGATTGCACTTTTTGTCAAAATTCGATATACTATTATTTATATCTAAAATAATATCCCGAGGTGATAACATGAGTCGTTTTTTTAACATGGACAATGGATTTTTCCAGGTTTTATCCCGGATTGCAGATTTGATGATTTTAAATATTATTTTTCTGATAACCTGCATCCCCATCGTTACGATCGGTGCCGCCTGGACAGCTCTCTATTACGTAACGCTGAAGATGATCCGCAATGAAGAATCTTACATTGTGCGCAGTTACTTTAAGTCGTTCAAAGAAAATTTCAAGCAGTCCACTATCATGTGGCTGATCGCCCTCGTGCTGCTTGTCCTGCTTTTCTTTGATTACCGCATTGTAAATGTGATGGACGGAACCATCAGACAGGCAATGCTGATCGGTCTGACAGTCGTGGCGCTGTTTCTGGCAATGATATTGACATACCTGTTCCCGCTGCAGTCGAAGTTTTACAATACTATCAAAAATACCACCAAAAATGCACTTCTGATGTCCATCCGCCATCTGCCGCAGACGGTCATCATGCTGGTGATCACGGTCGCAGCCGTGCTTATTACATTCTTCAACAACTGGACGATCTCCTATGGACTTCTGTTCTGGATTTTATTGGGATTCGCCACCATCGCCCTGGCAAACTCCTGGTTCCTGGTGCGCATTTTTGATAAGTATATTCCGAAGGATGAAGAGGAAGAGACGCCTGCCCCGGACGAAGAATTCACGGTGCCGACTATGGAAGAAAAAATTGCGGAATTCCGTGCGGCGGACAATGCCGCGGAAGAGCTTTCGGAAACACCGACGGATAACGATAACGATGGTGTTTCTGATGACGACCAGTAATTTCCCGAAAACCTTTCTTGCTGCCAAAGATTAACGGGAGCTTTAATCGCAAAGTCCGTTTACAGCTCCCGTATCCTCTCAATAATATCCATATACTCCCCGCAGTATTTCTGATAAACCGGTTCCACCGCCGCGCGGAAGCGCTCTTTTTCTTCATCCGAGATCTCGATCACAACCGTGCCGTTTTTCACTGCCTTTTCCTGCGACTGCTTTTCCTGCAGCTTCCACAGCCTGCGTTCCAGACGGGCGGATTCCTTGGCGCACTCCAGAATAATCTCCTGATCCTCCTCTGAAAGCTTCTCCCACGTGTGTGCAGACACAAGCTGCATCTCCGGCACGCGCGTGTGCTCATCCACAGTATAATACTTTGCCACCTCGTCGTGGTTCATCGCCTTGTAGGACGGCCAGTTGTTTTCCGCTCCGTCGACCTCGCCCAGCTGAATGCTCGAATACACCTCGCTGTAGGCAATCTGAACAGCGGTGGCACCGAGTGCCTCCACCATATCCGCCATCATATCCGATTCCTGCACGCGGATCGTCATTCCCTGCAGATCCTCCAGGCATGTGATCTGTTTTTGCGACGTATAGAAATTGCGCACGCCCGCATCGTACCAGCTAAGCCCTACCAGACCGACCTCACCCGCCTTCTCCAGGAAATAGTCGCCGATCTCACCGCTGAGCACCTCCCACATATGTGTGGAATCCCGATAGAGGTACGGCATCTGCAGCGCATTCATCTCCGGGATAAGCTCTGCAAGCTGCGAGAGCGAGATCCTGGCAAAATCAATCCCACCATACTTCATCTGCCGCAGGACCTCTTTCTCCGCGCCAAGCTCCGCCTCCGGCTGCACGATGACCTTGATCCTGCCGTTTGTCTGCCTCTCCACCAGCTCCGCGAACCGGTAAGCTCCCAGTGTCGTCGGATAGTCCGCCGTCTGGTTTTCTGCATAATTCAGCACATATTCCGGAACCGTTTCGCCCGTCCTGCCGATCTGCCACAGAACCGTCCCCATCAGAACACACAAAAACACTGCTCCGCCGATCAGCCACCCTTTTCTTCTGCTCATACCTTTTCACTCTCTTCTATCGCATAATTGCGGTACTCGCTCGGCGTCATCCCCGTCGTTCGCTTAAAGACTCTGGTAAAGTAATTAGAATCGTGGAAACCCACCCGCGTGCCGATTTCTTTTATATTTACCGCAAGGTCCGGCAGCATCTTCTTTGCAAGCTCCACACGAAGCTCCGTGAGGTATACAGTAAAATTCTTATCAAAACACTGCTTGAAGATTTTGGAAAAATACGCATCGGAATATCCCATAGCGCCCGCGATATCCTGCAGGGCGATATCCTCCATATAATGCTGCTTCAGATAATCGCCAATCGCTACCGCCACCGCGCGCATCCGTGCATTGTCAGTGTTTTTCTCCTCCTCCGCGCTCTCCATATGACGATTTTCCTTCCGCACAAGCGTCTTCTTCTGTGCCTTTTCCTCCAGCCGGATCGCCTCCTCCAGAACAGCGATCAGCTCCTCATCAGAACCGGGCTTCAACAGATAATCAAGCGCACGCACCGAAAATGCCTTTTTCGCATAGCTGAATTCATCATAAGCTGTCAGAAAAATAATGCTGCTCACGTTATCCTTTTCCCTGATCTTCGCCGCCGCTTCCAGACCGCTCATGCCGGGCATATTAATGTCAAGGATCGCGATGCTGCACCCTTCCGAAAAAAAGCGCCGCACAGCCTCCTCCCCGTTCTCCGCCTGCACTGCCTCAAGCTGCCCGTCAAAATTTTTCTGGATCTTCTTGGTCACTACCATTCGCTCAATCGGTTCGTCGTCCGCAACCAGTACCCGAAGCATCCTCACTCACCTCCTATTGGAATTTCTATCTTTACGATCGTCCCTCTTTTTTCTCTACTGAAAAGCCCCACCCTTGCCTCCGAATACATCGCCAGAATGCGCCGGGATACGTTGGTAAAGCCTATCCCCATCTCTTTTTTGCTGTTCTGCAGAATTTCCGCACGCAGACGGTCCCGCGTCTCCTCCGGCATTCCAACACCGTTATCCGCCACAATGATCAGCAGACTGCCGCCCTTCTCCCATACGCTGATCTTTATCTTTCCGCCCTCCACTTTCGGGGCCAGGCCGTGAATGATCGCATTCTCCACGAGCGGCTGAAAAGTAAAAGTCGGAATCTGATATTTCTGCGTGTCCACCCGGCAGTCGATCCGATAGGAAATCCGCGCGCCAAACCGCATATGCTGCAGATACATATAATCCTGCGTAACCTTGATCTCTCTGGCAAGCGAAACCCTCTGCTCGTCATTTTTCAGATTGTAACGGAAAATGTCGCTGAGTGCCTTGATCATCTTCTCAGTAATCTCCGCCTCCTCCAGATTCGCCATCCCGCCGATCACATTTAATGTGTTAAACAGGAAATGTGGATTAATCTGGTTGATCAGCACCTCCATCCTGGCATTCTCCAGACGGCGTTCCAGTTCCATCTGCTCAAGCTCCTTTTCGTGAAGCTTTCCAAGGGCAATGCGGTTTTCCTCCTGCGTCTGGATATAACGCGCCGTGGCATACTTCATTTTGTTGAACGCCGCAACCAGCTCTCCGAGTTCATCCTGGTTTTCCACCTGCACGTCCTCGATAAAAAATTCATTTGCGGCAATTTTGCGCGACGCCTCCGCCAGCGCAATTACCGGATAAACGATCGAGCGGTACATGGTTTGGGAAAGCCAGAGTACAGCAAAGAAAGACAACAGAATCAGCAAAATTACCAGCGCTGTCACCCACAGTACCAGCGGATAAGTCTCGCGGTATACGGCATTTCCCGCTTCCGCGCTCTCGATCAGCAGCGTCTGCGCATAGTCAAACAGATACGACTGCATATCATATACCTCATATAGGCTTTCAATATACCGGGGATCATCGCTGTCCATCGCAAGCACCGCATCTCTGCTTTCCTGGTACACCTCATAAATATTTCGGATCGACCAGATCTGCGCATAGATCCTGACTCCGAGCATACGATCCTCGACGGAATACTGTTCCACCGTTTCCCTTGTTGCTTCCATTGCCTGCTTAAGCGTTTCCTGCTTTTCCTCATCCGCATTTTTGACGTAAGCCTCAAAAGCAGCATTTTCCCGCTCAATTACCCTCACCAGCTCACCGTTCTGCGCGTTCATTTCCAGGATCCGGTGAAAATCGACCATGGAAAAGCGCACGATCCAGGCATCCAGAATACAGGAAAGCACAATGATCAGGAGCACTCCGCCTGTAAAAAGGAGAATCTTGTGCCGGATCGTCTGCGAGTTCCATGCCTGCTCTATTTTTTTCCGCACATGCTTCCCGTCCTTTCCATTTTTGTAGCTGCACGCCCGTTTTCCTGCAGTACGTATTCCAGGGCGGCAGCCGCCACCGGATTTTTGCACAAATGAGCGGTGCGCAAAAAACGCATCGCTCATCTATTGCATGCTCCGGCGTGCCTCCCGGCTTCCGGCAACATGCTTTTTTCGTATCATGAGATACGGGATTTCAAATATGTAAAAAATTCTTCTTTTTCCGCCCCGAGCACGCGGTCTGAAATCATATATCCTCTGCCGCTGCTCTCCAGAATAATTATCATATTCGGCTCTTTCACCGCCCGACTGATTTTTTTCCAGTCAACGTTTGCCGTCTTTCCATCCGCCTGCACGTAGATGCCCGCATCTCCAAACCACAGCTCCATATTCTTTGGAAGCTGCGCCGCCTGTTTTCTCGCGCGCAGATACGTACCTGCAGGCTGTATCACCGGAACAAGCAGGCATCCAAGTGCCATCGCCGCATTTACCAGTACATTCTCTCCCCAGAAATGAATCGTCATCGCCAGAAAAGAGACTGCAAATATTATGCTGCACACTCCGACCATGGAGTGATAAATGCGGTACATGGAAAGCCGGAAGCAGTCCATCGCCGTAATGTCACATTTGAATTTGTATCTCATAAGCTCTCCTTACTACATAAGCAGGTTCGGAAGGAACATACTGATCTGCGGAATAAAGGTGATCAGCAGCAGTACAACGATCATGCAAAGGTAGAACGGAAGCGTCGCCTTTACCACCTGCTCCATTTTCAGCTTTGCCACAGCGGAACCAATGAACAGCACAGCTCCTACCGGCGGCGTCAGCAGACCGATGCCACAGTTTAAGATCATCATGATACCAAACTGGATCGGGTTGATGCCGATCGAGGTTGCGATCGGAAGCAGGATCGGTGTCGCGATCAGAATGATCGGCGCCATGTCCATAATGCATCCGAGGAACAGCAGGATCAGATTCAGCAGCAGCGCCAGAATGATCGGATTATCCGTAATGCCGGTGATCGCTGTTGCCGCAATATCCGGCACATGCAGCGTGGTCAGGCAGTATCCGAAAATACTGGAGGTTGCGATCAGGATCAGCACGATGGACAGCGTATCCACACACTGCTCCAGAACGTGCCACACGCCCTTCCAGGTCAGTCCCTTATAAACATACACGCTGACGATCAGGCTGTAAATAACTGCGATCGCCGCAGACTCTGTCGCGGTAAACCATCCAAATACAACGCCGACCACCACGATGACAACAGCTGCCAGCGCCCAGAAGGATACGGACAACTGCTTCAGCAGATTCCTGATGCTGAATTTTTCCCCCTTCGGGTAATGTCTCTTTTTCGAGATAATGTAGGAGCCTACCATCAGCGAAAGCGCCAGGAGCGCTCCCGGTATGTATCCGGCAAGGAAGAGACTTCCTACGGAGATGCCGCCCGCCGACATCGCATAAATGACCATGTTGTGGCTCGGCGGAACCAGAAGTCCCTCACAGGATGAGGTAATGGTAACAGCCGTCGAAAAATCTCCGTCGTATCCCTGGTCAACCATCATCGGGATCAGGATACTTCCCAGAGAAGCAGTGTCTGCGGATGCAGAACCGGAAATACCTCCGAAGAAATAGGAAGCAACGATGTTTACCATCGCCATGCCGCCCGTCATCCAGCCAACGCAGGCGTTCGCCAGGTCGATCAGTTTTTGCGAGATACCGCCGCTGCCCATCAGGCAGCCCATTGTGATAAAGAACGGCACCGCCATCAGACTGAAGGAACTGATACCTTTTACCATCTGCTGACAGATCGTGGTGAGCGGAAGCCCCTGGAAAAGCAGACAGAACATCGAAGATAACGCAACTGCATACGCAATCGGGAATCTTAACAAAATCATAACAAGAAAGCTTATCAGCAATACTGCGATTGCCGCTGAATTAACGGTCATACCTGCGCCTCCTCTCCCAGAACAAGGCGCTTAATGTGATTGTAAATTGCCTCGATCTCAAAGATAATCATAAACAACCCCGCAAGCGGAATCGGTGCATACATCCAGAAACGCGACAGCCACGGCATACTTACATAGGTACCCTTGGCGCCAAGCGTGGACGCATACTGCCAGCCCACCGTGAGCATGACGATCGCCAGCACAAATACCAGCGCATCCGCCAGCAGATCCAGAAGCACGAGCAGCTTCTTCGGAAGATAACGGTCGAACGCCGTCATGCGGATGTGGCTTCCCTTGCGGATCGCCAGCGCCGCCGAAAGAACCGCCATATACGACATCAGCGTAAGCACGACTTCCTCGCTCCATGCCGGGTCCGGGATAAATGGTATATAACGTCCCAATACCGCCATACTGGTAATCAGAATGTCGGCGATCAGAAGAAGCTTACAGATGAATAAGTCTACTTTATAAATGACGTCATATACCGGTTTGAACTTATCAATTTTTTCAAAAAAGCCGGTCATAATAACCTCCCTCTTATCCTTATCTCTCTTTTCTTTCCATCAAGAAAGGCGCAGCGGACATTTCCGCCGCGCCCTCCATTCCGCGAGGCAACACGCCAGGCGGATATTTTACGTGATATCTCTTGCCGTTCAGAGCTTACTGCATATCTACGATCTGCTGATACAGGTCTTCCATACCCTTGGTATTTTCGGAAATAACGTCAGCAACCGCTGCCTGCCACGGAGTCAGATCTTCCACTTCGATTACGTTTACGCCGTCTGCCTTGAGCTGCTCAAGAACCTTCTCTTCCTCGCCTGCGGAAAGCTCACGGTTGAAGTTGGAGGCATATTCGCCGGCTTCCATGATAATGTTCTGCTGATTCTCGCTCAGTTTGTCCCATGCAGCGTCAGTAATGATAACCTGGATAGCGCCCAGCGTATGTCCGTCAAGGATCAGGTTCGGAGCAACCTCCGGGAATGCATTGGACTTATAGTTTGCGATCGGCTGCTCAGCGCCGTCAACAACGCCTGTCTGCAGTGCGGAGTACAGCTCGCCGAAGGATACAACTGTCGGAGAAGCGCCAAGACCTTCTACCAGACCGTTCATAACCGGGTCGTTGGACACACGCAGCTTCATGCCTGCCAGATCTTCGATGCCGGAGATTTCCTTCGTCGTGAAGAAATGACGGAAGCCTTCCTCGCCGTAGAACAGACCTCTCACGCCGCTGCCGTTCTCCTGCGGCTCCATGAGGAATTCCTGTGCAAGATCAGAAGTCGCAAAGTTCCAGAAATGTTCGCGGCTTACGAAGGTATACGGGAGAGACAGAAGCATGGATTTCTGTCCGCCGTAGCTTGTCAGAGCAAATGCGGAGATACGGGACATATCAATTGTTCCGCCGCCGCCAAGCATGGTGTCAAGTACATCGTTCTCAGAACCAAGCACGCCGCTTGCCTGAATGTCAATGGTGATGGAACCACCGGAAAGCTCTTCTACCTTCTCTTTGAATGCAGTTGCCGTCTGACCTACGATCGTATCCAGCGGGTTAACCTCTGCGTATACCAGTGTAACCGGTGCATCCTCTGCTGCTGCAAGCGTTCCCATAGAAAGAACCATAGCTGCTCCTAAAACTACAGATAATAATTTCTTTTTCATCTTTTTTCCTTCCCTCTTCATTTTTTATAGAACCGTTCTATTTGATAATTTAAGTATATCGAAAAAATATACTATTTGGTACAGGAAATTTTTGATATTCCTAGCAAATTCATGCTATTTTCTTTTACTCTTTTTTCTCTTTTGTTCATAATGCACAAAAAAGAGCAGCGGGACAAGTTTGCAAATTGTCCTGCTGCTCTTTTTTTGCTGCCATCACATATCTCTGCTATTCCCCGGATACAAAGATTTCCGTCATCCAGTAATAGATGTCCCCGTAGACATCCTCTCTGTCCACTTCGTTTAAAATTTCATGGCGGTCCTGCGGGTAAAGCCTGCACTTCACCTTTGTCATGCCCATGCGCAGGAACTGCCTGTATACTTTTGTCACGCCCTTGCCGAACTGACCGACCGGATCATCGTCGCCGGAGACAAACAGCACCGGAAGATCGCGCGGCATCCCGTTGAGGAAATTTTCAAAGCTCAGTGTATAAATGCTGTAAAACAAATTGTAATATCCGTTTAAGGTGAAGCGGAAGTTGCAGAGCTTTTCCTTCATATATGTATTCACGTTTTCCTCGTTCCGGCTCAGCCATGCCTTGCCGCTTAACTTTCCAAATTTCCGGTTGTAGCCGCCGAACGCCATTGCATCCACCAGAAAACTGCGGTAATTCCAGCCGAGAACCTTTGCCATCGCCGTGGTGAGCACCATTCCGAACTGCGTGGCAATGCGCGGCTGATAACCCGTACCCATAATCACCGCGCCCGCAAGCCCTTCTCCGTAAATGCAGAGGTACTGCCTTACCAGAAAAGAACCCATACTGTGTCCCAGCAGAAAATACGGAACCTCCGGGTATTTCTGCTGCGTGATCCTGCGCAGCCTGTGAATATCCTTCAGAAGCGTTTTGTTGCCGTCTTCTTTGGCGAAATATCCGTAATGCTCCTCCGACTGCACGGATTTTCCGTGTCCAAGATGGTCGTTGCCCGTCACCAGAATGCCGCGCTCCGCCAGATATCCCGCGAACTCATCGTAGCGGTCAATAAACTCCACCATGCCGTGCGAGATCTGCAGCACCGCGCGCACCTTTCCCTCCGGAATCCAGCGGATGGCGTGAATCTCTGTCACATGGTCGTTAGAATGATACGTAAAATGCTCTTTCTTCATTGTCCAGCCTCCTTCTTAATATTTATTTACAAAATTTTTTTAAGATTTAAAAGTGTTTAAAGCCCGTATTTTGCAAGAAAAATTTTCTTGACAAATGCCCAGGCATATTCTATACTGATTTTAAGAAATGGGTTTTTGCCAAGTAGAATTTTATGATTTGAACGGGTTGCTCGTTTCTTTTTTTATATCTAAAACATCGTATAAATACATTTTTCCATCATTCGCATGGCGTATCAGCATAGACGCATGAAAAATATTATACCGCTCCACCTCTCCCGATTCATCATAAACAGGAAGCGCAAAACGGGAGTCATACCTGTACCATCCATTTGCTGCATTTCTTAAATGCTTTTCCCCGGAGTTTTCCCGAAAGTGCTTACCAACTGCTATTTCCAGCATTTCCGGTATCCCCTGTGAAGCATTCACCTTTGCTTTTGCATTCGCCCCCTTTAACGAATAAGTATATCTGGAACCTGTATACTCATCCGGCAGGTCCTGCCCAATATAAACAATGTCCTTCGTATCAGCGATCTCATAAAACTCTCCTACATAGGATTCCAGGTAAGCCTTTACATCATCCCAGTTGATTGCTTTCTTTCCTTTAAAAATAATATCATTAATCAAGGCAATTTTATTTCCATTCAAATCTGTTATGATATTTATATTCCTGTTCATTGGCTGCCTCCATAAAACTTAAGCCTTTATTCTGTTTTCCCGACAATCACATCATAGCTTTCTGCAATCGTCCTTTTGATTTCTCATCCGAAATAGTCCCATCCAAAGTAACAGAATTTCAATGTTCCTTATTCTGTTGATCCCCCTGCAGCACGGATGAATAAATATTCCTCCACAGGTCACGCCACTGCGAATCAACCTTTACATTCACCCTGTCATAATCCCAAAATCCAATGCAGATGAAACAGCCCGAAGAAGCGCAATCAGCCGCATATTCTTGCTCTTTTCAAACCGGAATTTATTTTTTTCTCGCAACCATAAAAATGCCGACTGCAAGCACTGCAATACCCGCAACAATTCCTATAATTACCAGAGGACTTCCGACTATACCAGCAACAAATACTGAAGTCGGACCATCTGATCCACCAATGATAGACACTGACATTTTCCCTTTTATTTTAAAAATTAGGGATACTACTGCCATCACAATCCCTATCACTGTTAATATAATTCCTAAAATCTTCTTCATGCGCTCGATTCCTCCAATCCTGATTCTTCATTTACCCATCTTCTTTTCTGCTGGACAAAAAGCATCCCTCGCTTGATCAATTCCGATTTTCTTAATTCTACAAATTTGAATCTCTGCACACTATATCATTTTTGACATAATCTCTTTTTCTTTATCCTGTAACACGTTTAATAGTCTTTGTTTACATTCTTTGATTTCGCCTATAAGAACCCTCTTTGAATCCTCGAGTTTTAATTCTTTTTCATGTCCTAATTTAATATCTTGCATCTGATTGTAACGTTTAATAAGGGTGTTAAAATAATGTTTGATTATAATAGGATCATTTTTTTGTACAATAACGGCTTTGCCCTTTCGAAATCCGCAATTATTAGATGATATGCATTTTCAATAATATCTTCATTTGCTTCTGTGATTGCAGGAACTCTTATCACACTAACTTCTCTTATCAATTTTCCAATTTCATCCCTCTGCCATTCAATAAACTCATGAGTTTGCTCCGCTTTTTTAGTTTTAATTATAAAGGAATGATCCAAATGAGAAATCAAAAATTGAACCAATGCAGCAACAAAACCTGCAATTACACCGGTTGCAATTCCACCACCATTAAACAATAGTTCTATCCAATTATCCATGGTTATATATGTCCTCCATTCCTATAAATCCCGATTGTAAGGAAAAAGTGGCAGCCTTTCCCTGCTACAAAGTATAGCAGAAAAAGGCTGCCGTATCAATCAAAAGTCGCTTTCGAAAAAAGGAAACAGCTTCTTTATGAAGTGTTTCCCTTTTATAGCATCTGTCTTTTATAATATCTGTTTTTGTAACGCCCCGGTCATATGGAGGCACCGGATGCCGCTATGGCATTCCGGACCGGACAGCATTATTTCTTTGCTTCCCCCTCCGGGAATATGATTTTGAATACGAAGAAGAATATCACCATGGATATACCGCCCATCAGTACCGTGGTGCCGATGTTGTACAGCCATCCCGGAAGGAGCTGGCTTGCAACCGCTACCCACACGCAGTTGATGGAGTTTACCACGATCGTGATCACCACCCACGCGATCACGTACCACATGATCTGCCAGGGAATGTTGCCATGGCTGCGGAAGGTGATATTTCTCTGCAGCGGGAAGTTGATGCACTGCGCGAGGAAGGAACCAACCAGCATGGCGATAAAGTAGCCGAGACCGCCGCCAATGATGACCTGTCCTGCTTCATTGTACAAAACGTCGTAGCCGAGCGCGTTCCAGGTGAAGTCGATTCCAAACAGGCTCACCGGGATTGCCGGCCAGCTCCATGCTGTACCCGCAAGTTCCAGACCGAGCAGATTCGGCAGGAAGGCGTAGATGATATACTGGACAACAGTTACCAGGTTACTGAAGATGAGGAAGAGACCGCCCTCGCGCACCCACTTTGCTGCTGACGGATGCCTGTCGGCAAAATTTCCCCACCATGATTTTAAAGCATTCATATGTTTACCCTCTCCTTATATATTGTTTTTGTGCTGCCAGCGGATCACTCCGCTGCTGACATCACTCTATTCCATCTTGTTCGCTTTTTTCATTACCTTGCGCTGGCGGAAGAATCCCCCGATCACCTTGCCAAGCCCCTTGAAGAAATGTCCGTTGACGATCTGCATGATGCCGCCGACCATCTCCTGGCTGACCATTCCGCCTGCCATCTTGCCGATACCGCGGAACGGCATGTTGTAGATGAACAGGATATTGAGATCCGGTTTGCCCTTCGCCTCGCTCTTATTTTTCATGTTGGTCATGATCTTCCAGACAAGTCTTGCCGGAGCGCTCTTTGCGTAGTACATCTGGCAGATCGCGTCGTTCACATCCAGCAGACCATCCGTTCTCCATTTGCCGTCCGGGATCGGATAGCCAAGCAGCGCTTCGTATTCTTCATCCGATACATTCAGCACATTTCCGCTGTAGTAATCGGCAAGCTTTGCCTTGTCATACGGACTCTGCGCCTTTGTGCCCTGCACGGAAACCGTTTCGCGCAGGCGGATGTCCTCGCTGGAGGCTCCGACAAGGATCTCGTACTCACCGCCCTCTATCTCCCATTTATTGGTCTCTACATTGAAGTAGCGGAATGCCTTGTCATCCAGCGGCACGGTCACGGTCTTGCTCTCGCCCGCTTTTAAGAATACCTTCGCAAAGCCCTTCAGCTCCAGCGCCGGACGGAACACTCTGCCGCCCTTCGCTGCCACGTAAACCTGTGCGACCTCCGCGCCGTCTCTTCCGCCGGTGTTCTTCACCGTAAAGGTAACGCCCTTATCCGTTGCCGTGATGCCCGAGTATGCAAACGTGGTGTAGGAAAGACCGAAGCCAAACGGATAGCGCACCTTCACGCCGGTCGTTGCATAATAGCGGTAGCCGACATACAGCCCCTCGCGGTACTCGCTGCTTCTTTCCTTGCTCGGGAAGTAGTTATACGCCGGAGTATCCTCGTATTTAAACGGATATGTCTCCGCCAGCTTTCCGCTCGGATTGATCTGTCCGGTGATTGCTTTGAGCATCGCCGCCGCCCCCGCCTGTCCGGAAAGATATCCGTGAATGATCGCCGGAACCTCGTCCGCCCACGGTATCTCGATCGGAGAACCGCCGCTGAGCACAACGATAATGTTCTTATTTACCTTCAGGAGCGCTTTTAAAAGCTCCTCCTGGTTCTTCGGCAGACGCATATGCGCGCGGTCGAGTCCCTCCGCCTCGCTCACCTCGTCCAGGCCGATGTAGAGCAGTACGTTTTCCGACTCCTTCGCCAGGCGCACCGCCTCCTGCTTCATCACATCGTTTGCCTCTCCGGTGCGCACGTAACCTGCAGCAAAGCCTGTCATGTTCAGATCAAAGTCCTTTATCACATCCAGGGTGCTGTCAAGCTTCGTCGGGTTTACTACCGAGGAGCCTGCGCCCTGGTAGCGCGGCTTCTGCGCGAAATCTCCGATCACCGCTACCTTCGCGCCTTTTGCGAGCGGCAGCGTATTGTTTTTATTTTTCAGAAGGACAATGCTGCCCTCCGCCGCTTTCTGCGCCATCATGTGATGTGCTTCCACATCAAATATCTTTCCCTTTGCCGCCTGCGTCGCGGGTGCAAGCTGCATGATCACCTTAACGATCTCTTCTACCCGCTCGTTTACCGCGGCTTCCGATATCTTGCCGCTCTTTACCGCCGCGATCAGCTCTTCATCGCTATCGCCGCCGGTGGTCGGCATTTCCAGATGCGAACCGTTCGCCACGCCCTTTACATGGTCGTTTGAGCCGCCCCAGTCAGACACTACAAATCCGTCAAATCCCCACTCATCGACAAGAATATCGCGCAGGAGGTGTTTATTTTCGTTTGCATATTCCCCGTTGATCCGATTGTAAGACGACATGATCGCCTTCGGGTGCGCTTCCTTCACCGCAATTTCAAAACCGGTCAGATAAATTTCGCGCAGGGTCCGTTCATCCACGATCGAATCGCTTGCCATACGGCGAAGCTCCTGGCTGTTTGCCGCAAAGTGCTTCGGACACGCAGAACTGCCGTGAGACTGAATGCCTCTCACATATGCCGCCGCCATCTTCCCTGCCAGATACGGGTCTTCCGAAAAATATTCAAAGTTACGTCCGCACAGAGGGCTTCTCTTAATGTTGAGGCCCGGTCCGAGCAGTACGTTTACTTCCTGGGAAAGCGCTTCCTCTCCAAGTGAGCGCGCCATCTCCTCCGCGAGATTCTCGTCCCAGCTGTTTGCCATCGTCGCCGCCGTCGGGTAACAGGTTGCCGGAACGCTGGCATTTAAGCCAAGCTGGTCTGCAGCTCCCGCCTGCTTACGCACGCCGTGAGGTCCGTCCGCAAGAAAGATCGACGGAAGTCCCACGCGGTTCACACTCCTGGTCTGCCAGAAATCCTTACCGGAAAGCAGATAGCATTTTTCCTCCAGAGTCATATCCTGGACCATTTTTTTGATATCCAACTCTTCACCTTCTTTTCTTTTTTTGGAAAGGGATGCAGCCGGGACTGCGATCCCTTTCCCTGGTTTCATGCCTTATTTTTTGCTGTCCGCATCTGTTTTACTCAACAGACGCTTTTTTCTTTTTCTTTAACAGATAACGAACCAGTACAAGTACTGCGATGCCGACGATGATCACGCCGCCTGCAATATCAACCGTCATAAACAGCTTGTCCATATTTGTCATGCCGCCTACCGGGTTGGTGTCGCCTGCATAGTAGCCGCTGTTTACGATCGTGTACATGATGTTCTTACAGGACTCGCGCATTGCAAGGGTTGCCGTTGCGCTCTCGTCTGTGAACTGGTTGGACGCTGCGCTTGCAAAGCCAAGCATCAGATCGTTGCCGTTGCGTACACAGTGGTCAGAAATCATGTAGCCGTAGGAACCGTCGTAGTCTGTGATCACCATGCCCTCAAAGCCCCACTCACCGCGAAGAACGTTGTTGAGCAGATAGCCATTCGCACAGCTCGGAATCGTTCCGATCCAGTTGAAGGAGGACATGCACGCCTGCGTTGTGCCAGTGAAGCCCTTCACGCAAAGCTCAAACGGTTTCAGATAGATTTCACGGATCGCCTGCTCGGATGCATAGGTCAGCAGGAAGGAGCAGCGGTTCGTTTCCTGATCATTTACTGCAAAGTGCTTGATGTAAGCGTATACGCCCTTTTCCGCCGCACCGTTTACCTGGTTCGCCGCCAGATATCCTGCAAGCACGCCATCCTCGGAATAATATTCGAAGTTACGTCCTGCAAATGCGGAGCGGTGTGTGTTCATAGCCGGACCATACCAGCCATAGTTGTTTGCGTCTGCATATTCCTGTCCCATAGCCTGTCCCACTTCATAAGCAAGCTGCTTGTTCCAGGTCTGCGCAAGCAGAACCTCGGACGGATAAGCGGTACCATAGGAACCGGTAATAAAGTTGCTAAGACCTGCCGGACCGTCACAGTCGGAGGTTGCCACCTTGCCAACGGAATCAATTGCAACTGTCTGCCATCCACCTACGTTGATCATCGTCGCCATATCCTCGAAGGTGAGCTGGTCGAGAAGCTGATCCCATTTTGCGTCGTCATACGGAGCGCCCTTGAGGTCGAACAGTGTCAGACCGTTGTCTGCGCCAAGTGTCGGCATCGCATCGTCTGCGTTGTCATACTTTGTCGGATCATAGGTGCCGAATGCGCTTTCTTCTACAGCCGCACGAGTCTCATCGGACATCACAAACTGTTCTTCCTTAAGCGGCCCGCAAGCCTCGTCGTAGTTTGCAAATTTGTCTGCACGGGAGAGCTGTACGAAATCGCCGCGGGAGTAATCCTCAAACTGATTGGTTGCTGCAACAGCATCGCTTGCGCGTCCTTCTGTGCTGTAGTCGATGTCAGCGTCAACCGTGAAGGTCTCCTCTGCATCTACGGTGTGTGAATCAGAGCGAACAGAAATCACATAATCGCCCTCTTCCAGGATGTAGCCGCCGCCCTGGATCTTGATGCCTTCGGAATCGTAGGAAGCAAGATCTTCCTTCGCGATCTCAAAGGAGAGCGTCTCGGATGCGCCCGGTTCAAGCACGCCGGTCTTTTCAAACTGAACAAGGTTTACGGAAGCCTTTTCAATACCGCCGTTCGTGTAAGGCGGTGTGAAGTAGATTTCTGCAACATCTTTGCCTGCAACGTCGCCGGTGTTGGTTACAACTACATCAAAGGAGATGCTGTCGCCATTGTCCGCAAAGTTTTCGATGGTCTTCTCAAAGGTGGTGAAGCTTAAGCCATAGCCGAACGGATACTGCACATAGTCCTCATATTTTAAGAAGCCTTCTTCTGCTGCCGTCTCGTAGAACTTGTATCCGACATAGATACCCTCTACATAGTTTGCAAATGCGATATTTCCTTCGTAGGAAGCGTCCGCCGCAGCGATCTGCTGCTTCAGATCCTCCACGTTGCTGTAGCTCATGTTGCCGATATTGTTGATATACGGCGCCTGCATCAGATCCTTTACAAAGGTATCCGCCGTCTTACCGGACGGGTTTACGGAACCGTTGATGATCTCGCCAAGCGCTGCGAAGCCGGTGTTGCCTGCGCCCGGAGCCAGAAGAACGGCGCCGATCTGCTCATACTCGTCTACCCAGCCAAGCTCCATGGTGTTGTTTGCATTGATGATCACGATAACGTTGTCAAACTCGGAGCAAACCTTTTCAACAAGCTGTTCCTCGGTTACGGAAAGCTCCAGGTAGGATTCGCCCGGCTCGAAGTCGTCGTAGGAGCCGTTGTTTGTGTAGTAAGCGTTCATGTAGCACCAGTTTGCCGGAGCAACAGAAACCTCAAGACCCGGGTTGTAGGTGCTGTGGATGATAGCGTTCATGTCCATCGGAAGGTCTGCGCCCTCACCGCCGGAACGTCCGATAACGATTACGGCCGTATCGGAGAATTCCTTTGCCTCTGTCATGATATCATCTGTATAAGCGTCCACCGTCGGTTCCGGCAGCGTCCAGTCCTGAGAGGACATCGCAATTGTCGGACGGGTGTCGCGATAATCCGTGTAGAGCTTTGTAAGCGTTTCGTTTGTCGCATAGCCTGCGTCCTGCAGAGACTGCAGAATACCGACTGCGGTGGATGCATCCGAGGAACCGGAGCCTGTTCCGCCAAACAGCGGGTTGGTGGAATCCCATCCAAATACGTTCAGGCTGTTGACATCGGAAGATAACGGAAGCAGCCCGTTGTTCTTTAAGAGAACGGTGCCCTCTTCGCCGATCCTCTTGATCATGTCTTTACTCTGAGCAATCGTTTCTTCCGTGAGATCTGCCTTTGATGCATTCAGAAAACCGGAAACGTTTGTGTACATCGGTCCGTAACAAATTACATTGACCGTAATGAGCAGTGCGGCGAAAAATGCCATCACCGCTTCCCAGCGGATTACGTGTTTGAAGCCCTTTTTTGCTTTGGATGCAAGGATTAATACTACAATCAGTACAACCAGAGCGGCAAGGATAAAGTACACGTACCCCTGTAACTGTGTGAGGTAGGCGAGCAGGTCTGCCTCACTGACTCCCAGGCTGCCGAAAATCGGACCCAGGAGATTTGCCAATAAGTTTACCATCTTTTCTCCTCCTTTTGGTTTTCACGCAGGCGCCCCGGCAGCGCCTTGGTGATTTTGGTAAAAAAATTATAGCATACATCTTGATTTATGGTGCGTTATTTGCACAAATTGCAGATTTTCCTTCATAAATTGTCCTATGCTTTTTTTATTTCCTGTCCTCATATGTCTATTTTGCACAAATTTACCAGGTCGGTTTTGTGCACGATGCATAGATAGCAACTTTGCAGACAGCTCCAGAGATTTGCTGCTTACAGCAACTAAGTATCATTGGCAGATGACACATACCATGATATAATGTGCATATGAATTAATCGAAAGATGGAGGAATAAAATGGACAGACCAATTACAACATTGTTTATGCTAATGTCTGTTGATGGTAAAATCAGCACTGGTGCGTCAGATAATTTAGATGTGGATAAGGACTTTCCTAAAATTACAGGAGTGAAAGAAGGGTTACATCAATATTATGAAATAGAGCAGACAACAGATTTATGGTCACTTAATTCTGGAAGAGTGCAGGCGAAAATCGGTGTCAACGCAGCGGATATGCCAGATAAAACGCCTGTCTCCTTTGCTGTCATTGATAATAAACATTTAACGGAACACGGTATCCGCTATTTTTGTGCTTTATCAAAGCAGTTCGTTCTGATTACATCCAACAAAAATCATCCGGCATTTGAAATGGAAGAGGATAATCTTCATATCATATACCAAAATGAATTATCGCCAGAGGACGCTCTTGCCAGGCTCAAAGCAGACTATGGCTGTGAAAGGATAACGATACAGACCGGTGGTACACTAAACGGACTGTTTCTTCGTGAAAAGCTGATAGATCTTGTTGATATTGTTGTAGCGCCTGTATTAGTCGGCGGGAAAGATACCGCCACTTTAATCGACGGGAAATCCTTACTGTCGGAAAACGAATTATCAAAATTATGCGTGCTGAAATTGCAGGAATGTGTCGTTCTGAAAAATTCCTATCTCAGATTACGCTATGAGGTAATTCACTGACCGCTGTCTGTTTGTAGGGCAGAAATGTAAAGACTGAGTATCGGCAGATACCGCATGGGGAAATACCGTGCGGTCCCGCCAGACTAAAAACGTCCACCGGACGTTTTTGTCGTATGCATGGCAAGAAAATCCGGCAGAGGATAATCCCCTGCCGGACTCTAAAGGAAGAGCACTGCAGGGCTGAGCTCATCCAGCCCCGCAGTCTGATAAAACCTGAGCTATAAACTATGCTTCTGTCTCGGTTTCCGTTTCTGTTTCCGCGTCAGTCTCCGCTTCTGTTTCTGTCTCGGTTTCTGTTTCTGCGTCTGTTTCCGCTTCCGTTTCTTCTTCCGCGTCTGTTACTGCTTCTGTTTCTGTTTCCGCATCTGTTACTGCTTCCGTTTCCGCTTCTGTTTCTTCTTCTGTTACCGTGTCAGTTTCTGCTTCTGTTGCCTCTTCCGCATCTGCTTCCACTGCGCCCTCACCTGCATAAGCTGCCTCATATGCCGCAAAATCAAGGCTCTGGATGGTTGTCAGCGGTTCTGCAGAGTATTTCTCTGTGCGCTCGTCGCTGATCACGCCTGCCCAGTTCATACCAAATGCGAAATCATAGGTGTTGCCTGCTGCGTCTACGTAGCATTCCATGTCGCGCGGAACGTCCTCAAGCTGTGCCTCTACTACTTCCATGGAAGCCGGCTGCTGGAATACCAGAAGACCGTTCGGCTCTGTCTGGCCAAGGATGATCTCAGCAACAACGTCATTGTACTGCTTGTTGTAGCATACCAGGATAGCGTCTGCCAGCGGCTCTACCTCATCCCAAACCATGCCGCGTTCCATCTTCATGGAAACGATCACCGGAATGTCGCCTGCAACAGAATCCGCATACTGGAGTGCTTCCAGATCGCCGTAGTTTGCTGCTGCCGGAGCGGTATTGCCCTTGTAGGAACGGTTTTCCTTCGTGCCGTCTTCCAGGATCTTACCGGAGATGGAAACCTCGCGTGCGGTGTCAGCCGTGTACTCTGCGTACTGCAGGGATGCCGGATACCATTCATCTTCCGTTCCTTCCGGAGCCGGTGCGCCGCCGAATGCACCTGTCATAAGCGCATTGTAGGAAACGCTGTATGCATTGCTCATGCCAACCAGGATATAGTCGCACGCTGCAATTTCTTCCTCAGTTGCACGTGTAAGGTCATCCTTCGTGTAGGTCGCGTTGCCGTTTGCATCCGCCTCGCCGGTCGGATCGCCCAGTGTATCGGTTACGATGTTGAAATACTTGCCGAGAACTTCAAGGTCCATACCCGGTGTCCAGGACGGTGTACCCTGGCTGATACCTGTCATCCAGGTTGCGCTGAAGCCTGTGTTGTATACATACGGTACGTATACGGTCGGTTTTTCTTCGGAAGCTTCCTTCTCGCTGATCACGCCGTCGTTCTTGATCATAACTACAGACTGTCTCTGTGTTTCCAGACCGTACTCGTTTGCGGAATCACTGTAAACGATAGAATCTGCGTATGCGGAATCGCTGTACGGCTGGTCGAACATGCCAAGGTTCATCATTACGATAATGTAGTTGTAAGCCGCATGTCCAACGATCTCATCTGCCTTTTCCTGTCCGTCGCGCTCTACCAGGATGTTGTAAGCTGCTACAGCATTCTCAACATTGCTGTAACCGCCGAGCAGGTTTGCACCTCTCTCCCAGCTTGTAGCGATGCGATCCGGCTCTTCCAGGGATTCTGCACCCCATACGCCTGCGAACTGATATACGCCCCAGTCAGTGATCTTCAGGCTGTCGTAGCCAGCCTCCTCCAGAAGGCCGTACATAAACGGATTGTAAGCGCCTGCCCACTCGCCGCCATACGGGTTGCCGTCTGCATCTACGTTGATCGCATATTCTGTCATGATACCCGATGCGCCTGTCAGTCCCGGCAGGTTGAATACGCCGTCAAAGTAGGTGATCAGGTGTGCCTGCAGGTTGTTGCCCGGGAACGTAGCATAACGTCCTGCATTGCTGTGGTCGTTGCGTCCGCCCTCGGTAGAGCCTGCGCCGCCGTAGTGCTTCGTGAAGCAATATACGGACTCGTCGCCCCATCCAAGGTCTTCGCCGTTTTCATCATAAGTGGACTGCATCGCATTTACATAAGCGGTTGCGATATCCAGTGTAAGCTGCGGATCCTCACCGTAGGTTCCGCCTGCGCGATCCATAACCGGAGATGCGATATCTACCTGCGGTCCAAGGAGCGCGGTAACACCTGCCGCACGGTACTGCTTCGAGGTTTCCTCACCGATCTCAGCCGCCAGCTCCGGATCCATGGTAGATGCCAGGGAAACCGTCTCGATCAGACCGGAAATATTTGCCGGGTCGATAGAGATCATAGCCGGGATACCGTATAAGCAGCTCTCAGCAACTGCCTGGATTTCGTTGGTCCATTTTGCATGTGCGCCGCCGCCCTGGGAAATGTTTCTGGTAACGCCGCCGCGTCCGCCCTGTCTTAAATAGGTTGCGGAGCCGTCTTCATCGGTAAGCGGTTCAGTGGTGAAATCGCCCCAGCCGCCGTGTGTGAGCATTGCCGCCATCTCGGAGCCTTCCATCTGGCTTACCAGATCTTCCGAACGCTCTTCGCTGGTCTTTCTCCAGTCCTCATATACGTCCAGCTCGCCGTCCTGGTCGAGGTCCTTGAATGCGTAGCCGTCTTCTTCGATGATCTTAACGCCGGAATTAGAGGAAAGTCCCAGAGTCTCGCCATCTTCATTCTCGATCTTGATCCAGTTATCATCCGTTACGGTAACGGTATATTTTGCATCGTCACCTGGAACCGGCACGTAAGCTTCCGCTTCCGTTTCAGCCTCGGTCGCTGCTTCCGTAACCGCTTCTGTTTCTGCTTCCGTCTCAGCTTCTGTTTCTGCTTCCGCCTCAGTTACAGCCTCCGTCTCAGCTTCTGTTTCCTCAGCCGCTGCACCGGCATTCTTATACGGATCTGCTGCTGCATCTGCATTCTTATACGGGTCTGCTGCTGCATCTGCATTCTTGTACGGGTCTGCTGCTGCGTCCGCGTTCTTGTACGGGTCCGCTGCTGCGTCCGCGTTCTTGTACGGATCTGCTGCTGCGTCCGCATTCTTGTACGGGTCTGCTGCTGCGTCTGCATTCTTATACGGGTCTGCTGCTGCATCCGCGTTCTTATACGGGTCTGCCGCTGCTGCGTCCGCATTCTTATACGGGTCTGCTGCCGCTGCATCTGCGTTCTTGTATGGGTCTGCTGCCGCTGCGTCCGCATTCTTATACGGGTCTGCTGCCGCTGCGTCCGCATTCTTGTACGGGTCTGCCGCTGCATCTGCTGTCTTGTACGGGTCTGCCGCTGCATCCGCTGTCTTGTACGGGTCTGCCGCCGCAGTCTCTGCCTCGGTTTCTTCTACTGCCTCGGTCTCAGCAGCTTCTGTTTCTTCCGCCTCGGTCTCAGCAGCTTCTGTTTCTTCCGCCTCGGTCTCAGCCGCCTCGGTTTCTTCCGCTGCCTCAGTCTCCTCTGCCGCAGCAGCCTCTGTTTCCTCTGCCGCCTCGGTTGTCGCAGTTGTCTCCGTCTTCTTGGAACTGGAATCTCCGCAAGCGGTAAGACTCAGAGCCATGGTCGAAGCCAGCAGCAATGATAACACTTTCTTTCTCTTCAAAACCTTTATCCTCCTTTTTCTCTTCCTCGGAACGGAGCGGTGAGCTACTCCTCTCCCTTCCGGTCCGGCATTGCGGAAACCCTTGCACCTTCTCCCGCACGCTGCCGAATATGTGAAAAATATACCACAGATTTTATTTTAGGACACACTCTTTTCACAAACTGTTCTTTTTCTTGCGCAAATTGTCAGCCTTATTCTGTGCTGCAGGTTTTACTTTGTACGAATTGTACAATTTCTATTTTTCATTTTTATACATTGTGCCGGTTTTTCGTTTTAGGGGAGCGGAATCAGGATCATCAGCCGGAACCAGTTTTTTTCCTGGCTCACCGTCAGGGAACCGCCATATTTCTGCGCGCTGTGCTGGATGCTCTTCACGCCGAAGCCGTGATACGCATGATCCTTTTTTGATGTCAGCGGCAGCCCGTCCTTAAACACCGCTTCCTCCTCACAGTAATTTTCAATGCTGATTGTGAGGAACTGCTTCTTCGCCGCCACCGAAAGGTGGATCAGGCGCTTTTCCTTATCCGGAATCTTTAATTCACACTCAATCGCATTGTCAAGTGCGTTTCCGAAAATAGTGCAGATATCCATCACGTCCATAAAATCCAGAAGATGCCCGTCCGCCACGCAGGTGATACCGATCTTATGCTTGTCACAATAAAGGCTTTTTGAGGTGAGCACAGTATCCAGGATATCGTTCCCGGTTTTGTTCTGCGCCTCGTACACCCGGATCTCGCTCTCCATCTCGTCCAGGTAGGCGTTGCGCCTGTCCGCATTGCTCTCCGCGCGCAGCACGGCGATCTGATGCTTCAGATCGTGATATTTGCGGTTTACAAGGTCAATGCTCTCTCTGGACATCTTGTACTGCATGAGCTGGTTCTGCAGCATATCCTCCATGGTGTCGCGCTCATAGCGCAGATGAAATTCGTTCAGAAGCGCATGGTAGGCGTACAAAATAAAAAAGCCCGCCAGATCCACCCAGGTGCGGATATTAAAAATCTCCGTCTCGATACTGCTGCTGAACGGGGTGTTTTCGTACAAAAAGCTTAGGTTACTCATAAAAAACGCAAGCGCGCCGATCATCGCGGCTGATAGCAGCTCGCGCGTGGAAACCTGCAGCATATCGCCGTCCACAAGCGCCCGCCGCTCCAGCCTGTAGGCAATGTAGAAAACAATTCCATAGATCACAGTGACATAGAGCAGGCGCACATAAAATACGTCGTTCGGTCTGCCGTGTACCATATAAAAATAAAGCTGCCACTCCAGGGATGCCGCAAGCTCCGCGAGCAGGAAAGCGCGCACCGAATTGTACATCGCATTTTTCAGCGACATTTCACAGCAGAGCATGATCAGACCGCCCATCGATGCCACCGCCACAAGCATCCCCGGTACCCAGAGGATTTCCGGCAGCATCCCGTCAGCAAGCTGTATCAGCATCTGAACCGCCAGCCCTCCGACAAGGATTCCTGCTGTGCCTGCCGCGGAATAACGCTTTTTCAGGATCAGAACATAGACAAGACACGCTATCCACTCTGCAATTGCGGTATAATAGCGCGGAACATTCGGGATTACCGGTTCGAATATCATAGCAGCACCTCATTCATATAGGCGGCAAGCGTCTCCTGGAAAATTTTCTTGCGCGGACGGCTGACTGCAAGCGCATCGCCCCCTACCATTACGCATCCGTTCTGAATGCTGTCCACATGCTCCAGGTTCACAAGATACCCCTTATTGCACTGGCAGAAGTGGAACGGCTCCAGCTTTTCGCCCATCTCCTTCATGGTGCCGGACGTCTCATGCGTGCCATCCTTCGCGTGGACGATCAGCGAATGCCCCTGGCTTTCTATATAGTAGATATCCTCCGTTGCGATCCGCTTGGAGCCGCCCTTTAAGCGGATCACCAGATAATGCTTCTCCTTTTTCCGCAGACGGCTCACCGCCCGATCCAGGCGCTGTGAAAAGGCAAAATAAGAAACCGGCTTTAAAACATAGTCCAGCGCGTTCACCGCATACCCGCGGATCGCATACTGCGGCATATTTGTGATAAATATAATCGCAACCTCCTCGTCAAGCTCGCGGATCCGCTCCGAAGCCGTCATACCGTCCATAAATCGCATCTCAATATCCATCAGGATAATATCGTAAACTGCCTGGTAGTTCGTCACGATATCCTCCCCGTCCTCAAAGCAGGTGAGCTGGATCGCCTCACCGCTCTCCTGTTCAAATTTCCGGATATAAGCTGTCAGCTCCTGCCTGCATGTTTTATTGTCCTCCACAATCGCAATCCGTATCATCTTCTCTTTCCTCTCTCCGTCCCCGACGCCGGTCATCCAGCCGCATATTCTACAATTCCTTTCTGCCTCTTCATGCTGTCCAAAATCCTCACATGGTCGTGAGCTTTCCTGGCATTTCAGGATGCATTTATACTCCGCCCAGAATATCCGCGAGCCGCGCAAACTGCCCCAGCGTCAGCGTCTCGCCGCGCACGGACGGGGAAAGTCCCAGCGACTCGATTGCGGCTGCGATCTCTTCCTTGCTAAAGGAGAGATCCTGCGCGTTGGAAAGCCCGTTCTGCAGGGTTTTCCGGCGCTGGTTGAAGGACGCGCGGATGAGACGGA